>WHTN01000008.1:15154-48502 GCA_009377715.1 Dehalococcoidia bacterium | reverse complement strand
GAAAACGTGAACCAGCCGCCGATCGGTCACCAGCCATGCCTCGTTCTCATAGCGATAACGAATGAAAATGAAGCGAAATACCCAGTAGGCCAGCCAGACCGCGCTCAGCGTGACGAGTACCCACTGCTGGCTATCGTCCCCAATCGAACCGAAACGAACGATCAAGTACCACATTGCGACCAGCGGGAGGACCACCACCGCAGCGACGAACGCCATCTTCGAGTACAGGAAGAAGGGATGGCGTCGCGTTAAGGCAAGTACCTCTTCGTCTTTCGCTGGCGAGAACGAGCCGCGAATCATGATAGAGGAAGCAGGTAGAAGGAAGAGGGAAGATTACCCTGCACCTTTCTTCCTTCTACCTACTTCCTTCTTCCTTCCTTACGGCGTTGTTGCGACGGCTTCCTTACGGCCTTGCGAAGCCAGCAACCTATTCAGAGCGTCGAGGTACGCCTTCGCGGAGGCGACGATGATGTCGGTGTCAGCACCGCGGCCGACGAAGGTGCGACTGTCGGCTTCGAGGCGTACTGTAACTTCGCCCTGTGCGTCGATGCCTTCAGTGATGCTGTTGACGTTGTACTCGACCAACTCGTTAGGCAGATCGATCAAGCTATTGATAGCCTTGAACGAAGCATCGACCGGCCCCGTGCCCGTCGCCGTAGTTGCCATCTCCTGGTTCTCCGGCCCCAGCAGCCGTACGGTGGCCGTGGGCAAAAGCTGGTTACCACACGACACTTGCAAGAGGTCGAGTTTATACGCCTCTTCCACCGTGCGGCGCTCTTCTGAGACCAGCGCTTCGAGGTCACGGTCGTCGATCTCGCCCTTCTTGTCGGCGAGTTCTTTAAAGGCGACGAAGACGCGGTCTAGCTCTTCGTTGGTAATCTCGTAGCCGATCTCTTCGAGTCGGGACTTTAGTCCATGACGCCCGGAATTCTTATTCAGAACGATCAGTCCGCCGCGAGTCAGCCCGATGTCGCGAGCATCGATGATCTCAAACGTCTCACGCAGCTTGATGATGCCGTCCTGGTGGATACCAGACTGGTGACGGAACGCATTGGCGCCAACGATAGCCTTGTTCGGCTGGACCATCATTCCCGTTCGTTGCGACATAAGCCGGCTGACCCTCGAAATGTGGGTAGTATCTACGTTCGTCGACACGCCGAAGAGATCGCCGCGCGTCTTGATAGCCATTACTACCTCTTCGAGCGCGGCGTTGCCGCCTCGCTCGCCGATTCCATTGACGCAGCACTCCACCTGTCGCGCCCCGTTAATGACCGCTGACAAACTGTTCGCGCTCGATAGGCCGAGATCGTTGTGGCAGTGCACGGAGATGACGGCCTTGTGTATATTGGATACGTTCTCGCGGATATTGCGGATGAACTCGCCGAATTCCTCCGGGATCGCATAGCCTACTGTATCGGGAATATTGACGGTGGTTGCGCCGGCCTCTATGCACTCCTCGAGCATGCGGTAGACGTATTCCGGCTCGGAGCGAGTCGCGTCCATCGGGCTGAACTCGACGTCGGAACAATACTGCTTCGCGTGAGCGACCATCGAACGGGCCATCTCCAGCACTTCTTCTCGGTTCTTTTGAAGCTGGTGCAACATCTGGATATCCGAACTGGAAACAAAGACGTGAATGCGCGGGTGCTCCGCGTACTTCACCGCCTCCCAACAGGCGTCGATATCGCGAGCGACAGCGCGAGCCAGGCCCGCGATAGCCGAGCCTTTCACATCCTTAGCCACCTGCGAAACGGCCTCGAAGTCGCCGGGGGATGAGGCCGGAAAGCCTGCCTCGATGAAGTCAACGCGCATACGCGCAAGGGCGTGCGAGATCTCGAGCTTGTCCTGCGCGCTGAGAGCTACGCCCGGCGACTGTTCACCATCGCGCAACGACGTATCGAAGATTAATACCTTATCCATGGAAACCATTCTCTTACCTCAACTCCTTGATGAAATTTAGTTTAGGTTGGTCAGTGGTGCGGCCCTCTCCCTACCTTCAGGTGGGGAGGGCCATCAAAGGTTGAGATAAGGGAGGAATTTTTTCAAAATTACCACTGGCAAGCGATTACTCCAAGAAGGATCAAAGCACAAAGACGGCTACCAAACCGTCTCTATGACGCCGACACTTTCCATGGCCTGATCTCTGGTAATAATTTCACGTCTTCATCGAGCAGGTCTCGGTAGATTAGGGCAGTGCCGTAAATCATAGCGTCGCGTATGTCTAAAGATATTGGCATAGCCTGCACCACATGCTCATCAATGGGATAAATTTGGGTACGAATATCCTCGCTAAGGGATCTCATGACTCTTTCTAGCGTGACTTCCACCCGGCCACGGTTGGCTAAATGCTTCACTTCTGTCAACACTATGGGCAGGCACTACGAGTTGCGCCTTGTCGTCCCTGAGCGCAATACCCGCTTGAGAACCAAGGCGACCACTTTTTTCCAAGAACCAGATCAGAGCGTGAGTGTCTACTACATACGTCATTCAGGGAAATCCTTCACCTTGTACTGAGCGGTCTTGATTTCCTCGTACGAGAATCGTGTTTTCCCCTCCCATAAACCTTCTAAATCCTTAAACTTCAACAGCTTATCCTCGGGACTGGCCTTGCTCACTTCCGCTTCCAAAAGGGCTAACTGTAGACGTATGTACCGGAGACGAGATTTTATTGCTGAGGAATTCATTTGTATTTTCCGGGCAGCCATTATTTCTTCGTCTTCAGCCAGGGCATCATGCCGCGCAGTTCCGAGCCAACTTCCTCGATCTGGTGCTCGGCGTTCCGCTTGCGCATCAGCGAGAAGCTGGGGCGTCCGGCCATGTTTTCCGTGATCCATTCGCGGGCGAACGCGCCGCTCTGAATCTCAGATAGTATCTGCTTCATCGACTGCCGCACGTGCTCGTCGATAACTCGCGGCCCGCGGCTGTAGTCCCCGTACTCGGCGGTGTCGGAAACGGAGTAACGCATGTATTCCATACCGCCCTCGTAGAGCAAGTCGACGATCAACTTCAGCTCGTGCATACATTCAAAGTAAGCGATCTCCGGCTGGTACCCGGCCTCGATCAGCGTCTCGAACGCCGTTTTGATCAACGCCGTTACTCCACCGCAGAGCACCGTCTGCTCACCGAAGAGGTCGGTCTCCGTCTCTTCGGCGAAAGTGGTCTCAATAACGCCGGCTTTTGTACTGCCTACCCCCTTGGCGTACGCCAGCGCCAGATCCCTTGCAGCCTCCGTCGTATCTTGATGCACGGCGATGAGGGCGGGAACGCCACCACCCTCGACGAAGACTTCACGCATGCGGTGGCCGGGGGCTTTCGGGGCAATCATCGTCACATCGACGTCCGGCGGCGGGACTATCTGGCCGAAGTGGATGTTGAAGCCGTGCGCGAACATAAGCATCTTGCCTGGTCGAAGCCCCTGGGCGACGCTTTCGTTGTAGACCTGCCGCTGCATCGTGTCCGGCACCAGCATCATGATGATGTCGGCGCGCTCGGCGACTTCCGCTACGCTGGCAACCTGCAAACCCTGAGCCTCCGCCTGCTGCCAAGACTTGGAGCCGGGGTACAGACCAACCATCACGTTGCAACCGCTGTCTTTAAGATTAAGCGCGTGGGCGTGACCCTGGCTGCCATAACCGATGATACCGATGGTCTTGTCCTTCAGCAACGCTAGGTTTGCATTATTATCGTAATAGCTTTTAGCCATCAATGTCTCCTAACTAATCTCCCTGGTACGGGCCGATATGTGGCCTTGGGGTGTGCCCGTGGCCTTCGACGGGGCCGTCCAGCGGGGCAGTGACGGCCCCACCACGAACCATCGCTACGCGGCCGGTGCGCACCATCTCCATAATTCCGTAAGGGCTCAGCATCTCGTAGATCGCCCCGACTTTTTCTTCATCGCCGGTCACTTCGATGATGATCGACTCCGGATTAGCGTCGACGATGTTCGCGCGGAAGATGTCCACGATCTCGATGATCTGGCTGCGCACGTCGCGAGTCGCTCGCACCTTGATCAGCGCCATCTCGCGCGTGATCATCGCCTCATGGGTGATGTCGGTTATTTTCACGACGTCGATGACCTTATAAAGCTGTTTCGTCACTTGCTCGACGTCATTCGTACTAGCATCCACCACAAACGTCATGCGCGAAAGCCCCGGCACTTCCGAGTGGCCAACAGCTAGACTCTCGATGTTGAAGCCGCGCTGGCGCCACTTACTAGAGATACGGTTCAGGACGCCTGGCTTATCTTCGACTAAGGCAACGATAGTATGCATAGTCCCAGGCATAACTAAACCTTCAGCCTCTCTTCCAGCTTGGGAAGGTCAACTGTCTCTGCAAGGCTTGCTCCGGGCGGGACCATCGGGTAGACGTTCTCTTCCTCATCGACCTGGAAGTCGATGACCACTGGCCCCGGATGCCTCATCGCTACGTCGATAGCTCCCTTAACCTGTGCTTTATCATTCACCCGCATGCCCAGCACTCCGAACGCCTCTGCGAGCTTGACGAAGTCTGGGTTGAACATGCGGCTGGCGACGATGTTCTTCTTGTAGAAGAGCTCCTGCCATTGCCGTACCATGCCTGCGTAACCGTTGTTGATGATCGCGAACTTGATAGGCAGTTCGTATTCGACGATCGTCGCTAGCTCCTGCAGCGTCATCTGAAAGCCAGCATCACCACAGATCGACCAAACGACGTCGTTAGGCGCGGCGAACTGAGCCCCCATAGCCGCCGGCACTTCGAAGCCCATAGTGCCAAGGCCGCCTGAGGTGATGAAGCTATTGGGCTTGTCATTCCAATAGTACTGGGCGGCCCACATCTGATGCTGGCCGACGCCTGTGATGACGTAACCTTCGCCGGCCGTCGCTTCGTAAATCGACTTGATGACGAACTGCGGGAGGACGCGATCGGTATCAGGTATTGTGATCGACGGGTGATCGTCACGCAGATCGTGGGTATGTGAGATCCACTCGTCATGCCTGCCTGGCTTCATCTCGGCCACCAGTTCTCGTAATACCTGCTTCACATCGCCAATGATCGGCACGGCGGTCTTGACGTTCTTGCCGATCTCGGCGGGGTCGATATCGATGTGGATGATCTTTGCGTTGGGCGCAAAGTCCTTCAGGCGCCCGGTAACGCGGTCGTCGAAACGCATCCCTACGCCGATTATCAGGTCCGCTTCGTCGATAAGGATGTTGTTCCAGTACATACCGTGCATGCCGGGCATGCCCAGGTATAGCGGGTGGCTGCCGGGAAAACCGCTTAGACCAAGCAGCGTTGTAATAACAGGTATATTCGCCTTCTCGGCCACTTCCTTCAACTCCTGGAAGGCGCGAGAGATGATGACGCCGTGGCCTGCGAGGATTAACGGACGCTTACTATCGGCGATCAACTGTGCGGCCTTCTTTATCTGGGCAGGATGGCCTTCTGTTGTTGGTTTATAGCCCTTAATATCGACATTCTCTGGGTAGTGGAACTCGACTTGCTCCTGGAAAACATCTCGCGGGATGTCAACGAGCACCGGACCGGGCCTACCGGAGTTTGCGATGTGGAACGCCTCGGCGATCGTATCGGCGATCTCCTCTGCGCGCAGTACCAGCCAGTTGTGCTTGGTTATCGGTATGGTAATGCCGGTGATATCGGCCTCCTGGAAGCCATCGCGCCCGATAAGGGCCTTTACCACCTGGCCGGTGATAGCAACCATTGGCACCGAGTCCATCCAGGCGTTCGCTATACCGGTGACCAGGTTCGTCGCGCCCGGCCCAGATGTAGCGAAACAGACGCCGGCCTTACCGGTCACCCGTGCATAAGCATCGGCAGCGTGGGCCGCGGCCTGTTCGTGTCGTACAAGCACATGCTTGAGTTGTGGGTATTGCGGTAAAGCGTCGTACAAGGGGAGATTAGCCCCTCCGGGGTAACCGAAGACATGCTCGATACCCTCGCGCAAGAGGGATTCACAAACTATTTGGGCTCCACTGAGCTTCATGGCCCTTAACCTCCTGTTATGTCAGATGTCCTGTAACGTCTTAAGCAAGCCTGGAACAGACATCAAGGTTTCATTTATAGGGTTTGGCGCCAGACGGAATGCTTCCAAAGTGAAGGCTCCAAGCAGTGGTTCCACTCCTTCGTCGCCGAAGACAACAAGCACTATCTCCGCCTCACCGTTTATTCTTATCCACGTACGCCCGATCTCGTAATCTACGTGACGTTCATCTGCTAATACAAATGGCGCCCTCGTATGCGGCCGGACTCCCAACTCATCTAGGAACGAGCGTGGAAGTACCGTATAAGTAGAGCCGGTATCCACCAAAGCGCTAACCGCCTCGAATCGTTGACCCTCTGGGTCACCTATTTCGATCTGCACTTTAAATGTTCCCATAGTCTTACTTAATCGCACACCGCGCCTTGCGCCGCTGTAGATACAAGCCGGGCATACTTAGCCAAAGCCCCCGACGTATAACGGGGCGAAGGTACAACCCACTCGGCCCGCCTCCGGCTCATCTCCTCCGGCGATACGGCGACTTCTAGGCGCCGGTTTACCGCATCGAAAGTGATGACGTCACCGTTTTGGATTAGGGCTATCGGCCCTCCGACCGCGGCCTCTGGCGCTACGTGGCCGGCCATAAGGCCATGAGTTGCGCCGGAGAAGCGTCCGTCGGTCAACAGGGCTACAGAGTCGCCGAGCCCCTGACCGACGAGAGCCGCCGTAACGGCCAGCATCTCGCGCATGCCGGGGCCACCCTTCGGCCCTTCGTAGCGAATGACTACGACGTCCCCGGCCACGATCTCGCGGCGAGATACCGCCGCGAAGGTCTCCTCTTCGCTGTCGAAGACGCGGGCCGGACCGGTAAGCTGAAGGTTGTTCACGCCGCTGGTCTTGACCACTGCGCCTTCCGGCGCTAGGTTGCCCTTTAAGATCGCCAACGTCCCCGTAGGCTCCAATGGCGTTTCTAGTGAAACCACCACGTCCTGGTCGTCGTCGAAATGGAAAGCCTGCAGATTTTCGCGTAAGGTGCGTCCGGTCACGGTCAGGGCATCGCCCTTAAGCAGCCCGGCATCGAGCAGCGGCTTCATCGCGCGCGGAGCGCCACCAACTCGGTACAGATCGAGCATCACATAGCGGCCGCCGGGTCGCATATCGGCGATGTGAGGCGTCTGCCGACTGATGCGGTCGAAATCGTCGATGCTTAAGTCGACGCCGGCCTCGTGGGCTATCGACAATAAGTGAAGCACGGCATTTGTCGAGCCGCCTATAGCGACAACCATAGTTATTGCGTTATGGAGGCGTCGGGTGTGAGAATATCGCTAGGCCTGATGCCCTGCGTTAAGAGGCTAAGAGCTGCCTCGCCGGCCAGCATACAGCCCTCTTCCATCTTTCTATCGACGGCCGGAATTGCGGCGCTACCGGGCAGGGCCAGGCCTATCGCCTCCATAGCAGAGGCCATAGTGTTCGCCGTGTACATGCCGGCGCACGAACCCTCGGTCGGGCAGGCGCTGCACTCTAGTTCATATAAATCTTCCGCGGTCATACGGCCAGCGGCGTACGCGCCGACACCTTCGAAAACATCCTGGATCGTCACGTCGCGACCTTGAAAGCGGCCGGGTAAGATGGTGCCGCCATAAACGAAGACCGCAGGCACGTTCAGCCGCGCCATGGCCATCGCTGTGCCGGGCAAGCTCTTATCGCAGCCCGCGATGCCGACTATGGCATCGTAACCATGCGCTCGCATCATCAGTTCAATGGAATCGGCGATGACCTCGCGACTTACCAGCGACGCCCGCATACCCTCGTGGCCCATCGAAATGCCATCAGAGACTGCGATGGTTGTGAACTCGCGTGGAACGCCGCCCACGCCAGCAATACCTTCTTTTACCTTGTCTGCCAGGCGGTCTAGATGGTAGTTGCAGGGGGTAGCCTCGTTCCAACTGCTAACTACACCTACCAACGGCTTGCCGATATCTTCCGGCCGCAAGCCTGCGGCATAGAGCATAGCTCGGTTCGGGGCCCTTTCAGGTCCTCCCGTCACGACGTCGCTCTTGAGCGATCGGTTTTCGCTAGCTGACATATGTTTTCCCCTAACTTCGATTGCTGGCTTAACTAAGAAATCCCGTCCCTGGAGGGACGGGATCGTATAATTCCCGCGGTACCACCCTTTTTGTCCCCGCCGAGGTGGGGACCTCTCGGAGCGCTTTAACGAGCGCTAATCGTCCTCGATCTAATATGGCCTTCGCTTAATAGCCGAAGGCTGTTCGACCGGGCGGCTCGGGGGCGAGTTCGATGCTCTTGACTACCAGGTTTCCAGCGTACACCCGGCTCTCTATAGCCATTGGAGCCTCTAGTGCTCCCCTTCGCAGCCTTATCAGTATGTATGGCAATGGTAAACAATCGAATTAAAGTATGTCAAGCCTTGCTATCGATGGTCTTTATTTATCGTTGAAGCCAAAACAAAGGGTGGGAATTATCCGAGACCGTAGTCTTTGGTGGGCCGACGCTGCTTGCTAGGCTCGATCAGGCCGGGCACCATCTCGATCTCGATATAGCCAACTTCGAGGTCGATCTTCTTGATGACATCCCCAGTGATGGGAAGCAAGACCTCGCCCATCATCCCATAAGCCACTAAAACGTCGTTGCTGCCGGTGGTGATGATCTCTTGCACGCGACCTAAAGGCAGGCCTGTGGTGGCTCGCACAGGCAAGCCGATGAGCTGATAGCGATAGTACTCGCCTTCGGCGAGTGGCGTAAGCTCGCTTTCGGGTATCTCGACGAGTTTATGGAGTAACCCAGCCGCGGCGTCTTTATCGTCGACGCCGGACAGCTTGACGAAAAGCTTGCCTTGAAGAGAGCGGGCGCTTTCGATTATGTACCGCAGGGTTTCGATGTAGAGGCTACGGCCCGCCTCGAACCGCTCTGGAAAATCGGTTAAAGGCTCAACGCGGAACTCGCCGCCCAGGCCACGCGAGGCACCTACCCGACCGATAGTGACGTAACCGGGCGTAGGATCGGACTTACGTCTGCCTTGCCCCGAAGATGCCACTCCTACGCCGTCATTCCATTGTTATTAGCTAATTAGCTAACCGATCTCCAGGATCGCCCGGGTACCTCGACGGATCGCGGCAACTTTCAGCAAGGTGCGCATCGCCTGGGCGATACGCCCCTGCTTCCCGATCACCTTTCCCATATCGGATTCGGCTACCCGCAGATGGTAAACGAACATCTCGCCATCTTTATCTTCGGTCACATGTACCTCGTCGGGAAATTCGACGATGGAACGGGCTATAAACTCGATCATTTCTCGCATTGCATTTCTCGCATTTGAATGTAGTACCTCTTAACACTTATCGGCATTCTTGCTGTTTTATTCAGTTGTCGGTTCGGTAGACTCTTTCGATATCCCCTGGCGCGCCAGAATCTTGGCGGCAGCCTCGGAGGGTTGCGCACCATTTTTAAGCCATTTGGCGGCTTTCTCTTGATCGACAACCACAGCCGGCGGATCTGTTAAAGGGTTGTAGTGACCGATGGTATCCACCGATGCGCCACTCCGCGGGGTGCGGGCCTCGACTACCACGATGCGGTAAGACGGCTGCTTTCTTTTGCCTACTCTCTGTAAGCGAATCTTTAGCACTATAACCTCCTAGACGCCTACATGCGCCCCATCCACTGGGCGGGAATTTTAAGTTTGCGCCCACTGGAAACCATTTGCATTAGACGCTTTGCTTCGTTGTATTGTTTCAGCAGTTGATTGATGTCCTGAGGCGTGGTACCCGAACCGCGCGCGATGCGCCGTCGCCGGCTGCCATCGATGATATCGGGATTACGCTTCTCCTCGGTCGTCATCGAACTGATGATCGCCTCGGCCCTTTTCAGCACGCTCTCGTCCATCGACTCGAGGGCAGCCCGGCCTTTCGCCGAAGACATGCCCGGGATCAACTGCATGATCTGGTTCAACGGCCCCATCTGCTGCACCCGCTGAAGCTGCTCCTGGAAGTCTTCGAGCGTGAGTGTGCCCTTTTTCACCTTTTGGGTGAGCTTCTCGGCTTCGGCCTCGGCCATTGCCTCTTTCGCCTTCTCGGCGAGCGTCATAAGATCGCCCATGCCGATGATGCGAGAGGCGACCGGTCGGGATGGAACGGCTCTAGCGCATCTGACTTCTCGCCCGTGCCGACGAACTTAATCGGGATGCCAGTGACGGCGCGTATCGAAAGCGCGGCGCCACCGCGAGCGTCACCGTCCAGTTTGGTCAAGATAAGGCCGGTGAGATTAACCGACTTATGGAACTCTTCGGCGGCGTGGACCGCTTCCTGGCCGGTCATCGCATCGGCTACGAGGATCACCTCGTGCGGCGAAGCGGCTTTACGGAGGCCTTCGAGGTCTTCCTCAGCTTCTTCCGAGAACTTGTTATAGCCTGACGTATCAACGATAACAACGGTGCTACCCAGACGGCGCGCCTCGGCGAATGACTCACGCACGACCTTGACAGGGTCTATCTTGCCGTCCTGCGCGTATACGGGCACATCGAGAGAGCGACCGAGCGTCGTTAACTGCTCGGTCGCTGCCACACGCTGCGGGTCGGCGGCGACTAGCAGCGGCTTCTGGCCGCTCCGTCGCAGTTGCAGAGCAAGTTTGGCGGCGGTAGTCGTTTTGCCGGAGCCTTTCAATCCTACCAACAGGATGACCGTAGGCGGCTGGCTGGCCAGCGTCAACCGGCTCTGACCGTCGCCCAGGAGATGTATAAGCTCGTCATGGACGATCGCCATGATCTGCTGGGCGGGCGTAAGGCTGCTCAGCACCTGCTGGCCAAGCGCCGCCTCGCGCACATGCGCAATGAAATCGCGCACTACGCGAAAGTTAACGTCGGCTTCGAGAAGGGCTAGGCGTACCTGGCGTAGGGCTTCGTCTAGATCGGCCTCGGTAACGGTGCCGCGGCTGCCAAGCTTGCTGAATATACCTTGAAGTTTGTCTGTGAGCGCTTCGAACATCTTCTTTGATTACTCCCAAACGATTTTAAGCGGAGCGTGGTAAGCGGTCAAGGAAGCCCCTGCCTCGTTGTTCACCATCTACCCCTGTGCTATATTTGTTTGTGTTCACTGAACTAATATCGTAATTGGGGGCATGGGTTGGCGACTAAGCATTATGCATAGGCTCTGACCCCACTTTGATGAGAAGCTGAAACGTATGTACAACGATCTAGGGATATTCTCGGGCAGGGCCCATACCACCCTCGCAGCTTCGATATGTGATTACCTCGAGCGGCCGATGGGCCAGTCGGAAGTGTTCGAGTTCAGCAACGAAAACATCTTCTGCCGCATTCTTGAAAACGTCCGTGAGGATGACGTATTCGTGGTACAACCGATGGTTGCTCCGGTAAACACGCGGATCGTAGAACTGCTGATCATGATCGATGCCTTCAAGCGGGCTTCCGCCGGTCGCATAACCGCTGTCATCCCATACTTCGCCTACGGCCGCAGCGACAAGAAAGACCAGCCCCGCGTGCCGATCACCGCGCGTCTGATAGCGAACCTTTTGGAAACGGCTGGCGCCAATCGAGTGCTAACGATGGACCTGCACGCCGGTCAGATCCAGGGCTTCTTCAACATTCCTGTCGATGAGCTTACGGCCCTATATATCTTCGGTCGCCACTTCGAAGAGAAGAAGCTGCCCGATCCCGTCGTCGTCGCCCCGGACCTGGGCGCCGCGAAGCGTGCCCGCAACTTCGCCCAGCGCTTGAACGCGCCGCTGGCCCTGCTCGAGAAGCGACGGCTCGGCAACGGCGACAAGACTGAAGTCATGCACATCATCGGCGACGTGCGCGGTATGCAAGCAGTCGTTATCGACGACGAAGTGGATACCGCTGGCACACTTACGGAAGCCGTGGACGCTTTAATGAAACAAGGCGTGAAAGAAGTCTATGCGTGCGCCACCCACCCCATCCTTTCCGGGCCGGCGATCGAACGGATCGCAGCTTCCGGCCTTAAGGAGCTCGTCGTTGCGGACACAGCACCCGTAGAGGACTACAAACGCCTCGACAAGATCACGGTCCTGTCCATTGCTCCGCTCCTCGGCGAAGCTATCGCCCGCATCCACACCGGCCAATCGGTTGGAGCGTTATTCCAATAGTCGGTCGAGCAAGAGTGATGGCTAAAACGAATGAAACGGCATCGACGATCACCTTTTCTGTAACCAAGGAGGGCGATTGGTACTTAGCTCAAGCCGATGAGTTTAGCACCTTTACTGAAGCAAAAAGCCTCGACCAGCTAAAAACTAACATTAGGGAAGTGTGTCCGTGCACTTGGATGACGGCGAGTATGAAAAGTACGGGCTGTCGGAGCGGCCTACA
Organism: Dehalococcoidia bacterium; assembly: GCA_009377715.1. Classification (GTDB taxonomy): domain Bacteria; phylum Chloroflexota; class Dehalococcoidia; order SM23-28-2; family WHTN01; genus WHTN01. The sequence continues at coordinate 36,173 of WHTN01000008.1, read as the reverse complement.
ATCAAAGTGAAGTATGAGTTTTTTGAGATGGTATGAGCTCCCGCCATTATCCGCTGATCTCGGCGCGAGAACCAATCAACAGGTTACGTCGCCATTTCGGCTATGAGATAATAAGGCAGCACGGAAGTCACATGCGGAAGTCACATACAGACGCTGCAAAATGGGGGAACACTCCATAACTGTGCCAGACCATAATCCTATACGCCTAGGCACTTTAACAGGTATTATTGGAGATGTATCCGAACACTTCGGTCCGAAGAAGATGAAATCCTGAGGAGAGTGAGACGCCGAAGGTAATATAAATTCGGCGGGAATAAACATGGTTGGGTGGTTCAAAAAACTAGTAGGCGATGACCCGGAGAAGGAGCTGCGCAGACTCCAGCCGCTCGTAGCCGATATCAACGATTTCGAAGATAAGGTCCGGCCGTTAGACGACGCCGCGCTACGCGCCAAGACGGACGAGTTCAAGGCGCGCCTCGCCGATGGTGAGACCCTCGACGATCTACTGCCAGAGGCGTTCGCCGTCGTGCGAGAGATGGCACACCTTCGCCTTGGCGAACGTCATTACGACGTCCAACTACTCGGCGGTATGGTCTTGCACACTGGCCGTATCGCCGAGATGAGGACAGGCGAAGGCAAAACGCTGGTCGCAACGCTGCCCCTTTACCTCAACGCATTGGAAGGCTTAGGGTGCCATCTAGTCACAGTAAACGACTACCTGGCCAAACGTGATGCGCAGTGGATGGGGCCGATCTACCACTCGTTGGGCCTGAGCATAGGCTGTTTGCAGCACGAATCGGCGTACATCTACGATGCGACATTCAACAGCGATAACGCGAGCCTGCGTCATATGCGTCCTGTGCTCAGGCGAGAGGCGTATGCGGCCGACATCACCTACGGCACCAACAATGAGTTCGGCTTCGATTACCTACGGGACAATATGGTCGTTGACCTTACGCAAGTAGTGCAAAGACGCGATAGCGCTCACCGCTATGCGATCGTAGACGAAGTAGACAATATCCTGATCGACGAAGCGCGTACGCCGCTGATAATCAGCGGTCCCGCGGAAGAGACGGAAGAGACATCCCGGTTATTCGCCCGATTAGTCCCCCGCCTTACCCAAGAGGTGGACTACACCATCGACCTTAAGACGAAGGCCATTGGCCTCACCGAAGAAGGTATCGGCAAGGTCGAGAAGCTGCTAGGGATTAAGAACCTCTACGATTCGCAGAACTACCGCTTAACTCGCTACTTAGAGGCCGCTCTTAAAGCATATACGGTTTACCGGCGAGATCGCGACTACGTCGTCAAAGACGGCGAAGTCGTCATTGTGGACGAATTCACCGGGCGGCTGATGTTCGGCCGTCGCTGGTCGGACGGCCTGCACCAAGCCGTCGAGGCGAAGGAAAACGCAAAAGTCCAGCGCGAGAGCGTTACGTACGCCACCATCACCCTACAGAACTACTTCCGTATGTACGAAAAGCTAGCGGGCATGACGGGAACAGCCACAACTGAAGAAGAAGAGTTCCACAGTATTTATAAGCTAGAGGTAGCTCCCGTCCCTACCAATAAAGGAATGGTTAGAGAAGACTTCTCTGACTTCGTGTACCGCAGCGAGGACGGTAAATTCCGTTCAGTGGTGGAAGAGATCGAAGATATGCACGCCGAAGGCAGGCCGGTGCTCGTCGGCACAGTCTCCATCGAAAAGTCAGAACATCTGGCCGACCTCTTACGTCGTTACGGCCAGTGCGAAGACCCTCAGTGCAAAGACCATTACCAGACCTGTCCGATCAAAGCTCCCGAAGTGCTCAATGCGAAGCAGCACGAACGGGAAGCGACGATCATCGCTCAGGCCGGGACCCGCGGGGCGGTTACCATCGCGACGAACATGGCCGGCCGTGGCACGGACATCATCCTGGGAGGCAACTCCAACCTTATCTTCCAAGAACTGTACCGTAAGCGAGGCATAGATCCAGATACCGCGCCCGCCGAAGTCCTCGATCCTCTGCGTGCGGAGGCGCGCTTGGCATGGCAAACCGAGCACGACGAAGTGGTAAATGTCGGTGGCCTTCACATCATCGGCACCGAGCGGCATGAGTCGCGACGCATCGACAATCAGTTGCGAGGCCGTGCTGGCCGTCAAGGTGACCCAGGTTCGTCACGTTTCTTCGTCTCATTCCAAGACGACGTAATGAAACGCTTCGCCCCGGACTGGCTGCCGGGCATGCTAGGCCGCCTAGGCATGGACGAGGACATGCCGCTGGAAAGCGGTTGGGTGACAAAGGCCATCGAAACGGCGCAAACGAAGGTGGAAGGTCACAACTTCGACATCCGCAAGCACGTCGTCCAGTACGACGACGTTATGAATACGCATCGCGACGTTATCTACAGCGAGCGACGCAAGATCTTGGAAGGCGCCGATCTCAAGTCGAACATTCTCGACATGGTACAGCAAGATATAAGCGACCTGGTCAATACTCAGCTGAGTGCGCAACAGTTTGACGAAGAAGACGTCAAGCTGCTGCTGGACGAGTTGCGCACAATGCTGCCGCTCGACCAGTCCTTCACTCCCGAAGCGCTAATGGTGCTGAGCAAGGATGAGATACTGGAGCAGCTTCTCGCCCACGCAGAGAAGCAGTACGAAGCCAAAGAGGAGGCGATAGGCGCGCAGAGTATGCGCGTACTGGAGCGCCTCGTAATGCTCGGCACCATAGACAGGCTGTGGGTCGAGCACCTGACTGCGATGGATGAGATGCGTCAGGGCGTCGGCCTGCACGCCTACGGGCAACGCGATCCATTAGTAATGTACAAACACGAGGCGCACGACATGTGGGGCCAGCTTCTGGGCAACATTCGCCACGGCATAACTCGGGCCGTTTATCATGCGAACCTGTCGCCACAGGCTTTGCCCGCATCGCCCAACGTCAGGGCCGCTGCAAACGCCAGGACTAACGCAACGGCAGTCGCCGAGAGCGCGCCGGCTGCTCAAGCTAACGGCGTTCGCAAAGTCGGCCGCAACGACCCCTGTCCTTGCGGCAGCGGCAAGAAGTACAAGAAGTGCCACGGAATCGCAGCGTAACCGCCGATCCGACCGCGATGGAAACTCACACTAAGCCCCTGGCAAGCGACGAGCCTAGCTATAGTGCTGCTGAAGATATCATTGACGCCATGCGCCAGCGCGTCACGTCTGGCTACAATTGGTTCGAAGCGGTCTTAGAAGCGATCGCTCAATGGGTACTGCCGGAAGAAGAGGTCGATGGCCGCACATATCACTATCTAATCGCTGGCGAGGCGTTCGACTGGCTGCTTCTGGCCGAACGGCTGTGTCAGGAGATAGACGGTTACATACCGGCCCGCGAAATAGAAAACCTTCTCTTCTCCGGTTTAGCGCCGAACGAGTTCAATGAAGAAGACCTGCGGAGAGCGATCGGCTCGGCCAAGTATCGGGCGCATTTGAACTATTTCTACGGCGTTCTAGTAGAGGAAGCCCTCCAACTTTCCATAGAAGAGGATATGCTCAAAGAGAAGCGCGGCTACGTTTGGGCCAATGGCGCAAATCTGGCAGATGACGCGATATTCGTGCGTCTGTACGGCCATACTCAAAAAGATATGTTCACCGCTTTTTATAAACTGCGCTCTGCTGCTGTGCCCGAAGAGATTTCGGTTGCAGATCTTAAGGAGTTCAACTACTGGCTTTTCAAATACCGCCTAAACCGCTGCGACCCCGCGCGGGTGGCCAGCGATACGCATCGCGGGCTCGCGCTGCTGGAGAAGATCGCCTCGCGACGGCGCTTTCCCGTAATTGAAACGGAATGCGGCGATTTCGACGTAGACGTAGAGGTAAGCTCGTACCGTTGATATGCCGCTCGCAGGTGGTTAGAATCTAGGAAGGGCGGCGAAAGAGCCGCCCTTCCTGCATGAGAAGGGCTGACCATGGCAAACTTAACTAACCCGAGGAATGAGATTCCGAAGGCTTACGACCCTAAGGGCGTAGAAGGGCCGATTTACGATATGTGGGAAGAGCGAGGCTATTTCCAGCCGGACCTCAGCTCCGACAAACAAGCCTTTTGCATTATGATGCCGCCCCCCAATGTCACCGGCGAACTACATCTCGGCCACGCCCTTACCGCCGCAATCGAGGACATACTGACCCGCTGGCACCGGATGCAGGGCGAGCCCACCCTCTGGCTGCCAGGCGTAGACCATGCCGGCATCGCCACTCAGGTAGTAGTCGAAGCGAACCTTGCAAAAGAGGGCCTGACCCGGCACGACCTAGGGCGGGAAGCATTTTTGGAGCGGGTCTGGGAATGGGTCGAACGCCATCGCGACATCATCGACCAGCAGCATAAACGGCTCGGCGCCTCGTGCGACTGGTCCCGCGAGCGCTTCACGATGGACGAAGGTCCACAGCGAGCCGTCCGCGCGACTTTCTCGAACCTGTATCACGACGGCCTCATCTACCGTGGAGAGCGCATCATCAACTGGTGTCCCCGCTGCATGACTGCCCTCTCCGATTTAGAGGTCGATCATCAGGACGTCCGTGGCAGCTTTTGGCACGTCCGTTATCCTCTAGCCGACGGTGACGGCCATCTGACCATCGCAACGACACGGCCCGAGACGATGGTTGCGGACGTAGCCGTTGCTGTTAACCCCAACGACGAGCGCTACAAGCATCTTATAGGGCGAGAGGTCGTCCTGCCGATAATCGGGCGGCGACTGCCCGTCGTCGCCGACGAGGCAGTCGATCTCGCGACCGGAACAGGCGCTTTGAAGATCACGCCCGGCCACGATCCAGTGGACTTCAAAATAGGGCAGCGACACGGCTTGCCGACTATCGTAGCGATAAATTTGGACGCTACGATGAACGCCGAAGCTGGGCCTTACAACGGTATGGACCGCTTCGAGGCGCGAAAGGCCATCGTTCGCGATCTAGAAGAGCAAGGGTTCATCGAGAAGATCGAGCCGCATATCCATGCCATAGGCCACTGCCAGCGCTGCCGGACTATCGTCGAACCGATAGTGAGCAAACAATGGTTCGTCAAGATGGAGCCGCTGGCCCAGCCAGCCCTCGCCGCGATGCGAGACGGTCGGATCAAGTTCATGCCGAACCATTACGAACGGATATACGAGCACTGGCTAGAGAACATTCGCGACTGGTGCATCTCGCGGCAGCTCTGGTGGGGGCATCGCATACCAGCCTGGTACTGCCAGGACTGCGGCGCGCTTATCGTGCCGATCAAGGAAGATCCCACAACAGACCCGGAACGCTGCACTAACTGCGGCTCAGGCCACCTGGAGCAAGACCCCGATGTGCTCGATACCTGGTTCTCGTCCGGATTGTGGCCGCACTCGACATTGGGCTGGCCAGAGGATACCGAAGACCTACGCACTTTCTATCCGACCTCAGTAATGGAGACGGCCTACGACATCCTCTTCTTCTGGGTCGCCCGCATGATAATGATGGGCCTCTATAACATGAAAGGCGAGGTGCCGTTCCGCACCGTTTATCTGCACGGCCTCATCCGCGATGAGAAGGGCGAAAAGATGAGCAAGAGCCGCGGCAACGTGGTCGACCCTCTCGAACTCATCGACGCCTTCGGCACCGACGGCGTTCGCTTCGCTCTGGCGACCGGCGCGGCGGCCCACGGCCACGACGAGCGGCTGGCACGCGATAGGCTAGAATCGGGCCGCAACTTCGCCAACAAGCTCTGGAACGCGGCGCGCTACGTTATCACCAGCCTGGGCGACGAAGTTGTAGAGGCGCCGGGTGCCGACTCTGCAGCCGAACTGCCGATGGAGGACCGCTGGATACTTTCGCGGCTGAACAGGACCGTGCAGGAAGTTCAGTCGCTTCTCAGCGATTTTCAGATCGCCGAAGCAGGCAAGAAACTTTACGATTTCGTCTGGAGCGAGTACTGTGACTGGTACATCGAGATGAGCAAGGTGCGGCTGCGTGAAGGCGACCGCTCACCTTTGCCGGTGCTGGCGCACGTGCTCGACACGAGCCTGCGGCTTCTCCATCCGTACATGCCCTTCGTGACCGAGATGATATGGCAGAACCTAAAATCGCGACTTCGCGTACAGGACGCCGAAGCACTAATTATTGCTTCATGGCCTAGTTGGAACCCAGCTTTAACTGATTCCCTAGCTGAGCGAGATATGGGCGTCATTGACGAAGCCGTTACAGCTATTAGATTCATAAGAGCAGAGCACAAAGTTGAAGCTTCGCAGTGGGTGAGCGCTTACCTTGCTCCGCCCTTTAACCCAGATGAAATCGCAGATTTTACTGAGCGTCTTGCTGGCGAAACCGATGGCATAAGAAGGGCGTTGCTGGAAGACGTTATAAATCGCCCTAAACGCCTACACACCGAACTTAAGCGTTTGTCTTCTGCCATCTCAACGTTAGCTCGCGCGAGGCCCATCGAAATTTTTGAGAGCGGGGAACAAATGCCCAAGGTTCAAGGGGCAATAGATGACATTGGTGGTTTCCCTATAAGGGTACTGATTCCCATAGTTACAAACACTGAAGAAATGAAAGAAAAGCTGTTGAAGGAAATGGGGGAGCTAGAACTTCAAGTAAATCGCCTGAAGGAACGACTTACCAACAAGGAGTTTAGAAACAAAGCGCCAGCACACGTCGTGGAGAGCGATGAGGAACGATTACGCGACGCCGAGACGAGGCTTCAAACGTTGCGACAACGTCTGGCGGAGCTAAGCGGGTAACGCTCTTCTCCGCTCACCCTGAGCTAGTCGATGGGCTGTAGCAGGCCTAAGGGCCTGCAGCTAAGAGAGAAGTCGTTTGGGTCTAGCCTAACTCCGCTATCGCCTCGATCTCTACGAGAAATCCCGGCTGGGCAAGCGCCGAGATCATCACGAACGTGCTTGCAGGCTGCGACTCGGCGTTGAAGAAGCGGTTGCGCACCTCGCCTATGTCGCCGAGAAACCCTGCATTCGTCGTGTAGACGGTTATCTTCATGATGTCGTCCATCGTGCCGCCGGCGGCTTCGACGATAGCTTTGATGTTAGCGTAGACCTGTTCCGTCTGCGCCCTGACGTCGCCTGGGCCGACGAGTTCGCCCTGCACATTTCGGGCGACCTGGCCTGCGATATATAGCGTATTGCCCTTTCCCGTCGCGTGGGAATAGTTGCCGGGCTTATGAACGGTGGAGGGGTTCAGGGTCTGCTTAGCCATCATGATGTCTCCTTTACTAAATAGACAAGTTTAGCCCATCATACCGATACACCGAAAAGCCGTAAACTTGCGCTATGGCATTCTGAGGAGCGTAGTCCACAAAGATGGACGTAGCGAGGAAGAATCCGCCTCAGTGCTCGGATTCTTCGCGGAATTTATTCTAGTCTATCGAAGGGCTCGCAATGACGGAGGATGTGTCATTCGAGGTCGCTGAAGGTGGCCATGGCAATCTTTGAGTTGCGATAACGTAGCCAAGGTGGCCGCGGATAACTTATTTAACTTTAATTTAGGCGCTGAAACGATCGAGAGGTAGCGAAATAGCCGCTAAGCAGGACAGCGCAAAGCCCGCCGAAAAGCAGATATGCCGTCTGGAGGTCAGTAGCGTCCGCCACAACACCGTAAAACACCACACCCACTGACCCCAGCCCTTGAGATAGGCTGAGTAGGCTGTTCACGCGGCCGCGCAGCTCGGCCGGCGCCGCCTTCATTAGGACGGTTTGCGTTACGGGCTGGTACTGGGAACTGAACAAGCCGAAGATGCAGGTGGCAAAGATGGCCGTCCAGAGGACATCGGTCTGACTCAAGATAAGAGCCGCCACACAAGGAGACGTCACAGCGATCAATAGCTGAGGGCCCTTGAAGCGATGGTCGCTCAAGGACACCGCGAACAGCCCGCCGGCTATGGTTAGAAGCCCGGAAGCGAGCCGATGAGGCCGAGGGTTGCCGGCCCCATCTCCAGTACATCCTTCACGTATACCGGCATCAACTGCAAGAAGGGCATCGCGAAGGTGACCGTAATGATGGCAACTATAAGCACCGCGCCTACGGCAGGCGTTTTAAGAGTGAATGACAAGCCTTCTTTAAAGCTGGTAAAGAACGAGTCTTGTCGGCCATTTACAGCGACCTTTATTGGCCGAATAAAGAGCGGAAGGATAATCGGCAGAATTAGAAACCCCGACATTACGAAATACGCTCCCTGGACGCCGAACAGCGCCATCATGAAGCCAGCCAACGGCGGCCCGATAACGCGCGAGCCTCCCATAACTACGGAGCTAAGCGAGACCGCGTTCATCAGCCCTTCGCGCGGCACCAGGCTCGGGATGATGGCCTGACGCGACGTCTGCTCCACGGACATCGCCGCTCCAGCTATTATCGTGCTCGCTACGACGTGCCAAACGGCCACTCTGTCGAAAGCGATAAGCAAGCCAAGCAGAAGATAAAACACAGCGTTCGAAGCATCGGCGGCGATCATCAGATAGCGGCGGTCGATGCGGTCGGCCAGGACGCCGGCCGCCGGAACGACCGCTAGCTGGCCGATAGCCCGCGTCGTATGGACGAGGCCTACGGCAGCCGCCGAACCGGTAAGCTCCAGCACCAGCCAGCTACGGGCGATCATCTCCGACTGCATGGCCATCGCTGAGCCAAGCTGCGCCGACCACAGCAGACGGAAATCGTGGTACCGGAGGGCGGCGAAGGTATTGAGGCTTAACCGAGAGGCAGGCCGCTCAAGAGCGGCCTCTTGGGTTTCGGGTTTGTTTCGGGGAAGGACCATTCGGTAATCTCGGCGGATTTCCACAAATATAGATGAAGCACGCAAATCTCGCAACATGTATCATTGCGAGCCTCCCGCATCACTTTGCAGTGACAGGCCATACCCTTAGACAATTCAGGGTGAGCAGAAAACCCGCTCGTGGTGAGCCTGTCGAATCCATGAGCGGGCTAGCTTTGAGCGAGTGAAGCAATCTCTGCCCGTTCAATTTACACTTGCTTAGACGCTGCATCCGTTATCGCAGTTCAGAGATTGCCACGGTCGCCCCTTTCGGCGACCTCGCAATGACGGTCCCGATTCGTTTGTGATAAATTTGGCAATTGACTATGATATAAGCGCATGATATTATCGCTTCGGCCTAAGGAAATTAGTAGACAGATTTAGCCGAACAGCTACAGGGGTCGTCTGTGCAGGAATTACTGAACAACTATGTAGCAGTCCTCGTAGGCGGCATCATCGCTTTCTTCCTCGTCTTCTCAGCCCTAATCGGCAACCTCATTCTATCGCCGCGCCAATCTACCCGACCCAAAGGTCTGGCTTACGAATGCGGCATGTTGCCCATCGGACGTAACATCACCCAGGTCCATGTCCGCTACTATCTGTTCGCTATTCTATTCCTAATATTCGATGTCGAGGCCGTGTTCCTTTTTCCCTGGGCAGTTGTATTCGATGACATAGGCCCCGTTGCCTTTTACGAGATGATGGTGTTCATCGTCATCCTTGGCTTCGGGCTTTTATACGCTTGGAAGAAGGGCGTTCTACGGTGGAGGTGAGGTAGATGGCTGAGGATCCCGAAGCGAAACGACAAGAACTTCGCTCTATGTCCCAAGAAGAGCGCATAGCGCGTGCTCGTGAACTCTCTGCACAGATGCGGGCGCAGAAGCGCGCCGAAGCTGACGCAGCGCCGCCTGCCCCCACCCGAGCGGAGGCAGAAGTACCCCCTGCGACGACAACGCAAACTGCGACAGCCGTTCAGATTGAAGCGCCGGCGATAGACGAACGTTTCCGTGTTGTCAGAGACGACCCGCAAGAGGCCCACCCAGAATTCGTGCAACAAGACCTCTACGCTGAGGTTAAGTCCTTAACCGCAGTCGAGCCTCCGGAGGCGAAATCGCTATACCGGAACTTGCTCCCCGGCATAGTCCAAGCGCCCGCCGACTGGATTTTCGCCTGGGGGCGAAAGTCGTCCTTGTGGCCACTGACGTTCGGCCTGGCCTGCTGTGCGATCGAGATGATTTCGACGTTCATGTCGCGCCACGACCTCGATCGTTTTGGCATCGTTCCGTGGCCATCGCCACGCCAGGCCGACGTAATGATCGTCTCCGGAACGGTGACGAAGAAGATGGCGCCCGCCGTCAAACTCCTGTACGAGCAGATGCCGAACCCGAAATGGGTCATCTCCATGGGTGCTTGCGCAACGAACGGCGGCCCTTACACCAGATACGACCGCGTCCTCCAGGGGGTCGACAAGATCGTCCCGGTGGACGTTTATGTGCCGGGTTGTCCGCCACGTCCAGAGGCATTGATGGATGCTTTCGTGGCGCTTCAGAACAAGATAATGGAAGAGCGAGGCAAGATCGGCCGATGACGACCGACCAGGGCGGCAACCTCTCCGAACAGGAAGCCGAAAGCAAGCGCCAAGAGCTGCGCTCCATGTCCCAGGAGGAGCGCATACGCCACGCCCGCGAACTGTCCGCGGAGTTACGCGCCCAGCGTCGCGCGGAGGGCACCGCCCCCGCCGCTCCAAGAGCATCAGCCGAGGCGCCAACAGCGCCCACTCAAGCGCCAACCACTGAAGGAGCAGCGCCAACGGCAGCCGCACCAACTCGTCTGGCCCGCGCCGCGCAACGCCCTCCAGCTCGCGAAGAGCGGTTAACGGAGCCGCCGATGGTGGCGCCGGAGCCGGGTGGGGTTTTCGATATCTTCCAGCAGGTGCTACCGGGCGTGGAGATGACCGCTGCGCAGATGCACTCCGATGTGAACATTTATGTTAAGCGCGAAGACCTCCTACGCGTTATGCAGACGGCGAAGGAGGATGAGCGTCTCGCCTTCGACTACCTGCGCAGCATCTCCGGCGTCGATCAGATAGAGCGAGGTTTAGAGGTGGTCTACCACCTCTATTCGTTTAAGCACGGTCATAGCGTGGCTATTAGGACGATCACACCCGAAGAGGACGCGCGCGTGCCGTCCATGACCCCTCTATGGCAAGGGGCGAACTGGCACGAAAGAGAGCTGACCGAGCTTTTCGGCATCGAATGCGACGGTCACCCCGACCCACGACCGCTGCTTACCGAAGAGGGGCTAGGCTATATCCTCCGCCGCAGTTATCCTCTCGCAGACATCGAAGAGTGGCAGGAAGACCTGCTCGTAGAAGTATCGCAGGGCGAGGGCCAGAGTTAGCTCATGCCGTTTGAGACAGACCACGAACTCGAAACTATCGACCTCAACATAAACGTCGGCCCACAGCATCCGGCTACGCACGGTGTCTTCCGCATGATCCTGCAGATCGATGGTGAAGTCGTTCGCGATGTCGACCCGGTCATCGGCTATATGCATCGCGGAGACGAAAAGCTCTCTGAGAACTGCGATTACCGGCAGGCGATAGGCTATCAGGACCGCACGGACTACCTGGCGCAGTTCAACAACGAACTCGTCTACTGCCTAGCGGTCGAGAAGCTCGGCGGCTACCAGGTGCCGGAGCGAGCGGAGTACATCCGCGTCATCCTATCGGAGATGAACCGCATCGCCAGCCACTTCATGTTCATGGGCGCTTTCGGAACGGACATAGGCGTTTTCGCGACGCCGTTCATGTACACGTTCCGCGAGCGCGAGCGCATACAGGACTTCTTCGAAGAGGTCACCGGCGAGCGGATGATGTACAACTACTTCCGCCCAGGGGGCATCGGCTGGGACGTGCCCACCAATTTCGAAGAGAGGATACGCGGACTCCTGGTGCACGTTCGGGAGGGCATCGCCGATATCGATAACCTCCTTACCGATAACGAAGTCTTCGTCGCTCGAACAAGAGGCATCGGCGCGATCTCGCCCCAGGACGCCATCGACTGGGGCCTTTCCGGCCCCATGCTGCGGGCCACCGGCGTCCCGTTCGACCTGCGCAAGGCAGAGCCATATTCAATCTACGACCGTTTCGAATTCGACGTGCCTGTGGGCGAGAACGGTGACGTTTACGATCGTTATACCGTCCGCTTAGAGGAGTTGCGCCAGTCAGCTCGCGTCGTAGAGCAGGCCCTCGATCAGATGCCGAAAGACGGACCTATAATCGCTTCGGGCATACCGCGCATCATTCGCTTGCCGGCAGGCGAAGTGTACCAGCGCTGCGAGAACCCTCGCGGCGAATACGGTATCTATCTCATCTCTAAGGGCAGCGAAAAGCCATACCGGCTAAAGATACGCTCGCCTTGCTTCAGCAATCTCTCGGCGCTGCGCGCCATGGCCGTAGGCCACTACGTGGCGGACGCCGTGATCATCCTTGGCTCAATCGATATCGTTCTCTGCGAGGTTGACCGTTGATCGCCGATAATCCCTGGCTGGACGCTTTAATAAGGTTGCTGGCCGCGGTAGCGTTGATGACGTTTTCGTCGCTCACGTTGATCTATCTTGAACGTAAATTCATCGGCCGGATCCAGATGCGGCTCGGCCCGATGCGCGTGGGGCCTTACGGTACGCTACAATCCATTGCCGATGCGATCAAGCTCGTCAGCAAAGAAGACCTGCGCCCCCATACAGCCGACCGATGGGTCTTCGAGCTGGCTCCGTACGTTGTGTTCATACCGTCGTTTTTGACGTTCGTATCTCTGCCGTTCACGGCCGACTGGTTCGTACGAAACTTCGAGCTAGGGCTTTTCTACATTCTCGCCGTGTCCGGCGTTTCCGTTGTCGGCGTCGTGATGGCCGGTTGGGGCTCGGACAACCGCTATGCCCTACTCGGCGGCGTGCGCGCCGCGGCGCAGCTCATCAGCTACGAGGTACCGCTGATCCTGGCGATGCTCGGCGCGGTGATGATCGCGGAGTCTATGGACTTGATCGACATAGTCAACGGCCAGGGACGCGTGCCTTATATCGTCTGGCAGCCACTCGGGTTCCTAATCTTCTTCATCGCGGCCCTGGCAGAACTTTATCGCAATCCATTCGACATCCCGGTCGCGGAGACAGAAGTCGTCGGCGGGCCCTTCATCGAGTATAGCGGTATCCGCTGGGGTATGTTCTTCCTCGCCGAATACACCACCCTATTGATCCTATCCGTACTTGCATCCCTGGTATTCTTGGGCGGCTGGAACTGGCCGCTGGGCAACGAAGCTGGTATAGGTTTGCAGCTCGTCTGGATAGTACTCAAGACGTCGTTCATGATAATGCTCTTCTTCTGGGCCAGGGCCACTTTCCCACGGCTAAGGATCGACCAGTTGATGTCGTTCTCGTGGCAGGTACTCTTGCCGTTGTCGTTTCTGCAGATCGTTATCAATGGACTGGTCAAGGTCTACAACTGGCCGGATATCGTCCTGCTGCTGAGCTCCGGTGGGGCTACAGCGCTAGCTCTCTACTTCATCTACGCCAGTGTCCAGAGGATGCAAGAGCCGTACCCGCAAAGATTTACGACCGTTATGACCAGAAAGGAGCCTGTGGGCTAATGCTAGGTCTTCTCAAAGCAATGAAAGTTACTATGTCGACGATGACTCGTAAGCCGGTGACGGTCCAGTATCCTGACGAACATAAGGACCTGCCGAAGCGCAGCCGCGGCTTTCCGACCCTTCTCTGGGACTTCGATATTGACGAGCCGTTCTGCACAGGCTGCCAGGTCTGCGCCCGCTACTGCCCAACGTCCTGCATGTCGGTAACGATGCAAGACAACCCAAAGTTCAAAGAAGGCGATAGCAAACGACGCAAGATCGTCGATAGGTTCTACATCGACTACGCGCGCTGTATGCAATGCAACATCTGCGTCGAAGTGTGCAACTTCGAGGCGATCGTCATGAACAACACCTGGGCAGGTCGCGAGGTCTCGCGTTTCGACCGCCGCGATCTGGTCTTCGACCTCGAAGACTTGCTAAAGCCATCGACGACCGGACGTTTGCCCGACCCCTTCAAAGCGCCGATGGGCATAGCGCATCACGGTTGGGCGGCTGAGACACATGGAGAAACCGGCGAAAAGGCCACAGCAGAGGCAGAGTAGTCGGCCCACAGGATGTTTAATAGAGGAAGCTACGTAACGATTGTCCTTGGAGTGCAGGGTGGAGTTTTGGAGGGGGCTGGCAGATCCAGCCCTTCATTTTGGGCCGAGAGAAACGCTTCTTAAAAAGCGAAAAGAAGTATAGACCTTAACCATTTGAGGCTGTAGACTTTTTGGCGGCGTTTTAAACTGATGACCATCGAAGAAGTCATCTTCTATGTTCTCGCGACGGGCGCAGGGTTAGGCGGCGTGGGGGTCGTTCTCTCCCGCAACGTAGTCTATTCGGCTCTGGCCCTGATCCTCTCGCTGATGTCTGTTGCAGGCATCTTCATCCTGTTGTCCGCAGAATTCCTGGCGCTAGTGCAGATACTGGTGTACGGCGGCGCCGTGACTATTATCATCCTCTTCGCCATGATGCTCACTCGCGTCCGTGACATGCCCCGAGCGATGAATGGGCCTCAGTGGCCGCTCGCGGCTGCTGTCGCTTCCGTCTTTATGGCGGTATCGACTATCGCCGCTGTATCTTCTCAGTGGCCCGGCGATACAGAGAATCCAACGGTGATACCTCTGCGCACACTCGGCGATTCGCTGTTCCGACAGTGGTCCGTTCCGTTCGAGGTCGCTTCGCTGGTGCTGGTGGTTGCTCTGATCGGCGCTATAGTGCTAGCCGGCCGGGAGGAAGGCGAATGATCCCACTCCAACACTTTCTTGTTTTGAGCGGTGTCCTCTTCTCGCTGGGTATTTACGGCGTGCTAGCAAGGCGTCACGCCGTTTTAATCTTGATGTCGGTGGAGTTAATGCTGCAGGCGGTGAACATCAACATGATCGCCTTCGCGGTCTACTTCGATCCAGAAGCATTCGTTGGTCTCATATTCGCGATCTTCATCATCACCATCGCGGCAGCCGAAGTGGGGCTAGCGCTGGCAATAGTGCTACGGATATTTCGCAACCGCGCAACCGCCAATGTCGACGAAGTCAACATCATGAAATGGTAATGAGGATGGAAAAGGGAAGAAGAAAGCAGGTAGAGAGAGGGCCCACCTGCTCCAATAACCCCGGAGGTGAGGGATAGTGGAATTGGGCATGGAACAGGCGTGGTTGCTGCCCGCGATCACCGGCGGGACATTCGCTTTCCTCTTACTCTTCGGCAAGTATCTGCCGCGCGGTGGAGATTTCCTTGCCGTCGGCGCTGGCGTGGCGACTTTCGTCGTCTTCCTCTTTATCCTGACCGACTTGCTTGACGTTCCCAGAGAGTCGTTGCCGATAGGCAAAGGCTGGGACTGGGTAAGCTTCGAGGGCCTGGAGATAAGGCTCGGCTTCGAAGTGGACGAGATCACGATCGTGATGCTAGCGGTCGTGACGTTCGTCGGCAGCCTCATCGTCCTCTACTCGACCGGCTACATGCGCGGCGACCCGCGCTACGGCTGGTTCTTCACCGTCCTTATGCTCTTTATCACCTCTATGCTGACGCTGGTGCTAGCCGACAACCTGCTATTACTTTATGCCGCCTGGGAGGGCGTCGGCATCTGCTCCTTCTTGCTAATCGGCTTCTGGCACGAGCGCCGCTCGGCAGCTGAGGCGGCCAAGAAGGCGTTCATCACCACCAGGATCGGCGACGTCGGCCTGCTCATCGGCATCATTCTGTTCTGGCGCGCCACCGGCACCTTCGATATCAGCGAAATCATCGAGGCCGCAGAACACGGCGAAGGCCTGCTCGGCGACGGCACATACCTGACCTTGGCGACGTTGCTGCTCTTCGCCGGCGCGGCTGGCAAGTCGGCGCAGTTCCCGCTGCACGTCTGGCTGCCCGACGCCATGGAAGGCCCAACCCCCGTCTCGGCGCTCATCCACGCCGCGACGATGGTCGTCGCGGGTGTTTATCTCGTATCGCGGATGATGCCGGTATTCGCAGCGGCAGACCCCATAGCGCTCGACGTAGTGACAGCCCTCGGCTTCATAACCGTGTTCATCTCAGCCGCTATCGGCCTAGTGCAGACGGACATCAAGCGCGTGGTCGCGTACTCCACGATCAACTCTTTGGGACTAATGTTTATCGCCCTGGGATCACTATCGGTCACGGCGGCGATGCTGTACCTGCTGACCCACGGTTTCTTCAAGGCGCTCTTGTTCATGGCCTCCGGTTCAGTGATCCACGCCACAGAAGAGCAGGAAGTCTCTAAGTTGGGCGGCCTAATCAAGAAGATGCCGATCACCGGTTGGACGTTCGCTATCGGAGCTCTGGCTATGGCCGGCCTTGCGCCGCTATCGGGCTACTGGGCCAAGGATGAGATCCTCGTGGCCCTGGAACACGAACAAAACATTATCCTGCTCGCCCTCGCATCGTTTAGCGTCTTCATTACGGCGATTTATATGGGCCGCATCTTCTATCTGGCCTTCCTCGGCGAGCCGCGCGACCATCACGTTCACGACCGTGCTCACGAGTCGCCGCCTGTAATGACTATGCCTCTAGTAGTCCTGACGGCGCTGACCCTTGTCTCGGGTTTCATCGTTTTCAGCGGCGTCGGCGAAGCGCTAGGCTTCGACGGCGGTTTCGGCGAGTTCGTCTACTTTGAAGAGCCGGAGGTGTTCCACTTCGATTGGATCATCGGCATCGGCTCGCTAATCGCAGTGATCGCGGGC
This sequence comes from Dehalococcoidia bacterium, assembly GCA_009377715.1. Classification (GTDB taxonomy): domain Bacteria; phylum Chloroflexota; class Dehalococcoidia; order SM23-28-2; family WHTN01; genus WHTN01. The sequence continues at coordinate 19,607 of WHTN01000008.1, read as the reverse complement.
CTGGCAGCCGTTCCCTACTTCTGGGGCGGCACAGGTGAGAGAGCGCACGCCGTGGCTCAGCAATTCCCTTGGGCGTACAAGCTGGTCAAGAACAAGTTCTATATGGACGAAATCTATCAGGTCTTCCTCGACCGGGTGGTCTTTGTGCTTTCCGGCATCCTCGCCTGGTTCGACCGCAACGTCGTCAACGATACCGGCGTAGATGGCTCTGCTATGATCACACGGCTCGCCGGGTATAGAGCGAAGTTTGTCCAAACCGGTCAGCTACCCAACTATGCTTTCGCTATAGCTTTTGGAGTAATTATGCTCGCAGTTATCGCTTTCGCTGTGGAATTTTAGTATGGACGGTAATCCTATCCTTTTCATTGTAGTCGTTCTGCCTACACTAGCAGGGCTCATAATGATGGCCGTCCCATCGCCGCGTTACAAGGAATACATCCGCTGGATAGCAACGGCAGCCGCCCTTCCGGTCTGCGTGCTCTCACTCATCCTGTTCATAATGTACGACTACGAGAAGAGCGGCTATCAGTTCGACATGCGCTGGCACTGGCTGTCGAACGTCGCTTTCCTGGGCGAAAACGGCATTACGCTCCATCTTGCGATGGACGGCATCGGCGCGCCGCTTGTGCTTCTGACGGGCATAGTGCTGCTTGCAGGCACGCTTATCTCCTGGAAGATCGATTACCGCAATAAAGACTTCTTCATCATGTACTTCCTCATGGTAAGCGGCGTGTTCGGCGTGTTCGTGGCACAGGACCTCTTTTTCTTCTTCTTCTTCTACGAAGTAGCGGTCATCCCGATGTACCCGCTCATCGCCATATGGGGGGCAAGCACGGACTTCGGCACCTTCACCCGTACTAAAGAGTACGGCGCCATGAAGCTTATGCTCTTTCTGGTTGCCGGCAGCGTGCTGGTGTTCATCGCCATTTTTGCCACGTTTGTCGAAGCAGGGCTTGGAACGTTCGATCTGCAAGCCCTGGAACAGGTCACTTACTCGGAAGACTTCCAGCGTGTTTTCTTTCCGATGTACATGCTTGGTTTCGGCGTTCTGGCCGGCATGTGGCCGTTCCACACCTGGTCACCGGACGGCCACGTCGCCGCGCCAACTGCCGTCAGCATGGTCCACGCCGGCGTTCTGATGAAGTTAGGCGCTTTCGGGATACTCCGAGTCGGCATGACCCTGATGCCGGAGGGGGCGGAGTTCTGGGCGCCGGCCCTAATGGTCCTCGGCACTACGGGCGCGCTCTACGGCGCTTTCTCCGCAATGGCTCAGCGTGACTTCAAGTACATGATCGGCTACTCCAGTGTCAGCCATATGGGGTACGTTTTGATGGGCCTCGCGACCCTCAACAACGTCGGTATCAACGGCGCGGTGTTGCAGATGTTCGCCCACGGTGTGATGACCGCCCTCATGTTCTCCATGGTGGGCGCCATATACGACCAAGCCCACTTGCGCGATATGCGACTGTTCGAGGGACTGTTCCAGAAGATGCCACGCTTCGCCGCTTTCTTCACAATAGCGGGCTTATCGTCGCTCGGGCTGCCGGGGCTGGCGGGCTTCGTCGCCGAATTTCACATCTTCGTCGGCACCTTCCGTACGTATCCGCTCTTCGGCGCGCTCGGCATAGCCGCTGCGGCTGTAACAGCCGCCTACATTTTGCGCATGCTGGCGATGGCCTTCTTCGGGCCGTTCAACACTAGATGGTCCGACCTAAAAGAGATGAACACGTTCGAGATGGTCGGGGGCGGCATGCTAGTAGCCGCGATCTTGGTTATGGGGATGTGGCCCGACCCGTTCCTCGACCGTATCGCTCCAAGCGTTCTTAATCTGCCGGTGATAAGCTAATGAATCCTGATTGGTCACTGCTAGCGCCTGAATACATCCTCGCCGGTTGGGCGGCGATGGTAATCTCCGTCGATCTGTTCTTCGGCCGCGTGCGCAAAGACTATCTGGCGTATCTCGCGGCGCTCGGCGCTCTTGTCGCTGCCTTGGTCTCGCTTATTTACATCAACGACGACAAGCCATTCGGAGCGCTGCTCCAGATCGATAACTATGCGACCTTCTTCCGCGTCTTCTTCTGTCTTATCGCCTTCTTCACCTGTTTGATCTCAGCGCGGTTCGTTCAGGAACGGGTGATCCACGCCGGCGAATACTACGCTCTAATCCTGGTGACGACCATCGGTGGTATCTACATGGCGGCAGCCGAAGAGCTGCTAACCGCTTATATCGGCCTCGAACTGCTTAGCTTCAGCCTCTATGTCCTTACCTCTTTCCTAAAGTTCGATCTTCGTTCGAACGAGGGCGGTCTGAAATACATGCTTCTAGGCGCGTTCTCTTCGGCGATCTTGCTTTACGGCATAAGCCTGATTTACGGCGTCACTGGAACAACCAACTTCTCGGAGATCGCGCAAGCGCTTAGCGGCAACAACGACGACTTACGCTTCCCCATGCTGCTGGGCCTAGTGCTTATAATCAGCGGACTAGGCTTTAAAGTCGCGGCCGTTCCCTTCCATATGTGGACGCCCGACGCGTACGAGGGAGCTCCTCTGCCAATAACAGCGTTCATCTCGGCGATATCGAAGTCTGCCGGCTTCGCGCTATTCCTGAAGCTGTTTGCCGAAGGTTTCATGCCTGTTATCGACGAATGGCGCTGGATCGTTGCCGGCCTTGCCGCTACGACGATGGTCTTCGGCAATCTGGTGGCAATTCAGCAGCGCAACATCAAGCGGCTGCTGGCATATTCCAGCATAGGCCAGGTGGGGTTCTTGATGATGGGCATCGCCGCCATTTCGCCCGATGCTGCGAGCGCTATGCTTCTGCACCTCGCCGGCTACGTTATAAGCAACCTGGCGGTGTTCGTGGCTATCATTATCTGTTACAACCAGACCGGCAAAGAGAACATCGACGACTTCGCAGGGCTTGCTGAACGAGCTCCGTTCGTGGCGATGTGCCTTGGCGCTTCGCTGCTCTCGCTCGCTGGTATGCCGCTGTTCGCAGGCTTCGTCACGAAGTTCATCCTTTTCCAGGCGGCTGCCAATCAGGATATGCTCTGGCTTGCCGGCGTAGCGGTGCTGATGAGCTTCGTCAGCCTCTACTATTACCTCGTGGTCATTAAAGAGATGTACCTCGGCCAGCCCGAGGCGCCGACTCGTTTCCCCATCGTGCCTTTGGAATACGCCGCGCTGGCAGTGCTGACGGCAGGCGTCTTCTTTGTGGGCCTCTATCCTCAACCCTTCTTCGACGCTACCGCCAACGCTACCGACCTGCTGTTCGCCGGCACGAGCGCCGCGTCTGTAAGCAGCGGGCCGCCTGCTCCATAGACAGACGGCGCTACGATAACCTAGGATATACTTGATGAGCTCTTTCTATACGCTTGTAGGCATCGGCGATCCTACGGCTGGGCGCTTTCAAGAAGTAGCAGCCTTAGTTGATACCGGCGCTACTTGGACGTGGGTGCCTCGGGATGTCCTCGAACAATTAGGCCACAGGCCAACCATTAAACGTCAGTTCCGTACAGCCGATAATCGCGTAATCGAACGAGATGCTACTGAGGTGCCTATTCGGCTCGGTAATGAGGTTCTCAGAAACCTCTGCGTCTTTGGCGACGAAGGTAGTGTGCCCCTCCTCGGGGCAACGACGATGGAGACGTTCAGCGTAGCTCCAGACCCAGTCAACGAACGTCTCGTTCCCGTCGTCGGGCTGCTGATGAGCTTATTCGACGACGACTAAAATCCCTAAAGTACTGATAAGTAGCGCTGGATTTCGAAGTCTGTGACGTGGGAGCGGAAGGCCTCCCATTCGATCTTCTTGTTCTTGATCAGCGCCTCGAAAAGATGGTCTCCAAGCGTTCGTCGCAAGAGCTCGCTCTGTTCCATAACTTCTATCGCCTCGTAAAGGCTACCGGGCAGGTGCTTGATGCCGCGATCCTGCCGTTCCTCCTCCGACATCTGCGACACGATGCCTTCCGGTGGGTCGGGCAGCGGGTACTCGTTTTCGATGCCGTCAAGGCCAGCAGCCAGCATAACGGCGAAGGCGAGATACGGGTTACAAGCGGGATCGGGGCCACGATATTCGATGCGCGTCGCCTGGCCCTTACCGGGACGATAGTCCGGTATACGGATGAGGTCAGCACGGCTGCGGGCTGCCCAGGAGATGTACACCGGCGCTTCGTAACCAGGCACGAGCCGTTTGTACGAGTTCACCCACTGGTTGGTGATGAGCGTCATCGAACGAGCGTGACGGAGCAGACCTGCCAGATACGCCTTAGCGATGACCGAAAGACGGTACTTATCGTCGGGATCGTAAAAAAGGTTCTCCTCGCCGCGGAAGAGCGACTGGCTGATGTGCATCCCACTACCGTTTTGGTCGGAGAGCGGCTTGGGCATAAAAGTGGCGTAGACGCCATTTCTCATGGCGACTCCTTCACGACCAAGCGGAACGTCATCGTATTGT
>WHTN01000008.1:0-15144 GCA_009377715.1 Dehalococcoidia bacterium | reverse complement strand
CCATCGTTAAGGCGTCGGTGTAGTGCAAATCTATCTCGTGCTGGCTGTGCGCACCTTCGTGATGGCTATGCTCGACCTCGACACCCATCCGCTCCAGGGTCAGCACCGTATCGCGGCGAAGGTCACTCGCCTCATCCAGCGGTGTAAGATCGAAGTACCCGCCCTTATCCAAAACAACCGTGCTGTCCTGGTTCTGGAAGTAGAAATACTCCATCTCCGGGCCTACGTAGAACGTGTAACCGAGGTCTGTGGCGCGCTGGAGGTTGCGCCGTAATACATGACGCGGATCGGCCTCGAAGGGTTGTCCATCCGGCATGAGGATGTCGCAGAACATGCGGGCCACGCGTCGCTCTTGGGGTCGCCACGGCAGGATGACAAACGTCGAAGGGTCGGGCATCGCGACCATATCGCTTTCGTGGATACGCGCGAACCCTATGATCGAGGAGCCGTCGAAGCCAACACCCTCCTCAAGAGCGCTTTCCAATTCTTCGACGGTGATGTTAATGCTCTTGAGTGAACCTAAGACGTCCGTAAACCAGAGGCGGATGAACTTGACATCGTTCTCCTTGGCCATCTGAAGGACGTATTCTTTGCTTTCTCGGTCGTACATTTCCACCACCCGCTTTTGGACCGCTCATGGTTCGACAGGCTCACCACGAGCGGTTTGGATTACGTTCACCCTGAGCTTGTCGAGAGGACTTGTTCTTATAAATTGTTCCATCCTCAGAATGGGCAGTTTTTCCCCGCTCACCCCGAGCCTGTCGAGGGGCCATGCTACCGACCCCCACGTTTCCCCAGGAAGAGGGTCGGAGGAAGAAGGAAGGTTGCGCTCCTTCCTACTTCCCTGTTCCTACTTCCTTCATGATTCCATCTTAACGTGAAACGGCCGGGCAGAAAACTCCCGGCCGTTTCGTAGATTCAAAGGTGACGTTCTCTTACACGTCGAAGTAGAGTTGGAACTCCCACGGGTGCGGTCGCAGCCGTACGGGGTCGATCTCCCGCTTTCGCTTGTACTCGATCCAGGTGTCGAGCACGTCACTTGTAAACACGTCGCCCTTCATTAGGAATTCGTGGTCCTCTTCCAACGCTCGTAGCGCCTGGTCCAAAGAGCCAGGCACGGTCGGGATGCCCTCTGCCTCCATGGGGGAGAGGGTGTAGATATCTTTGTCCAAAGGCTGACCAGGATCGATCTCGTTCTCTATGCCGTCCAGTCCGGCCATCAGCATCGCGGAGAAAGCGAGGTAAGGGTTACATGACGGATCCGGCGTTCGGAATTCGATGCGCCTGGCAGCAGGGCTGGTCGAGTACATCGGGATACGGGCAGCAGCGCTGCGGTTTCGTTGCGAGTAGACCAGGTTCACCGGCGCTTCGTAGCCTGGCACAAGCCGCTTGTAGGAGTTCGTGGTCGGGGCGATGAGCGCGCACAAAGCGTGAGCGTGCTTCAAAAGGCCACCGATGTAATAGCGGCACTCCTGGCTTGTCAAAGCCCAACCCTCGGGGTCGTAGAAAAGGTTTTCGCCGCCCTTCCACAGGCTCTGATGAACGTGCATGCCTGTGCCGTTATCGCCGAAAAGAGGCTTGGGCATGAAGGTTGCGACCTTGCCATGCTTGCGAGCTACGTTTTTGAGGATGTACTTATGCTTGAGGACTTTGTCCGCCATGTTGACCAGGCTGTCGTACCTCATGTCGAACTCCCCCTGTCCAGCGGTCGCCACCTCGTGGTGGTGCACTTCCATCTCGATGCCGCAGGCGACCATTGTGAGCAGAATCTCACTACGAAGGTCTTGCAATGTGTCGTGCGGCGGCACAGGGAAGTACCCTTCCTTATAGCGGGGCTTATAGCCTAGATTAGGCCCCTCTTCGCGACCGCTGTTCCACGCGCCTTCGACGGAATCGATGTGGTAGTGGCCGTAGTTAACATCCTGCCCGTAGCGGATGTCATCGAAGATGAAGTGTTCGAGCTCAGGCCCCCAGTAGCTGGTGTCGGCGATGCCGGTCGACCGCAGGTATAGCTCGGCCTTTCGAGCGACGTAACGCGGGTCGCGGGAGTAAGGCTCGTGCGTCACCGGGTCGTAGACATCGCAGATGAGGCTAAGCGTCGGGATAGCGCAGGCCGGGTCTACGAAAGCAGACTTAGCCTCCGGGATGAGGATCATGTCGCTTTCATGGATCTCCTGGAACCCCCGTATGCTCGAGCCATCGAAACCGATACCCTCAACCCATATACCGCTGGAACCGGTATCCTCCAATTCTGTCGCCGGGATCGAGAAGTGCTGCCACAAACCCGGCAAGTCGGTAAACTTAAAATCTATGATCTTAATGTCATGCTGCCGTATTAAGTCCTTAACGCCTTGCGTTTCCTGGGCCATGTTTTGCTTCGTCCTCCTAGACGGTTTTTATCACAGGATGTCCTCCCCGCGCTCGCCCGTACGAACGCGAATGACATCCTCTACTGGACTGATGAAGATTTTACCATCTCCGATGTGTCCTGTGCGAGCCGCCTGTATGATAGCCTCGATAGCTTTCTCAACTGCCGTGTCTTTAACTACGGTCTGGACTTTCACTTTAGGCAGCATGTCCACAGTATAACTCTCGCCACCACGCCCCACATGCACGATCCCGCGCTGTGCCCCTCGACCCGTCACCGGGCTAACGTTCAGCCCTATAAGACCTATGCCGGCTAGAGCTTCCTTCACGTCCTCCAGTTTCTCAGGCCGGATGATGGCTTCAATATTCTTCATTAACTTTTTTCTCCTTCTTAGGCCGAGCTGCTTTCGCTCGCCATACGCCGTTTTAGGGCTTCTTCGCTCTCAGCCGACTGTTGCGGTGAATACGTCTCCATCATTTGCACAGCCGCGCCGCCGCCATCCATTACATAACCGCGCTCGCCGTGCTGGGTGACGTCCAAACCGATCTCCTCTTCCTCTTCCTTCACCCGAATGCCGATGGTCATGTCAAGGATCTTCAGGATGCCGAAAGTCATGACGAAGGAGTAAGCGCCAACCGCCGCTATTGGCACTAGCTGGCGGACGATCTGGAACGGCTCGCCCTCGATGAGACCGTCGCGGCCCAGCGCGTTGACGAAAGTCGTCGCAAAGATGCCAGTCGCCAAGGCTCCCCAGGCGCCACCGACCCCGTGAACGCCCCACACGTCCAGGGCGTCATCGAAGCCCAAGCGAGCACGTAAGCGCAGCGCTAGGTAGCAGAGGACGCCAGCGCCGAAGCCTATCGCCAGAGCGGCCATCGGCTGGACGAAACCGGAGGCCGGCGTAATAGCGACGAGACCGGCAACAGCGCCTGCTGCCGCTCCTACGACGCTCGGCTTGCCGGTGAATATCCAGCTCATTACCGTCCAAGTGACCGCGGCAGCACAAGTAGCAACCTGAGTAACGACGAAGGCGTTTACCGCCACGCCGTCAGCGGCGCCTTCACTGCCCGCGTTGAAGCCGAACCAACCGAACCACAGAAGGGCAGCACCGAGCACCACATAAGTAATGTTGTGCGGCTCCATCGGCTCTTTGCCGTAGCCAAGCCTCTTGCCAAAAACGAGGGCGGCTGCGAGAGCGGCCATACCAGAGTTAACGTGAATGACGGTGCCGCCGGCGAAGTCAAGGCCACCAAAGCCACCGAAGTTTCCCGCCCAGCCGTCAACAGCGAAGACCCAGTGCGCTACCGGATCGTAGACCAGGGTAGACCAGACCAATGCGAAAATGACAAAAGTGCTGAACTTTGCCCGCTCAGCGAACGCGCCCGTAATAAGGGCCGGTGTGATAATGGCGAACATCATTTGGAATATCATGAACGCCTGATGTGGGACAGTGGGGAAGTAGTTCTCGCTAGGCGCTGCGCCAACGTCCTTCAGGCCGAAATGCGAGAAGTCACCGATGAAACCACCGACGTCCGGCCCGAACGACAAAGTATAGCCGATCAGCACCCATTGCACGCCTACTATACCGATAATGATAAAGCTCTGCATTATCGTGGCTAGGACGTTCTTATTGCGCGCCAGTCCCCCGTAAAAGAAACCCAGGGCCGGCGTCATAAGAAGCACCAAGGCCGCCGACATGAGAACCCAGGCGGTATCGCCTCCGTTAATCTCTGCCATCTTTTCCCTCCTTAATAATTGCCCTACAAGCAATTTAACGGGGGAATGTTACAGGCGTGTTTCCAAGCCATTAATTCTATGTTAACGGCAATGTCCTATTTGTTTTCTGAATACGAAGATAACTAAGGAACGCGGAAGCGATAGCCAACGTTACGCACGGTGTCGATGAAAGTGTGGGCGCGATCTTCCAGCTTGCTACGTAAGCGCCGGATGTGAACGTCGACAGTCCTACCGCCCCCGTAGTAGTCGTAGCCCCAGACGTGGTTGAGCAGGGCTTCCCGGCTATAAACCCGATCGCTGTGGGTGGCGAGGAATCGTAGCAGTTCGTACTCTTTATAGGTGAGTTCTACAGGTTGTCCGGACACGAACACTTTATAGTTCGCCAGGTCTAGGATGAGATCGCCGAACTTTAAAAGGTTATCCGAGTCGATGAAACTTCGGCGCCAAAGCGCCTGCTTTACCCTTAAGGTGAATTCGGCAAGGGTTATGGGCCACACGATGAAATCAGCCAGCCCTGTGGTGTAATCGTACGTCTCCATCTGGTCCGGGCGCAGCAGAGCCACAACAGCAGGCGCTTGCCCTTTATCCTCCTTGCGGAGGACATCGCTCAGGCTACCTATCGCCTGAAGCGCGGCGTTCTCGATGAGAAGCAGGTCCGGTGATTCGCTTACTAGTTGAGCGACGGTCTCCTCAGTTGGCTCGTAGTTCGCAACGCTGTAGTCCTCCCGGCTCAGGGCTTCGCTCAGGAGGAGAAGTTCGTCGCTGCTGCCGACGATGGCGATACGTTGTTCCATCTATATGAACGCCTGTGGACTATTTAGCCACAGTATAACAAAGCCCTCCAGGAACGGCCAATCTTAGAACGCGAAGCGCTTTCGCAGACATGGCGAGCAAAAATTTGCTATTATCCGAACACAGGCATGACTACCTACCAGCCCAAACCTTCTTGGCTAAAAGTACGCTTTCCGGGCGGGCCCAATTATTTGCACCTAAAAAGCCTAATGCGCCAGTCCACCCTTCATACCGTCTGCGAAGAAGCTCATTGTCCTAATATCGGCGAGTGCTGGGAGGCGGGTACTGCGACCTTTATGATCCTTGGCGATACTTGTACCCGCGCGTGCGGCTTTTGCGCCGTCACTAGCGGCCGCCCGCTTGGCCTCGATTGGGAAGAGCCAGTGCGAGTCGCTCGTGCCGTGCAATCGCTTGGTCTCAAGCATGCGGTTATTACCTCGGTCAATCGTGACGATCAGCCTGACGGCGGCGCCCGCGTCTTCGCGACAACCATCCGCTGGATCCGACGGCTCTCGCCCGAGACGACGATAGAGGTGTTAATACCAGACTTTCAGGGATCAGCCGAAGCACTGGAAGTAGTAATGCGGGCGAGACCCGATATTCTAAATCATAATATAGAGACCGTGCCACGGCTTTACATGCAGGTTAGGCACAAGGCCCGCTATGACCGCTCCTTGGAATTGTTGAAACGAGCGAAGACGGTGAATACTGACAAACTGACGAAAAGCGGGATTATGGTGGGTTTGGGGGAAACGTACGACGAGATCATCCAGGTCTTGGACGACCTTCACGCGAGCCGTTGCGACATCATAACCATTGGCCAGTACCTCAGGCCCTCGGCCAAACATTTACCGCTGGTCCGCTATTACGATCCGGTCGAGTTCGAAGAACTGGCGGCCATCGGGCGAGAGAAGGGCTTTCGGCACGTGGAGGCTGGCCCCCTAGTACGCAGTTCCTATCACGCGGAGCGCCACGCTGCTTTGCGACCTGATAAAGCGCAGTTAAACATTATCGATCCCACAGCGTTATAGATCAGAGGATCAGCAATGCTGGAAACGGGACATAAATACGCTAGATTCGAAACGCGCCTCGTCGCGGCGGTCTTGGACGCTGTAGTGCTGGCTTCTTGTCTGCTCCTCTTCTTCGCCGCTGCAGTCTTCGTACTGCTGATCTCCAGCGACTTCGGAGAAGGCGATCCGCCAGACCCAGCGTTTTGGGTGGCTTTTGTGCTTATCGGTGGCTACTTCGTTGCCTTCGTCCCAATATATTTCATCGCTCTATGGGCCTGGCGGGGACAAACGATCGGCCAAATGGCGATGCACATTCAGGTTATCACCCGTAACGGCAACACAGACATCGGTCTCGGCTCTTCGATCCTGCGTTTGGTGGGCTATATATTTTCAACGGCCTTCTTTTTTATCGGCTTTTTGATGGTCTTATGGGACAGCGAGAAGCGCGGGCTGCACGATCGTATCGCTAATACGATAGTGATCGAGATACCATAGCGTGGGTTCAAATGCATGCGAAGACGAGAAGATAGATTCAGCAACCAGCGCCAATTTGGCGTAGGCGGCTCGCAAGACTATTCGACTCTGGAAAGCGAACTAAAGTCGGCCAATTCCGCTCGCGGAGGCCTCGCAGTGGCTCTCGCCGTAGCCTTAATACCGTTCCTCTTCGCCATAAGCGCCGTTCAGATCACCGGTCCTGAGACCGGGCCGGAGATACAGTCACAGGCGGCCAATATTTTGTTGGAAGTGGATACCCTGCTATCCGGCGTACACACACAATGGCAGGAAGAAGCGCTTTCCTCAGAAGAACCTGCCCTACCTATGCCAGCGCTGCCGGTAGAGGTCAGCGTAGCACGGGAGGACATAGTTAACTTGCCTATTGAGGACTTACAAGCCTTGGTCGTCGACAGGGCTGGGGAACGCGTGTACGAGGACGGTTTCGACATTTTAGCGGAAAGCGGCGGAACAGAACCCGGCAGCTTATCGTCGGCAGGGCTGGTCCGCACAGGGATGGGTCTGATCAGCCAGGATATGCATAGATTCTTCCTAGTCATCGCTGTAGTCTCGGGTATAGTCGTGGCTGGGTTAGTCCTATTATTGCTGGTTTCGAGCAAAGGCCTTAGATCGCTTTTCAGTATCGGTGTCGCTCTGCTAGCCGCGGCCTTGCCGCTTCTCCTTGCCGGGCTATTGGTACGTCTTATTCTGGGCTGGCTGTCAGAGGGACAGGATGATGTATTCGCCTCCTCATTATTCGAATTAGGGGAGGACATCATGATGATCCCGATACGGAACGACCTAGTGTTCAGCTTATTGGGCCTCGCCCTCATCGCCACGGCGGTGCTAGTAGGCCGAACGCGGGACGGAAGTAAACGCTCCGTATCGCAACACAACTATTGAGCCATGCGAGTCCAAGATGGCGACGGTCGCAAAGAATTCGTCGTCGTCACTGACAGCGCTGCCTGCATCCCGAAAGAGCTACAGCTCCAGTACGGCATCGAAGTTGTCCCGATCACTTTCTATATTGGCGGCAAGACCTATCGCGATGGCGACTCACTGAGCAACGACGAGTTCTACGCTCTACTCGAAGGCTCGTCTGACCAGCCGATAACTGCGGCTGCGGCTCCAGGCGACTTTCTCCAAGGCATCAAGCAGGCTGCGCAAGGCAGCCGCCACATCATTTGCGTCACTATCGGCAGCAACTTCAGCGGCAATTACGCCTCTGCTGTGAGCGCCGCTGAACTCGCCAAGGGAGAGATGCTCGGTATCAAAATAGAGGTAGTCGATAGTAAGAACGCGGCCATGGCAGAAGGATTTGTCGTCCTTGCGGCCGCTCGCGCTCAGTCCTTGGCCGAGGCGATACGTGAGATAGAGATCGTAACGCCGCGGGCGCGGCTTTTGGGCGTACTCGATACGCTCGATTACGTAGCCAGGAGCGGCCGCGTGCCCAGAGTGCTCGCTTGGGCATCATCCCTATTACAAATCAAGCCGATATTCGAGTACCATAATAGTATGGTGAATCCACTGGAGCGTGTACGGACCAGGTCACGTTCGATAGAGCGGCTGCTGGACCTTACCGAGCAGCGTTTGCAACAGGACGAAGCGCTACACGTTGCGGTGATCCACGCTCATGCCCAAGAAGAGGCGAATGAGTTAGCGGAGAAAGTGGGCAAGCGCCTAAATCCACACGAACTGCTGATCACGGAATTCAGCCAGGCGATGGCCATTCATACGGGGCCAGGGCTTCTGGGGCTGGCGTTCTACAATGGATAGATCTGTAATACGCGTAAAGAGCCGAAGCAGCCGGGCAGAAGACACTCGAAGCCTCGTATCCGATGTAACTAGGGTCGAAGTATCGCTCGAGCCGTTGCCACCAGCTCAGGAGAGAGCGGCGCTTATAATGATCAGCGGTTTACCGGGCAGCGGTAAGTCCTACTTCTCGCGCCTGCTCCAACATCGAATGCCGTTAGCCACACTGGAGAGCGATCGCATCCGCCAACTGCTGTTCAGCAAGCCGATTTACGATGCCGAAGAGAGCGCACATCTCTTTGCGGTCATCCACGTCGTCCTAGAACGTCTGTTGAACAAGAGCCTTGCGGTAGTCCTCGACGCGACGCTGATCAATATCAGCTTCGCATCGCTTTTTTACGCTGTAGCGCAGAAAAGCGATGCGAAGCTGATATTGATCAGCGTACAAGCGCCAGCTAAAGTGATACGTCAGAGGCTTCTGAAGCGGGAAAAACGACTCGATCCTCTGGATATTTCCCAGGCGGACGTAGCCGTCTATCAGCGAATGCGGAGGCGAGTGCAGGCGATACAGCGACCCCACTTAGTGGTCGATACGTCGCAGGACGTAATGAAGCACGTAGAAGCGGCAGTAAGTCAGTTAGCTAACGAGTGATATACGTATGAGCAGTAAGCCCTTCTTGGTCATCAAGGTACAGATAGACTCGTCGATTCTAGAAGAGTTCGAAAAATGGTACCGTGAGGTGCACCTCCACAACATTCTGAGAATACCGGGCGTAATCGCCGCGTACAGACTGAACAAGCTACGCAACGATAACTACTGGCTGACTATCCTTAAGTTCCAGGACGAGACTGCGCTACAAGACGCGCTAAACAGTTCGGAGGCCGGCAAAGCGCGCCAGGCCTGGCAACGCTGGATGCCGTATATAAGCGATATGTCCGTGGAAGTGTACGCCACGCTCGGCTCGCTGATGACCTATCACCATCGCAACTAACCGACCTCCGAAAGCTCTCTATCCAAAAGATTCCCGAACCGTGCCCTTACGAACCGGCTAAGCGGCGGATAGACCCACTCCTGCATAGCGATCGCTATCGGTATGCCCATAAGGCTTACGATCATGCCCGCGAACGCGTCCAGGAAGAAGTGGTTCGCGGTTACAGTTATCGCTAGAACTTGCATCACCGGCAGCGCTATGCCAAGCGCTATCGCCCAAGGCCTGCGGAATATCCAGATGAGGCCCAGGCCCAGTAAAAAGTCCCAGCCGAAATGCAGGCTGGGCATGGCGGCGTAAGGGTTGACGAAGGCCCCCGTCTCCTGGCTCTGATAAGCGTAGCCCAGGTATTTCTGCATCGTATCGACGAAGACGGCGAGGTCCTCTGCAAGTGGCCGTTGTAACTCCTGCGCTAAGTCCGGCAAGAGACGCGGCGGAGCGACCGGATACAGTACGTAGACGATCAGCGATATCGCCCCCGATGCCAAGAAGGCGTCACGCACGATGGTATAGCGGTGACGATCCCTTATGTATAGATAGGTGCCGAAGGCGATAATCAAGGGGAAATGGAGCCAAAAATAAACGATATTTGCGGCCTGCACAAGGAAGAGGTTGTCCAGGATCCAGTCCTGCATGTCTGGCTCCCAGAAGAAGCCGAGCGTTCTCTGGACTTCGATTACGTTTAAGGCATTATCGAAGGCCTCTGCAGGGCGGTCTACGACGCTCCCCCTGACTGCAAAGTACAAAAGAAAGGCGATCGCTACAACTGCCCCTTCGAGCAGATCGCGCAACCGGACTCGGCGTAAGACGTGTTTGAACGGCACTGACGGTTTCCCGGACTTCCCTACCGGATCATATTTCTGCGCCGGCCTGTGGTCAACGAGGTGCCGAAAATGAGGGAAGCTTTACGAAGTTGTGATTGGCCTAAGAGGCCATGCCACGCGAGCGCGAGGAGAATTTCTCAGAGAACGATTGCTTCAACCGCTCCCCGCCACGTTGATATAGGATGGCGAGCACGAGGCCTATCACTGATACGATCCCACCTATCACAGCGTCTAGGATGAAATGATTGCCGGTCATGACTACGGATAGGAACATTAAGATCGGCATGACGACGCCCACGGCCTGCATTGGTCGGAACTTTGTGGTCGAAACGATGCCGATACCAAGAAGAAGGATCCAGCCGAAGTGCATGCTCGGTATGGCGGCGTAGCGGTTTACAAAACCCTCCGGCTGGACAGCGTAGTAGCCATCTGCAAGTTGATATACGGTGTCCTGGAAGCCGGCCCACCACAAGAAGCGAGGCGGTGCGGTAGGAAGCGTAACGAATATCACCAACGCTATGGCGCCAGATATCAAGAACGCATTACGGTAGAGGATGTACTGCGGCCGGTAACGGAAATAGAACCAAAGGGCCACAACGCCGATGAACGGGAAGTTTCCCCAAATATAGATCTGGTTAAAAAATTGAGTTAGGGCTTCATGAGATAAAGCCCAGGCTTGCATATCTAACTCCCAGAATAACCCTATCTGGTCCTCCAACCGAAGGACGTGCACGGCCCGGATCATGGCATCCCCGGCGCGCTCGGCAGCTACGCCACGCACTACGAAATACAATAAATAGGCCAGAAGGACTATAAGGAGTTCTTTGAAGAAACCCCGCGTTATAAGCCGGGGCAACTTCTGAAATTTCGCTATAAAGTTGTTGTTATGTAACGTCCTTTGCATAGGCAGCAATAATCAGGCAAGGAGCTCGTCTCGCTCCCAGCCGGCTATAAACTTGCGCCACTCCTCCTGAGCTGGTAGATATCTGTAAAAGATCGGGTATATGCTCGGAGCTGGCGCTTTCGGTTCCCTACGAAGGCGCATATGCGCCTCCTGCGGCGTATGTCCCGCTTTGCGATGGTTGCACTCCCGACACGCTGCAACAACGTTCTCCCAAGTGTGCGGCCCCGCCGTGCGACGGGGTACTACGTGATCTAGTGTAAGATCTTTTGTCTGCCGTCCGCAATACTGACAGGTGTAATTATCCCTTACAAAAACATCGCGTCTACTCAATCTAGGCTGCGGACGCGGCTTTCTAATCAAATAGATCAAGCGGATCACAGAGGGTATCGGAAACGACAGGCTAGCGCTATGCATGTATCCTCTGCCGTTTTCCAGCAGTTCGGCTTTTCCCCTGTCCAATAGCACAAAGGCGCGCCGCACCGTACATACATTCATAGGTTCGTAGTTCTGGTTTAGTACCAGTACCGCGGCATTTATCATCAAGGCCGTGCGCCCAACCAGGTAAATCTTTGGTTATGATAACAAACCACGCCGTTAGCCTGCAACGCAATGGCCCTTAGCCGTCTGAAATTAATCTAGTAGCCACGCCCAGGGTCTACAACGTTTTCTAAAGGCTCGCCTTTTAGATAACGCAGAAGGTTGTCGCAAAACAGATCGACGGTCCTCGCGGCGTATATCTCCGTATTGCCTGCGTTGTGCGGGCTAACGATGACGTTCTCCATATCCCAAAGCGGGCTTTCCGGCGGCAGCGGTTCGCTCTCGAAGACGTCCACTGCCGCTCCGCCGATCCAGCCTTCCTGGAGAGCGCGGATAAGAGCGGCCTCGTCTATGATCGCCCCCCGGGCGACGTTGACGATAAAAGCGTTCTTCTTCATCGAACGCAGCTCAGCTTCGCCAAGCAGGTGGCGGGTGTCTTCCGTCAGCGGAAGCGTCAGGACGACGTAATCGCTCTGTTGGAGCAGGTAGGCAAGGTCTATAGACGGCAAGACTTCATCGACCGGCGGCTCCACGGTGCGAGCAGTCGCTGAGCGTCGCAGACCAATGACGCGCATGCCGAAGGCCTTGGCGAGCCGCCCCACCTCACGACCGATATGCCCTAGCCCTATTATCCCAACCGTTTTGCCGTATAGCTCGCTCGGAATGATGGACTCCACCCAGCGATGGCCGACCTGAGCGCGCGAGATCAGCGCCCAGCGCTTGGCCAGCATGATCATCATCCCCAGCGTATATTCGCCCACAGGCGTGACGTGCATGCCGCTGGAGGTAGTGACGGTGAGGCGATCGACGAGGTCGGTGCCGAGCACCGGTTCTGCACCAGCGCTGGTAAGCTGGAGCCAGCCAAGGTTCGGCGCTCGGTCGACGAGATCGCTCGGCAGAGGCGGCGGAGAAAGCATAACGTTGGCCTGCTCAAGCGCCTCTTGAAGCCGCGTTTCGGCATCCGGGTCCGGTTCGACGCCTTCCGGCAAAGGCGGTTCCCAGTAGCCGGGCCAGAGCGGCCGCCCGCCCCGGAAGAAGTATCCTTCTTCCGGCATAAGGACGCGGACGGTTAGACGCGGGTCGACCGACGTTATCCTATCGACCAGTTCAGTCGCTATGCGAAAAGTTACGACGATATTGATAGACGACATCTCTCTATTGTTGGGACTAGATAGCTGATTCATTTATATGAGTATAAAGGCAGTCTACAAGGCTAGTCCAACATCTGATTCGTTGAGCGCAGCTAGAACAGCAAAGTATAATCGGAGTGTGAAGGTTAGCGAAGCGGGCGAGTTCGAGCTTATAGACAAGCTCGCCAGCATCTTAAAGCAAGGACAAAAAGCCGATCCCAAGCTGTTGGTCGGCATCGGTGACGATTGCGCGGCCTGGCGCGTCGGCGATCAGGTACTTCTAGCGACCACCGATACAATGGTCGCGGGAGTCCATTTCCTCCCGTCGGCCCAATTAAGAGACGTTGGCTGGAAGATCGTTGCTGTTAACGTCAGTGATATAACGGCGATGGGCGGCATACCGAACTACGGCCTGATCACGCTTGGATTACCGCCCGGCACACCAGTAGGCTCAGTAGAAGAACTATACGAAGGCATTAATGGAGCTTGTAACGCATATAACATCGTTATCGCAGGCGGCGATGTTGTGCGCGTGGAGCAGTTCTTCGTGACGCTCGCCCTCACCGGCGAAGCAACGGTTGGCGAGAGCGGCCAGCCGGCGCTCATGACGAGAGCTGCGGCGAAGCCCGGCGACGAGATAGCCATAACCGGCTATCTCGGTGATTCCGCCGCCGGCCTCAGGGTGCTGGCGCAGGGTGCGCCCGTTGGGACTAACGCAACTCTTTTGATACAGGCACACGTGCAACCCCAGCCAAAAGTTGAAGCGGGCCAGGCAGCCGTAAAAGCGGGCGTGCGCTGCGGCATCGACATCAGCGACGGGCTACTGCAGGACGTCGGCCGTATCTGCCGCGCCAGTAACGTTGGAGCGCTGTTGTACGCGGATAAGATTCCACTCAGTCCAGCCTTAAAGCAAACTTTTCCGAAGGATGCCATCGCTCTCGCAACCAGCGGGGGTGAAGACTACGAGCTAGCGCTGGTTGCCCCCCATGCCGTCCTGGAGCAGCTTTCCAATTCGGCCGAAATCCCCATAACGATAGTTGGTAAGGTGGTGAGCGAACATCCGGGCAAAGTCCGCTTGCTCAGTGCTGACGGACGAGAGTTGGATATAGCCCTCCACGGATGGGACCACTTACGGCAGGCCTAGTGGACAAACTTACCCTTAAGACCAACGGCCCTGCCGCCACGCAGCGACTGGGCGAGCAGGTCGGCATGCTGATTGAGGCGGGCGATGTTATACTTCTCTCCGGCGAACTTGGCGCCGGCAAAACCTGCCTGGTGCAGGGCGTCGCGAAAGGGTTGGGCGTAACCAGTACGGTCACGAGCAAGACTTTCGTTCTGCTAGGCGAATACCGTGGCAGACTGCGTCTGTACCATGCCGACTTATACCGGATCGAGACGCCTGAGGGAGCCGAAGACTTAGGGCTGGGGGAATACACCCGCAATGGTGTGTTGATGGTGGAATGGGCCGAGCGCGCCTGGGAAGTCCTACCCGCTGACCATCTTCTTGTGCGAATAGATATAAACGGTGCGCGGAGCAGGAGGCTGGAGTTCGAAGCGAAAGGCCTTCGTTACGAGCGCCTGCTGGACGCGCTGGCAAGCAACCAAGAGGCATCAAAAGATGTGAGCCCTTCGACAAGTACATCCTGAGCTTGCCGAAGGGCTCAGGGTGAGCGGAAGAACGTTAGGTCGCTCGTGGTGAGCTTGTCGAACCATGAGCCTACTTATTTAGACCGATGGAACTGACGATAGATACCGCGTCCGCCGATCTCGCCAGCGTTGCGCTTTCCGCCGAGGGTGGCCTACTCGCCGAACTGACCTGGCGCTGCTTTCGCAATCATTCGGTCGAACTTATGCCGACGATCCAGCGCCTGCTAGACCAGATGCGCGTGGAAAAGAACCATATCGGCGCGCTTTTCGTTTGCATCGGGCCGGGGAGTTATACCGGCTTACGGGTCGGTGTGAGCGTGGCGAAGGGCCTCGCTTACGGCTTGTCGAAACCGCTTATCGGGGTCGGGAGGCTTGAGGCCGACGCCTATGCCCACGCGGCTTATCCGGGGCCGGTATGCGCCGTCCACCGCACCGGACGCGATCAGTTCGCTTGGGCGGTCTATCGCCGCGTCGTTAGCGACTGGCGCGAGGAGAGCGCCCCGCGTCTTTCATCGTTGGATGAGATGCTCGCCGGAGTGCCCGACGACGTTCTCTTCTGCGGCGAGATCGGCGTAGACGTACGCGAGCGCCTGGAAGGAAGGCGGATCGCCGGAGGCATGGCCTCGGTGAGGCGGGCCGGTTTCGTCGCGGAACTCGGCTGGCGGAGGCTAGTGGCCGGCGAGACTGGCGACGTAAATTCTGTACGGCCGGTCTACCTAAAAGAAGCGGCGATAGGACCGACGCGTTAATCGGTGTCACGGCACGGAATGTTGCCGTAGAAATCCGACAGTCCATGTATGCTCATGGACATGTCGAACCTCACGTTTATCGTCTTAGCCTGGGAACTTTACCAACAGGGTCTGCCGAAAGCGTACATCGCCCAGCGCCTGGGCAAGCACCGGGAGACCATCCACCTCTGGCTGCAAGGTATCGAGCGACACGGCCTGCTACCCTTTTTAGAG
>WHTN01000007.1 GCA_009377715.1 Dehalococcoidia bacterium | reverse complement strand
GGCTGGGCCGGCACGTTGCTCATGATCGCTTGCGAGAAGTCGCGCGTCGGCGCTGCGGCGACCATGCCGAACGCCGACAGAACGCCCGGGAAGGGCGGCACGAGCACGCGCGGGATGCCGAGCGACGTCGCAAGGTCGCAGGCGTGAAGCGGCCCGGCCCCGCCGAAGGCTACGAGCGTGAAGAGCCGGGGGTCGTAGCCGCGTTCCACGGAGATGACGCGTACGGCGCGCTCCATGTTCGCGTTCGCCACGCGAACGATACTCGCCGCAGCGCGGATAACGTCGCCGCCGAAATTCGAAGTCAGCGATGCCAGAGCCTCCTTGGAGCGTTCGCTGTGCAGTGTCATCCGGCCGCCCAGGAAGTGCTCGGGCGCTATGCGGCCTAGCGGAACCTGGGCGTCGGTGACGGCCGGGATCAGTGCATTGCCGTAGCAGGCGGGGCCGGGGTCGGCGCCGACGCTCTCGGGGCCGACCATTAACGCGCCGCCTTCATCCATGCGGGCGATAGAGCCGCCACCGGCGCCGATGGTGTGCACGTCGACTGCCGGGGTGCGGACCGGTAGGCCGCCGATGTCGGTATCCGTCCGTTCGAGGATGCGACCTGGGCAGAGCGAGACGTCGGTGGAGGTGCCGCCCATGTCGAATGTGATGATCTGGTCGTAGCCGGCCTGCTGCGCCAGAGCAAAAGCGCCCGCGACGCCTCCCGCCGGCCCGGAGAGCACCGTCCTCACGGCCATGGAACCGGCCGTTTGGGCGCTCATGCTGCCGCCGTTAGATTGCATGACGCGCAACCGTAGGATGTTTCGCTCCTGCAGCGCCTCATCCAAGCGCGTGAGGTAGCGGCTCATGACCGGCGAGACGTAAGCGTTGACGACCGTCGTGCTGGTGCGTTCGTACTCTCGGTATTCCGGCAGGACCTCGTGTGACGCCGATACGAAGAGGCCTCGCCCGCGCGCCGCTTCCGCGACCGCGCTCTCGTGCTGCGGATTTATGAACGAAAAGAGGAAACAGACCGCCAGCGATTCCACCCCGGACTTGACAAGCTGCTCGATAGCAGCTTCTGCCGCAGACGTATCGAGCGCCGTTTTAACGGCGCCGATATGGTCGAGGCGTTCGGCTACTTCGAGGCGTAGTTCGTCGGGCACGAGCGGTGGCGGTCGCTGGGGCGAGAGGTCGTACAGTTTTGGGCGGGTCTGCCGGCCGATGGCGAGGACATCGCGAAAGCCTTTCGTCGTGATGAGGCCGGTGACGGCTCCACGTCGCTCCAGCAAGGCGTTGGTAGCGATAGTCGAGCCGTGTACTACTTCCTGCGGCGACGCTCCCATCTCTTCGAGGCCCTTTAATACCCCTTGGGCGGGGTCTTGTGGCACGGAGGGCACCTTATAGACTCGGAGACGGCCGTCCTCCCAGAGAAGAAAATCGGTGAAGGTGCCGCCAACGTCAACGCCCAGGATCGAGGTCGCGTTAGTAGAGGCCATAGTTACGCGCATTATAGCGTCGTCTTCGCTCGCGAGCCAAATGTGTGACGCTGTCCGGGATTTGCTGCCGAGGCGTTCGGATTAAAGTGCTTTTGACCAGCCCCGACTAACTGGTCAGCCGCGAACTTTGCCGTCGATGCCTGCGAGCAAGACATGTATAACGTTGGACGCGATCTCTTCCGGCGTCTCCTTCTCGAGGAGTGGCTGGCATACCCAAGGACTGCTGACGCCCAGCAGCAGAGTCGTTGTCCGCTCAACGTCGATGCCCGTGCGGAATTGCCCTGTATCGATGCCTCGATTAAGCAGCACTCGGTACTTCTTGGCAAGGTCGAACTCGAGAGACTTACGCTTCATTGCTTCGCGACAGCGATCAGATACCTGGTGGCCGAGGTACGCCTCGATGAGCCAACCATACCGTGCAGCCAATTCGATGGCCCTCGATAGAAGTAATTGAAGCTCGTCCATTTCGCTGCCTGCGTCTGAAGTGACGGTTAGATCCGCTAAAGCGTCATCCAAGAGGGCAATGATCAGGTCGTCCTTGCTGGGATAGTTCCTATAGATAGTTCCTACTGCAAGGCCGGAGCGCTCGGCGATCTCGCGCATCTCCGCGGCAACGCCCCGCTCCCGGAACACTTCTCTCGCGGCGTCTACGATTCGCCGACGGTTTAGCTTGGCGTCTTCACGTGGCTGAACTCTGTTCATGTGGCGCATAGCATAGCGTATGACGGTGAGCTTGACAAGAACATGAATTCATGTTCATCCTGAAGCAGACTTCAGATAGAGAAACGAAGGGCTGACCGAAGGCGCTTGAGAGCGAGCGATCTCGTTAGGACTGTCATCGTCGGCCTATTCAGTTCTACATTGCTTACGTTGATCGTGATCCTGTCGTCTACAGCCTAGTTAATGACCTCAAGGCGAGGATGGGACGCGGCGGCTGAGCTAGTTCTTGAGGAGGCTTCAGGATGAGCCGGATACGGCAGTTTGGCTTGGATTGCGAGGAGACTATATGGCCGCCACGGATAGCACCTACGTTCCGCCAGAACTGAGCCACCGACAGATCCTCATCATCTTCAGCGCGCTCATGCTCAGCATGCTGCTTGCCGCGCTCGATCAGACGATTCTTGGCACAGCGTTGCCTACGATAGTCGGTGATCTCGGCGGCCTCGAGCACATTTCCTGGGTGATCACCGCTTATTTGCTGACCGCCACCGCTTCCGTGCCTCTCTACGGCAAGCTAAGCGACCTCTACGGACGCAAGCGACTCTTTCAATTCGCGATCCTGACTTTCTTGATTGGTTCCGCGGCCTCCGGCGCTGCCCAGAGCCTGATTCAGCTGATCATCTTTCGTGGCGTGCAGGGACTGGGCGCCGGCGGCCTTATGGCCCTATCCCAGGCGATCATCGGCGATATCCTTTCGCCCCGTGAGCGCGGTCGCTACGTTGGCTTTATGGGCGTCGTCTTTGCCCTCTCCAGCGTCATTGGACCTCTGCTGGGCGGCCTGTTCACCGATTACCTTAGCTGGCGGTGGGTGTTCTATATCAACCTTCCACTGGGAATGCTCGCACTGGCCGTAGCCTCGCGTGTACTGCGCTTGCCCGTAGAGCGGCGCGAGCACCGCATCGACTACCTGGGAGCCGTGCTAATGGTGGCCGGCGTTAGCTGCATCCTGCTCGGGACCACCTGGGGCGGGAACGAGTACGCCTGGGACTCGGCGACGATCATCGGGCTATTGGCCGGTGGTGCACTTCTCACGGCCTTCTTTGTCATCCAGGAACTCAGGGCTCCGGAGCCGATACTGCCGCTGCGACTGTTCAAAGATCGCGTCTTCAGCGTCTCAAGCAGCATCGGCTTCGCCCTTGGCTTCGCCATGTTCGGCGCGATCTCGTTCCTGCCACTGTTCTTCCAGGTCGTCAAGGGAGTTTCTGCGACGGAGTCTGGCTTGCGGATGCTGCCTCTGATGGTTGGGGTGGTTACGATGTCCATCATCTCCGGCCGGATCATCAGCCAAACAGGGAAGTACCGCATCTTTCCTATCGTGGGCACGAGCCTCGTGACCTTAGGGTTCGCCCTGCTTTCCACCGTGGGACCCGGCACCAGCTTCATCTGGTTGTCTCTGTTTATGCTCATTCTCGGTGTTGGCTTAGGGCTAGTCATGCAGGTAATAATCCTGGCCGTGCAGAATGCGGTGGATTACCGCGATATGGGCACCGCTACAGCGGGGGTAAACTTCTTCCGCTCAATGGGCGGTGCTTTCGGCGTTGCCGTCTTCGGCTCTGTGCTGGCGAACCGGCTCGACTACAACCTGCCGCGTTTCGTGCCTGCCGGAAGTCTCAGCGGCGTGAGCGCCGGCGAATTGACCTCGAGCCCTGAGCAGTTGCGGCTATTGCCGCCTGACGTCCTACAGGGGGTCGTTGAGGCTTTTTCGCACTCGCTCGAACCAGTGTTCCTTATCGCCATCCCCTTCGGACTCGTCGCCTTTGCCCTGGCCTGGTTTCTCAGGGAAATGCCGATGCGGACGCGGAACGCCGAAGACCCGGCGAAAGCCGGGGCTCAACCCGAGACGCCGGTCTAGGCTTCCTCCTCGAGAAAGCGCCAGATTATCGCTTCTTGTGGAAATCCATGTACTTCCTAGGGCGGCCAGGCGGGGGCGTTCGTTCAGCGCTCTGCCTCTTCCGTTTCCAACTGGTCCCTCTGACAAACCCCACCTACTTCGCTGGTTCTGTTGGCTAATCAACGTAACATCTGTATCCTTAAAGGGACATAACGTTTTGGAGGCAGCAGATGGCCGAGGAGCGAAAAGAGCGTGTGCAGTTGACCTGTCGCGACGCAGGCGTGGACTGCGATTTCGTAGCTGAGGGCGAATCCGTAGAGGAGATAATAGCGGCATGCGCCGAGCATGCGGAGACGATGCACGGCATGATATCGTTCCCCCCAGAGCTTTGGGTCAAAATGCGATCGCGCGTCCGTACAGTCAAAACTTAGGTAGCGAAACTCGATGGCTCAGGACACTAGAAAAGAATACCAGGAAGCCTACGAAGCCTGGCAGAAGCAGGTCCTCGATCTACATAGAGTGCTGCTGCAGGGAGAAAGGCTCGACCCTCCTCAGCTTAAAGGCTTGCTCAATCGCGAAGCGCGGGCCAAGGAGCGCTACGATTCCGCCCGGCAGCGTCTGTTCGGCATACCGGAAGATGAAGAGTAGGGCGACACGAATCGGCTGTAGCTGAAGTTCGCGAATCTTTTGTTTCGCCCCAGCGTTGGGAAAAGCGTGAATGGGGTGAACGCGGATGCGTTTGCATTGGGTGAAGTAGGCAGCACGGATAGGGCGAGACGGTCAGCCCGCTCTGGCGTGGATACTGATTCCCACGTTCGCGGAGAAGAGGGGCTTATCCTGCGCGCGCAGGAGTACGATCCTACGGCGCTGTCGGAAATCTACGAGACCTACTATCCCAAAATATACGCCTATGCCTACATGCAACTTGGCAACACCCATGCTGCCGAGGACCTAGCCTCCGCCGTCCTGCTCCAAGTTTTGGAATCGATCCGAAACTATCACTCACGTGGCGTCCCCTTTCAGGCCTGGGTCTTTCGCATAGCGCGGAACCGCATTATCGATATCCATCGTCGTAAGCGACGTCGCCCCGAAGTCGGACTCATCGATACGATCGCTGACCGTAGCGAAACGCCCGAGGATATGGCCGACCTTCTTCTGGAGTCTGAGCGGCTGCGCGTTGCTCTGAAGGAGCTGCGCGACGACCAGCGCGAGGTCATCACGCTTAAGTTCATGCAAGGCCTCGACAACGCCGCCATTGCAAAGACGCTTGGACGCAGCGAAGCGGCGATCAAGTCGCTTCAGCACCGGGGGCTTGTGGCTTTGCGCAAGATACTCGCGCAGGAAGACGCACGCGATGGCTAGAGATTTCGAGGCCGTTCTCGACGAGTGTCTGGAAGTGATTGCCCGCGGAGCACCGCTCGACGAGTGTTTGGCGCGCTACCCGAAATACGCTGCGCGCTTGCGACCGCTTCTAGAAACGGCTACATCCGTTAGGTCAGTCCGGCCGCCATTGCCGGATCCCGCCGGTCAGTTTGCCGGCCGGCAGCAGTTCATGGCGCGCGCCGCCCAATTAAAGCAAGCCCGGCATCAGTCCCGTCGGGGCCTCTTATTAAAGCCTTTGGCAGCCGCTGCCTCGCTGGCCCTCCTTCTGCTTGTTGGCACCGGCTTTACGTCGTATGCCGCCACGCAGAGCCAACCCGACAGTCCCCTATACCCGATGAAGCTGCGATTGGAAGATGCCCGGCTGCTGCTCACTTTTGGCGATGACGACGAGCAACTCGATCTTATGCTCGACCAATTGGAACGCCGTCAGGGCGAAGTCCGCTGGCTCATGGCCCACGATAAGTCCGTAGAAGGGAACGTATTAGGCGAGTTGCAAGGCCGCGCGGAGGATGTGGTTGGCAAGCTGGATGAGCCGGACATGCCGGCGAACCTCAAAGAGCGGGCCGAAGACGTTCTTTCAGAGCAGAGCGATCTTCTTGTCGTGGCCTGGAATAGAGTCCCCGCCCCTTCGCAAGTCCGGTACGCCGAGGCTTTGGCAGAGAGCTACAACGGCCTGCACAAGCTCAGCGAAAAGTCATCGACGCCGGAGGTCTCGGCCCCGTCACGCATATCGCCGGAAGAAGTGGCTGGCGGTGTTGTCCGGATAGAAGGCTCGGTGGAAGAATGCTGTACGAACGACAAAATGCGTATCGGTGGCACTACGGTGGACGTGCCAGAAGGTACGGTCGAGCTCGGGCTAACCAGCCCGCGGCTTGGGCAAAAGGCGGTGGTTACAGCGGCACGCAGTGAAGATGGTGTTCTTAGCGCCCTGAAGGTCTCAGTTTCGGGCGTTGAACAGCAGGCTGAGTCGCTACGCTTTAGCTTACATGGGACGCTCGAAAACATAGTCGATAACCGGCTGCGAGTGGGTGGCTGGCAAGCAGATCTGGAGAAGCGGACGGTACAAATCGGCCGTTTGACTAGAGGACACTTAGTGGAAGTGCTGGGTACGGTATCTACAAATGGTCAGTTCCAGATCGATACCGTACGGTCATTCCCCGTCGAAGAAGCTAAGAGACGTTTGATCTTTGAAGGGACGATAGACGATATCGAAACGGAGAAAGGCGCCGAATACTGGGTTGTTTCCGGGCAGCGATTCCTGATAAGCGGCGCGTTTATAGATGCGCACCCCCAGCCATATGCTATCGGAGTACGCGTACAGATCGAGGCGCAAAGAAAAGGCCAGGAGTTAGTAGCTTTGAAGATCGTGGTGCTTCGGGGGCAAGGCCAACAAGGCGTAATTAAACTGGAAGGCATAATCGAACAGACGCGCGACGGCTGGGCTGTGGGTGGGCTGCCTGTAACGTTAGGCCGAAACCTGGACCAGCCGGTAGCAGGTGGCCACGTTTTGCTAACGGGCCGCATCTCTTCTGAGGGTAAGTTATCGGTAAGTGACCTCGTCACTTTCCCATCCGGCTTATTAAGGCTCCAAGGCCCGGTACAGCAGTCTGGCGCTAGCCAACTGATCGTGGTAGGAGTCCCGTTCGCCCTAAGTGACGATGTGGAAATCAATGGAACGCCAGCGGTCGGTGCGCGAGCGGTGGTTTGGGGGACAGCGCGCACCGACGGGACGTGGGAGGCCGCCTACGTCGATGTTCTCGATGTCAACGTCAGCCGGTAGCCGTGGCCGGGCACCGTTTGGATCATTTCATCGCTGCTGGTAGCGCGCTTTATTTTGAGGCGAAGATTCCTGACGTGTGAGCGAACAACTTCAGGATTGCCGGTTCTCGGATAGTATCCCCACACCCGTTGCAGAAGCTCTTCAGTGCCAATTATCCTATCGACTTGCTCCATGAGGTAGTCAGCTAAACGAAACTCGGTGGGTGTCAGGAGCACGCTGCCAGCTTCGCCACGGAGTTCATAAGCGTCGCGGCTCAGTTTGATAGCTGTTCTCTGGTTGCTGGAACCGAAAGTGAGCTTTGTCGTCGCTTCGCGGATCAGTCTTGACAACTCCGGCCAGGGGAACGGTTTGCGCAAAAGGACACATCTCTCATAATTCACTTTCGTTGCTTCGGCAAAAGCCGTCGTCGTGGCTGAGGCCAACCAAAAGAACGTTGTGGACTCGTAGGCGGGATCACTGTGTAGCCAGCCGTAGAATTCTTCGAAAGGCAGATCCTCGCCGTTCTCGGAGAATACGATAGCCTCTGGCCGCAAGTTTCTTAAAGCGCGAAGGGCATCGATAGCGGTGTTTACTAATACGACGTCGTGTCCTTTGCTCGCTAGGTGATCGCTCGCCGCTTTGCCGAGCGCATCGTTGGCTTCAATAATAAGAACGGATACCATATCGACCTCCTGTCTCCGTTGCCTTGCCTATCATCCTATAATGATGATTAGAGGGAAGAGATGAGAAGGAGTTTGCCCTTATATTGGATAATCTTTGTGCTTCTCGCTGGTCTGGTCGTCTTCTTCCAGCTTCTCAGCACAGGCGAGGGGCGCTCTCCAGACGCTGTTAATCCGCTTTTAGAGCCCATTGTATACGAGGACCCTCAACGGTTAACGAAGGTCACAGTAGATTCGGTGGTGGACGGCGATACGATCAGGGTTTTTCTGCCTCAAAGGAACGAGCCTAGTACTATTCGTTATTATGGCATTGATACGCCTGAGAGAGGTGACCCTTGCTACGAAGAGGCGAAAGAACGTAACGAGGAGCTTGTGGGCAAGACAGTCCTTCTGTTAGAGGACGACCGAGACAAAGATAGTTCCGACCGCCTCCTACGCTACGTTTTTCGTGAGGACGGCATCTCTATCGACTTCCTCATGATCGCGGAGGGCTACGCTCGCGCCTGGCGCGAGGATGGGGCCTATCGCGATCGCTTGGTACAAGCCGAAAGCGTAGTGCAAGGCCGTCGCATCGGGTGCCTTTGGCGCGGTCTGCGCAACTAAGATGGGATTGCCAACAAAACGGTACGTGGTTGACGAGCAATGCCCCTCGACAGGCTCGGGGTGAGCGGAGTTGCGAAGCCGCGTAGCAGACGGGCAGAGATTGCTTCTCCGCCTTCGGCGGCTCGCAATGACGTAAAAGTGTTCTTAATTTACGCCGTTCGACAAGCTGTCGCCGTAGGAGGATTGCTAAGGCGGAGTTAAGGTCTGTAGCAAGAAGACGTACTGGCCGTTGTCGTATTTGATAAGAGGACGGGTTCCCTCCGCACCGTACCAGGCGTACTGCCTCTGGCCACTTAAAGTTACTTCCACCCGCCAGGTATCGAAGGTGCCGGCGGGGACGGTGATCTCCTCTCTTGCCGTCACACGTAAGCTCACATCAATGAGACTAGGCCTTTGTAACTCCGCAGTTAAAGCGTTCGTATAAGCTGACCTGGCGCCCTGGCTAAACTGTATCGTTCGCCAGAGGAACAGAGCAGACGCGTTGTCATAGGCATTTTCAGGCACGTTTATCTGTTCGCTGCTATTGTCTTCGTCTGAGGTGCGCACTATCTCAGCGATGCCCCCCAAGTAATTGACTACGGTGTGTAACTCGCCACGTTCGCCGTCGATCGTCCGTTCGATCTCGATTGGCGCGAAGGTTGTCGCATTCACGATGGCTGTCGTTTCATCGGTATTTGTGGGGCTTGTATAGCGTTGCGAGAGCTGAAAGCGTTCGCCTTCGCGCTGAATCGTAAGTACGCCTTGCCCAACCTCGGCGCCATCGTCGTCGATGAGACTATAGGAGGCTTCCTCCTGTGATGACCAGGGGATTTGAGTAACGATCGGGCCTCTTGGCTGAGGATCTTCCTTGGAAGAAGAACAAGCGATTACGCTGAAGGCGGTGGCTATTAAGAGGGCCAGGAGGTATTTGTGCGGCTGAGCCAATCCTAGCGGTCTTCCAGTTAGGCCTTAACTTGTAAAGCAGCTTTTACGTGTTCGACGGCTTCTTCAACGTCGGCGCGACTAATGCCGTAGTGGGTCAACATGCGAATTCGCCCAGCGCCTGAGTCGGTGGTGAGGACGCCCGCTTCGGCCAGACGAGCCTGGAACTCAACCGCGTCGATACCCTGTACCTCGAAAATAACGATGTTTGTCTCGACGGTAGAGGGGTCGAGAATGACGCCTGGTATGTTCGAGAGGCCGTTAGCTAGTACCCTTGCGTTCGCGTGGTCTTCCGCGAGGCGGTCGATCATAGTCTCTAACGCGACGATGCCGGCCGCGGCGATGATCCCAGCCTGACGCATACCGCCTCCGAGCATCTGGCGTATCTTGCGAGCGCGAACGATGAAGTCCGCGCTGCCGCAGAGGACGGAACCAACGGGAGCGGCAAGACCTTTACATAAGCTAAAGCTGACCGCATCGATGTCTTCCACCAGCGAAGCGACGGGTGTGTTTCGGGCAACGGCAGCGTTAAAGATACGGGCGCCATCGACATATACCGGTACGCCGCGTGCATGGGCCACGTTTGCAACGGAGCGCATATCTTCGGTGGTTAGAGCGCTGCCGCCGCAACGGTTGTGGGTGTTCTCCATGCAAACTACCGCCGTAGGCGGGAAGTGCAGCCTGTTTCCGCGGATGGCTGACTCTACGTCTTCGGGGTCGAGCATGCCGCGCTTGTCGTTGAACACAGTCCGATAGGCTACCCCACCTAGGGCCGACGCTCCGCCCGCTTCGTAATGGACGATGTGCGATTCGCTGCCAACGATGGCTTCGTCACCACGGCCGCAGAAGGTCAGCAGGGTGGTAAGGTTGCTCATAGTGCCGCTCGCCGTCATTAGGGCGGCTTCTTTTCCTAACAGCGCCGCGGCCATCTCTTCTAAGCGCTTGACGGTAGGGTCTTCTCCGTAAACGTCATCGCCGAGGTCGGCCGCGGCGATCGCCTGGCGCATAGCCTCGGTGGGCAGAGTAATAGTGTCGCTGCGAAGATCGATTATTTTCACTGAGATCTTAAGTTACTTAAGTAGCGTTGACTAGTGTGAGCGTGTGTCTACCGGGGACGCTCCCATAGAGATTGATAGCCTTCATCGCCTCGTATCGCGGCGAGGATCTCCTTCTTTTCTTCCCCTAAGAGCTCCAGAAATACCTTTTCGCATTGCTCATGCATGCCCGGGAATCCGGTGTTGGTGACCCTATCGACGATCGACTGCCATAGGCCGCTCACTTCGAAGGTCTGTATCTGCCGCGGCCACATAAACGACATTATCCGGTCGGGTAGCTGGAAACGTGGTCGGATCTGCTTTAGGTGGCGAAACCGCTCCTCGGCTGAGCCGGCGCGATTCACGAGGCGCAATAGAGGGCCTTCGGTATCGTTGCAACGAGTGTCCATGAGCAGCCGCTTCTCTAGGATGGCGAAGCGGACGATCATGACATCGGCGGTGGCGATGACGTGGCGAACCTCATCGATGTCCAGGCCATAATCCTCCATGACGCCCTCCTAGAATAGGCAGAAGCCTTAACCCGCCGCATTTCCTGATTCATTCTAGGTTTCGCTCTGTACTGAGTCAACTTACTTTTTGCCGCTAAAGCGATATTGGACCTCGGGTGCGAGGTGACGTTCTACCTCGAGAGTAATGGCCTTGACCAGAGCACCGCTAACACCGAAGGCCAGCCGATCGATTAGAGGTCTCTTCGGCCGGGTGTACTGGACCCTTCGCGGGACGTTGCCGAGTTCCAGCGCCTTGTCGATGGCGTTATCTAGATCGCCTAGGTCGTCCAGTAGGTCCATCTCCAGCGCTTGATTTGCCGTAAATATTTCGCCGGTGGCGTAGCTTTGACCTTGGCGAGGTCTAGCCCTCTTGCTTCGGCGACCGTTTTTACGAATAGTTCATGGAACTCGTCCAGAAGCTTCTGGATCTTCCCTTGCTCTTCGTCGGTCGGTTTTCTGTAGAAGGCCCACATGTCCTTGAAAGGCCCCGTTTTGCGTACGAAGACTTGGATGCCCATGCGGTCTAAGAGGTCTTGTAGGACGGGGCGGATCGCGATTACACCTATAGACCCGACAAGCGCGCTCGGGATCGCTATGACACGGGTGGCCGCACACACAAGCAGATAACCGCCCGAAGCTGCCGTGCCGCGCACGAAAGCGATCAGCGGCTTCTTCTTGGCCAGGCGTACCAGGGCTTTATACAGGTAGTCCGAGGCGGTGGCCGAGCCTCCCGGCGAGTCGATATCAAGCACTACCGCCTTTACCGTAGCGTCCTCGGTTAAAGAGCGGAAGAGGCGGCCGTATTCCGCGGTACGTGAGCCACCGCCTATAGGGCCCCACATTTCCACAACGGCTACGTGGGGGAATTTGGGCCAAAAGAGAGACATAACGCTCTTAAGCTTTCAGGCTTCCGGCGGTTGGTTACTTCCTGGTTCGTCTTGTTTGCTACGGCGCAACTTTAGGAAAGCCAATACGGCTCCTACACCGGCCCCTATTACTGCCAAGACCCGTAATACTTTAGCCATTTCGTTCCTCCATAACTTCGTCGTCTTTACGTTCGCTTTCGATCTCGCCGCGAAGGCTCTGAATAGTACGGTGAAGAAGGCTTTTGATCGCCCCTTCACTGCGACCCATGATACGGCCGGTCTCGGCATTGGACAGGCCTTCAGTGAATTTGAGAAAAATCAGCAGTTGCCTGTCTTCAGGCAGGGCGGAGATCACTTGCTTAACAGCGGCGAGATCCTCGGCAGTCGTAAGGATAGCTGTAACATCTTGACTATCGATCTCTAACTGGAGAGCCGTAGGCGCTCTTCGCTGGCGATCACGATACCAGTTTACCAGCAAGTTGTGGGCGATAGTGAATAGCCAGGTGCCGAACGGCTGGCCGCGAAATTCGTAGGAGTCCAGATGACTTAACGCTCTTAGAAAGACGGTTGCAGTTAACTCCTCCGCTTCTTCGGCGTTGTTCGTACGGTGATAAATGTATTTGTATATGCGTGGAGCGTATGATTCGTACAACTCGCTGAACGCCTGGCGGTCCTGTTTCGCCCGCTCTACCAGCGCATCTTCGGAGGTCTTCACTTCAATACTTCTCAAGGTGCCATGAAGCCTTGCGTTCATTCTAGCAGCCGTTGCGAAGCCCTAGCAAGCCTGTACGCCTTGACAGGGCAAGCTCCTGATGGTACATTAGTCACATATTAGCACTCTCAGGCTTAGAGTGCTAATTCAGGTGAAAAGATTGGTCTGGAAGGTTTGGGAGGGGAATGGCGCTCACCGATAGGAGGGCGCAGGTCTTGCGCCTGATTGTAAGCGAATATATAAAAAAAGCTACGCCGGTGGGCTCAGAGGCTGTCACCCAACTGCTCCCGCAACTTCTCTCTGCCGCTACTGTCCGCAATGAAATGGCAGCGTTGGAGGAGGAGGGGTATATAACTCATCCTCATACATCAGCAGGGCGCATCCCTTCCGACGATGGTTATAGATACTACGTCGAGTTGTTGATGGAGGAAGAGGATATACCGGAGTCGGAAAAGCTGAGCCTGCGTCGCAAGTTGGAGCAAGCCGACGCTATGGAGGCTTGGCCCCATCTCACGGCCGCTATCATTGCCCAAATCGTGCGCAACGTTGCTATGGTAACGCCGCCGCGCCTCGCCAAAACATCTCTGCGCTGGCTCAGCATAGTACCTGTGCACGACTTCCTGGCTTTGCTCGTCATAGTGCTGAGAGAGGCGCACACTAGGGAAAAGCTGCTTCCGTTGCCGTACCTGCACTCTGCCGATGAGTTAAATGCGATGGCGGAACGTCTCAACAATATGTTCGGTGGGTTGACCGCTCTCGAATTCAGCCGTTTGCCGGCCGAGCTTTCTGCTGTCGAGGAGCAAGCGCGACTAGCGGTAGCGTCGACACTAGAAGAGGAAGACGCAGCCATCAGTGACGCGCCCCACCTGGACGGCCTCTTGCACTTGCTGAACCAGCCCGAGTTGCGACAGCCGGAACGAATGCTTGCGATTCTCGACGTTCTCGATGAGCACAACGTTTCGAGGGCTATCCCTCTTGTGACGATGGCGGGAGGCGAAGGCGTACGGGTGGTCATCGGCGGTGAGAACAGTGATGACGTGCTTAGCTCGTTCAGCGTGATTGTAAGCCGTTACGGTGTAGCGGGCGGCCCGACCGGCGTGGTCGGTGTGTTAGGCCCAACGCGGATGCAGTATGGCCGGGCGGTCCCTATGGTACGCTACATGTCATCGCTTTTGAGCGAGCTTACTGCTTACTATTACAGCTAAAGGACTAATGAGATGACGGATGAACAAGATACGTTAGGCCAAGAGGCGGCAGGCAACGAGCCTGAACCAAACCGGGGTCAGACCGATCTTAAGGCCCAGTTCGAAGATGAGAAGGCGAAGGCCGAGCAATATCTGGAAAACTGGCGACGGACTGCCGCTGATTTCCAAAACTTCAAGCGCCGCATCGAGCAGGAGCGGGAGGATGTCGGCCGTTTAGCGAACGCCAGCCTCATTATCAACATCCTGCCGATCGTGGATGACCTCGAGAGAGCCCTTTCGAGCCTGGACGTCAGCTTTTCAGGCCTTACCTGGTTCGATGGCATACGGCTTATCCATCGCAAGCTCCAGCTTGTATTGGAGAACGCGGGCGTTAGCCAGATCCAGACCGAGGGCCAGCCTTTCGACCCCCGTTACCACGAGGCGGTTATGCACGCCGAGGGGGAAGAGGGTAAGGTGGTAGGCGAGGTGCAGAAGGGCTACAAACTCGGCGAGCGCGTCATCCGCCCGGCGATGGTGGTTGTGGGGCAGGGGCGCGGATCGAGCGAGACACCGATTACAGGTGAAAGTTAACAAGAGCAGAGGTATTGCCTTTGGCCCAGAAGTATAAGTCGCTTAATGGCAAATACTTAGAGGACGCAGAAGCTCTCCTAGAGAAAGGCGATTATCCGCAGGCGTCCGAGAAGTTGTGGGGTGCCGTTGCTACCGCTATCAAAGCGGTTGCTACGGCGCGAAGGTGGCGTCATTATAGCCATAGAGACTTGCGTGTTGCCATGGATAGGCTTTTCAAGGAAACGGGAGATGACGATTTTAATGACCTGTTCGATGCTGCTGAGTCGTTACACGCAAATTTTTACGAGGATTTCGCTTCGGCTGAGGGTGTACGGTTTCGCGCTGATAAAGCCAGGCGATTAATAGAAAAACTAAAGGCACTAACTCAATAAATACGATAATGAACCGCGTTTGCGGGGGAGGTAGATAGGGGTATGCCTAGAGCAATTGGAATTGACTTAGGAACAACAAACAGCTGTGTGGCTGTCATGGAAGGCGGCGAGCCTGTCGTTATACCTAACGCGGAAGGCGGCCGCATAACGCCGTCGGTGGTGGCGATAAGCAAGTCCGGCGAGCGGCTGGTGGGGCAAGTGGCGAAACGCCAGGCCATCACTAATCCGGAGAACACCGTCTTTTCGATCAAGCGGATGATGGGTCGCCGCTTTAGCGACCCCGAAGTTCAGCGCGATCTGAAGATCTTGCCGTACAAGATAGATGGCGCCGCCAACGGCGACGTGCGCGTTTGGATGGGCGAGCGGTCGTACTCACCGCCCGAACTATCGGCGATGATCCTTCAAAAACTGAAGGCGGACGCCGAGGCTTACCTTGGCGAGCCGGTCACTGAGGCCGTCATCACCGTGCCGGCGTACTTCAACGACTCGCAACGCCAGGCGACCAAGGACGCCGGCGATATCGCCGGTCTGAACGTGCTGCGCATCATCAACGAGCCTACTGCTGCTTCGCTAGCGTACGGCTTGGACAAGAAGGTAGAAGAGATAATCGCGGTCTACGACCTCGGTGGCGGCACCTTCGACATCTCCATCCTGGAACTGGGCGAAGGCACCTTCCACGTGAAGTCCACGAACGGCGACACGCACCTAGGAGGCGATGACTTCGATAACCGCATAATCGACTGGCTGGTCGAGGAGTTTCGCCGCGACCAAGGCATCGATCTTCGCCAGGACCGGATGGCGATGCAGCGGCTGAAAGAGGCCGCCGAGCGCGCGAAGATCGAAATTTCAAGCACGATGCAATCGGAGATCAACCTGCCCTTCGTCACCGCCGACGCCTCTGGCCCCAAGCACATGAACCTTACGCTGACCCGGGCCAAACTCGAGCAGCTAGTCGGCGAGCTTGTGGAGCAAACGCTGGCGCCTTGCAAACAAGCGCTCGAGGATGCCAGCATGTCCGCCAGCCAGGTAGACGAGGTCGTTATGGTCGGTGGTCAGACGCGTATGCCGCTTGTGCAAGAGAAAGTACGCCAGTTCTTCGGCAGAGAGCCTCACAAGGGCGTGAATCCGGATGAGGTGGTGGCGGTGGGCGCCGCCATCCAGGCGGGTGTATTAAAGGGCGAGGTTCGCGACGTCCTGCTGCTCGACGTAACGCCGTTGACTTTGGGCATCGAGACGCTGGGTGGCGTCGCTACGTCGATCATACCCCGCAACACCACCATCCCGACGGCGAAGAGCCAGATATTCACGACGGCCGCCGACAATCAGCCGAGTGTGGAGATACACGTCGTTCAGGGCGAACGAGCGATGGCCGGCGACGACAAGTCGCTGGGGCGCTTCGTATTGGATGGCATCCTGCCGTCGCCGCGCGGTGTGCCGCAGGTCGAAGTGACGTTCGACATCGACGCCAACGGCATACTTCACGTGTCGGCCCGCGACAAGGGCACAGGCCGTGAGCAACGCATCACGATTCAGGCGGGCTCCGGGCTCAGCAAGGATGAGATCGACCAGATGAAGCGTGATGCGGATTCCTTCGCTGAGGAAGACCGCCGGCGGCGTGAGGAGATCGAACTGCGTAACCAGGCCGATACGATGGCCTACAATGCCGAGAAGATCGTCCAGGAGCAGGGCGACAAGATACCCGCCGATCTTAAGGCTGACGTGGAGGCGAAGATCCAGGCGCTGCGCCAGGCCCTGGCCGGGCAGGACGGCGATCAAGTCCGTACCGCTTTAAATGACCTCTCCGCCGCGATGCAGCGCATCGGCACGCACGTCTACGGGCAGAGCGAGGGCGGTACGCCTGAGGGAGAGCCGGGACAAGCGCCGCCCGAGGAGGGCACCGTCGAAGGCGAGTTCCGCGAAGTTTAAGCGACGTACGTGATAATCCCAAAGTATCCAGGAAGTAACCTTTTC
Source organism: Dehalococcoidia bacterium (assembly GCA_009377715.1). Classification (GTDB taxonomy): domain Bacteria; phylum Chloroflexota; class Dehalococcoidia; order SM23-28-2; family WHTN01; genus WHTN01. Next base: position 32,345 of record WHTN01000007.1, on the reverse strand, counting down.
GGATACTTTTTGGTTATTGCTATTGGGTACAGGCCATCTGATACAATTAGCGCTGGAAGAAGCTGAAAACCCCTAAAACCTATGACTACTAAACGCGACTACTACGATGTACTTGGTGTTGTCCGGGGTGCGAACCCTGAGGAGATCAAGCGCGCCTTCCGCAAGCTTGCGATGCAGTACCACCCCGACCGCAATCAGGAGGTTGGGGCGGAAGAGCGCTTTAAGGAGATCAGCGAGGCGTACGAGATTCTCTCCGACCCTGAGCGACGCAACGCCTACGACCACTTCGGCCACGCCGGCGTGCAGAACGGCGCTGGCAACCCGTTCCAGGGCTTCGACTTCGGCGGCTTCGGCGACATCTTCGAGACTTTCTTCGGCGGCGCAACGCGGCGCCAACGCCGGCAGCCTCTGCGCGGCTCCGATCTGCGTACTGGTCTTTCGATAACCTTCGAAGAGGCCGCATTCGGCGTCGAGAAAGAGATCGAGATCGCCCGCCGCGAGACCTGCTCGGAGTGCCACGGTCAGAGGAGCAAGCCCGGCACTTTCCCCAGCCGCTGCAGCAGCTGCAACGGCACCGGGGAAGTGCGGCGAGTCCAGAAGAACTTCTTCGGCCAGTTCGTCAACGTATCGGCCTGCCCGCAGTGTCTCGGCGAGGGGGAAGTTATAGGCAGCCCATGCGACCGCTGCAATGGCGTCGGCTTGGAGCGTCGGGAGAGGCGCCTTCTAGTGAAGATACCGGCGGGCGTAGACGAAGGTTCGCAGATCCGCCTGGCGGGAGAAGGCGACGCCGGCATCAACAACGGCGGGCCGGGCGACCTTTACGTCGCCCTGAATGTCGAGTCCCATTCGCTGTTCGAGCGAGACGGCGATAATGTGATCTACGAACTGCAGATCAATTACGCACAAGCAGCGTTAGGCTCCGAAGCAGAGGTGCCAACGCTCGATGGCCCCCACACCGTGCGTATTGCGTCAGGCACGCAGAACGGCCATGTGTTTACGCTAAAAAATAAGGGCGTTCCGCATCTCAGATCGCAGGGGCGTGGTGACCAGTTTGTCGTCGTACGAGTTGCCGTTCCCACCAAGCTGAACCACTATCAGCGCAAACTTCTCCAGGAGCTTGCCGGCTCTTTCGATCCGCCCCAGGCGGATGGCCGCAAGGGCGTGCTCGGTAAGATCAAGCGCTAAAAACCATACTCACCTTTGTAAAAACGGACCCCCTTCGACAAGCTCATGGTGAGCGGAACCTTATCCGCTCGTGGGGGTGAGTCCTTCGGTAGGCTCAGGATGTACTTGTCGAACCATGAGCGGGCTGTGATTCAATAAATACCGTGTGGTTGGAAGTCCAGATAGCGGCTCACCGCCTCGATGCGGAGGCGGTGGCAGCGGCGTTAGAACCGCATGCTGACGGTGGGGTTGTGACGGAAGAACCCATCAATTACCCACCCGGCCAAGAGACCTTTGCAATTGACTACGATGCGCTACTCACCGTTAAAGCCTACTTTTCCGAATCGGCGGCTCAGGGTTGGCCAGCGCTACGCCGCCGTCTGCGCCGGCTTTTTTCGACGCAACCGCTGACCATCCGCAGCCGCCGATTCTCCGAAGAGGATTGGGCCTACTCTTGGCGGGAGTACTTCCCCGTGCTGCATATTGGCCGTCGCTTGGTGGTGCAGCCCACATGGCGCGATTACGATTCTCACGAAGACGAGATCGTATTGCACCTCGATCCCGGCCTCGCTTTCGGCACCGGCCAGCATCCGACGACGCGACTGTGTCTGGAAGCGCTCGAAGGGACGGTTAAGCCAGCCTTTCGAATCTTAGATGTGGGTACAGGATCGGGGATACTTGCGATCGCCGCGGCAAAACTAGGCGCTGCATCTGTACTAGGACTCGATATCGAACCCCAGGCGGTGCAAGCGACACGAGAGAACGCCCAGCTCAACGGTGTGGCCGACATCGTGCAGGCCGTAGAGGGCAGCCTGAGCGGCACTCCGGCCACGCAATCGCCAGATAGCGGCTACGATCTGGTAGTTGCGAACATCAGCGCGCTGGCCATTTGCGACCTAGCGACGGAATTAGCGAGAGCATTAAGAGATGGCGGTACGCTTATCGCAAGCGGCTTCATCGCCGAGAACGAAGGCGCGGTCGCACGCTCACTTAGGGAAGCCGGCCTCGCCATAGATCGCACAGTGTCGGATGGCGACTGGCGGGCTATTTTTGCGAGTAAAGCAACAAAGTCGCGGGCCTAGGTCGAACAGTTCTGCGCCGGAGCTTTAGATGCATTCATGGACCGCCGTGTGCTCAACGCCAATGATAATGCAACGGCGTCTCGTAGGGGCGCACGGCCGTGCGCCCCTACACCGATGACATTTTTGTAAGTCCTAGTCGAACAGGTCCCCTAGCCCGCCAAAGAAGCCGCGCGCTGACGTCCAGCCCTGTCACCTCGCCCCCCGAGGAAATCGTCATCGTCGTCATCATCACCGTAACGGTCGTTGTTATAACGGTCGTTTTGGTAGTAGTCGTTTTCTCTCTCGACGAGCTTCTCAAACTCTCCCCTGTCCAGTCACACCTCGGCATCTTGGGCATACATCAACGAGGATCCCTCCCCGCTGGTTTTCACTGAGCTGGTCGTTGCATCTAGGACATATCATTCCGTTCCTCCGCATCCTTATTCTGAATTGCCTGCCTTCGGGCATACAAAGAAGGCGAGACCACTCAAAGACATTACGTCTCTTCGTGGTCTCGCCTTAGCTCTTCGCTAGTGGCCGGCCGGAGGCGATAAACGCCTCGTACTGACGACCGAACGCCCAGCGCCGCCTTATTGAGCGGCGCTAGCGGCTACTCCCCACACATTTAGGTTAATGGAAGGCAGCGTTGGAGTCAAAGCGATGGGGGGCGGTGGGGTAATGTCCTGAGGAGTTCGGAAGATGAAGATCGTCACACATAGAGACTGGGACGGTTCGCCATAGGCGCCTACTCAGGGGTTTCAACAATCAAGGCTATAATTTATTGCTTAACTTCCCTGTCGATTGTTGGTATAATCACGAACAAGCGCGTTTAAACAGGTATGCTTGAAAAAGCACCCTATCTTCCGCTAGGCAACTATCGGAAATCCTTTTGTGGCTCTTTGGAGTAATTAGTTTAGAGGAGTTGCGTACGTGCAGGACCCCAAGGCCATAGCAGAACGAATCATCGAAAACGTCGAAAAAGTTATCGTTGGTAAGCGCAGTGAAGTGCGCGACGCCATTATCGCCCTGTTGTGCCAGGGTCATTTGCTCATCGAAGACGTACCAGGCGTAGGTAAAACCATGCTCGCAAGGAGCATCGCCCGTTCGACCGGCTGTACTTTTAAGCGGATCCAGTTCACGCCAGACCTGCTTCCCTCTGATATTACAGGCGTCTCCATCTACAACCAGAAGACGGAGGACTTCGAGTTTCGGGCTGGTCCTGTCATAGCGCAAATCGTGCTTTCCGACGAGATAAACAGAGCGACGCCCAAGACCCAGGCCGCCCTCCTTGAAGCTATGGAAGAGCGCCAGATAACGGTTGATGGCGTGACTCATCTTGTGCCCCAGCCTTTTATGGTGATGGCTACCCAAAACCCGATCGAGTATGAAGGCACGTTCCCGCTACCAGAAGCCCAGCTAGACCGTTTCATTATGCGTATCCATTTGGGCTACCCTAGTAATACCGATGAAGTCCTGATTATGGACCAGCAGCAGCACGTTCATCCCGTGGATACTCTCGAACAGGTTACCGACGCTAACGAGATCTTGCGCTTGCAACGCGCGGTCAAAGCTATATACGTCGATCCGTTAATCAAGCAGTACATCGTATCGCTGGTCGAAACAACGCGCCGCCATTCCGCTGTGTATCTGGGCGCATCGCCGCGAGGCTCACTCGCGCTCTACCGTACAGCGCAGGCGCGCGCTTTCCTTGATAGCAGGGACTTCGTTCTACCCGATGACGTTAAGGCCTTAGCCTACAGCACTTTGGGGCATAGGATTATCATTAGCCCCGCTTCCAGAGTTAAGAATATCAGTGCGGCGAGCATCGTAGCCGAATGTCTCGATCAGGTGCCTGTGCCGGGGACAAGGGCGCGTTTGCAGCCGAGTTAAGTACGCCAAAGGAAGACGATGCTACGTAACGCGCGGAGGCTTTACCGATTCATCAAACGTAACTTCAGCCTGACCGCGATTACGGCGTTCTTCGTAGTGTCGTTAGTTTTCGCTTTAGCTTCCGGTTTTTGGGTCTTCTTCCGCTTCTCGTACATACTGCTCGCTGCTATACCCATCAGCTACGTGTGGGCACGTTTGAACCTAAAAGGCATAGACGTAGATGTGAACTGGCGCGCTGACCGCGTTCAGGTCGGGCAGATAGCGGAAGAGGAGATCGAAGTCCGCAACTTCTCGCCCTTGCCGAAAATCTGGCTTGAAGTCGATGACCCATCTGACCTTCCTGGTCACAATTCCAGCAGAGCGATCTCGCTCTCGGCTAACGGCAGAAGCAAATGGCGAGCGTCCATTCCGTGTCGACGCCGCGGGCTATACACGGTCGGGCCGCTTAAGATCACCAGCGGGGACCCGTTCGGGCTTTTCCACTTTAGCCGCAGTTATGGGCGGGTCCATCGACTGCTCGTGTACCCGCTACCTGTAGACCTCACCAACTTCTGGGTGCCGCCTGCCAACCTCCCGGGCGAAGGCCGTTTCCGTCGTCGCACGCATTATGTGACCCCGAACGCCTCTGGTGTGCGCGAGTACGTCCCCGGAGACAGCTTCAACCGTATCCACTGGCCATCCACCGCCCGGCTGAACCGTCTGATGGTGAAGACATTTGAGCTCGACCCTTCCAGCGATATCTGGATTATGCTCGACTTAGAGGGGAAAGTGCAGGCTGGCGTTGAAGAGGAGAGCACGGAGGAATACGGCGTTAGCGTCGCAGCCTCGATAGTCCGTTACTTTATCGGCGCGAACCGCGCAGTAGGTTATATGTCATACGGCGAAAGGTTGGACATCCTGGAGCCGGAGCGCAGCCAGGAGCACTACGATCAGATTTTGGAAAGCCTGGCGTTAGCCAAAGGTAAAGGGGACGCGCTCCTGTACCAACTGATAGCGGCAGAAGAGAGGCGCTTCGGGCGGCACACTACGCTAGTCGTGATAACGTCATCAACGGACGAATCGTGGGTTCTGACTTTGCAAAGCCTGTTGCAGCGCGGCGTACGGGTCGCTGTTGTGCTCGTGGAGCCATCCAGTTTCGGCGCCTCCACGAATTCCTTGCTGGTCGTCAGCCAGCTCGCAGCCGCCGACATAACAACGTATTTAGTCCGCAAGGGAGATAACATAGGCTCAGCGCTCAGCCCGGCGAGCCAGATATCAGACTCTACGACGGTGTAAGAATATGGCGACAACCGATTGGCAAGGCTTTCAACAACAAGCACCGGCTAAACCCCGACCTGAGGGGGTTCTCGGCTGGCTGGGCGCTCGCGCTACGGCCTGGGAGGACTGGCTAACTTATGGCATAACGATGCTCGTCTTCCTCGCGGTCGCGGGATCGATCCAGAATGCGGACTGGGTCGAAACTATGCCGTCGCTTGCTCTTATCGGCTTCTTGGGCGTTACTACTGGACTGCTCCTAGCGCGAGCAAGGATCAACCAGTTCCTGGCCCACTTTATAGCTCTGGTGCTTGGGTCCGCGGTCGTCTTCTGGCAGTCGCTCACCATTACGGAAGGTTCCACTTTTGGTGGAAGAGTAGACGACCTCTATTTGCGGATGGAGCACTTCTTCGACGTGGCGTTTAACGGGTTGATCAGCGACGACAATCTGCCGTTCGTGATACTCGTTATCGGCCTCACCTGGCTGGCGGCGTATTTCTTCTCCTGGAGCGTGTTCCGCTGGAACAACGCTTGGATCGGTCTAATCCCTGCTGGTATCGGCCTCTTCGCGAACTTCTTTTACTTCCAGGAAGAGAACTTTAGCTTTCTCTTTATCGTTTTCGCTTTTTCATCGCTCATGCTCATCATGCGAGTCAATTTGATGCGCAGGCTTCAACAGTGGAAGGCAGAAGGGATCCAGTACCCAGAATTTATCAGCCTTTCCTTCTTGCATCTGACGTCATGGGCGGCGCTGGCGATGCTTATAATGGCCTCGATACTGCCGGTAGGGGGCGAAGCGAAGCCGTTCACCGGTATCTGGGACCAGGTAACGCGGCCGTTTGACGGCTACTCCACGGATTTCGCTCGCTTATTCACGAACGTGCAGACGCGGCAGATCAGGCCGATACACAGTTTCGAGAACTTCCTGCCGTTTAAAGGCAGTTTACCGGAGCGCCAAAGAGTCGTGCTCGACGTAAAAACGGATGAGACGACCCTCTCCTCCTTGCTGCTTTTGCATGGAGCAGCGTATAACGAGTACACATCCGCCGGTTGGCTGATGGGCGATAAAGTAGGTATCGATCTAGGCGCGGCCGACCCCGTAAGCGTGCAGCAGCAGTTGGAAGGTAACGCTAGCCTGGGCAAACGCTTACCCGTCGAAGCCGAAATAACCGTTATCGGATCGCGGCGGTCTGTACTGTTCAGCATCGGCCAGCCGTTGGCTTCGTCGGTCTCCTCTGTATACGACCTTCTACGGTTGTCGAACAGCCCCAACCGTTCGAACGACAATCAGGTTGCGCCTCTATTTATGAATGGGCTTGCCCTTCAAAGCAGAGAAACGCAGCAGGAGGGGTCGACTTACAATATTGTTGGGACGTTGCCTAACGTTACGCCTACAGACTTACGTACGGCGGGGAACGTCTACCCTTCTTGGGTCAGAGACCTCTACATGCAGTTGCCCGATGAATTGCCGGGGCGCGTGCAACAGCTCGCCCAAGAGGTCACGGTGGGATCGGCGACGGAGTACGATGCGGCCTTGGCTATCGAAAATTATTTGCGACAGCCTATTTACACTTTCTCGCGGGACGTACCCGATGTGCCCGTAGGCAGAGACACCGTCGACCACTTCTTGTTCGAGTCGAGACAGGGCTTTTTTGATTACTATGCCTCGGCTATGACCGTTATGCTCCGTTCGCTCGGTATTCCTTCTCGCCTCGCTGTCGGTTTCGTGCTTGAGGAGCAGGATCCGGTTGACGACAGTTACACTGTGCGCGACCGACACGCATACGCGTGGTCGGAAGCGTACTTCCCGGGTGTCGGTTGGGTGCAGTTCAATCCGTCGCCGGACAGAGCTGCGTTAAGCGGCGCAACGATCCCGGAGCAGGTCGAACCAGCGGGCACTACCGAGACTTTTGATGATGTTTTACCCGGTGAGGAGTTGATCGAAGACCCGGAATTCCCTGAGGCTGCGCCTGTAGCAGCGGAGCAGGGCGAAGGCGGAACGCCCATGGGCGTGTGGATCGCGTTGGCAGTTCTCAGCGCCTTCGCATTAGCGGGCGCGGCTGGATATTTCGCTTGGGAACGGAGTGTCGCCGGGCTACCGTATCCCCAGCGTATATGGGAAAAGACGGTGCGTTTAGCCTCATGGGCGGGCGCCAAGCCGAAACCGAACCAAACACCGCAGGAATATATTCGGGATGTCTCCAAACTAGCGCCGTACGTGGACGATACAAACGTGCTAGCGGATGAATACGGCCGGTCGCGCTTCGGGAAAGCCCCGCTGGAGACTGAGGAACAGAGAAGGTTAAGAGAGGTTTGGGAGCCACTTCGCAATAAGCTCATAGCAAGGATACTCAGATGGAAGTAAGAGGACAGATTGTAGACACGGCGCTCGGCTGGATAGGCCTTGCTCTCACAGACGCAGGCCTAAGGTACCTCTCATTGCCCCGGCCGACAGCGGAGGAGGCCGAAGTCCAACTATCGTTAGCGAACGTCGCTAAGCCCGCTTCATCAGAAGAAACCAAAGACTTGGTGGACCAGCTCCAGAGCTATGCTTTAGGTGAGCCGGTCGATTTTACCGTCGAACTCGACCCGCCCCCAGCGACGCCATTTCTGCGCGAGGTATGGGACGCTACCATGCAGATACCGCGCGGCGAGACCCGAAGCTACGGCTGGCTGGCCGCCAGCGTGGGGCTGCCGAGGGCTGCCCGCGCTGTGGGCCTAGCGATGCAGCGCAATCCCTTGCCGATCATCGTCCCTTGCCATCGGGTTGTCGCCTGGGATGGCAAGCTCGGTGGCTATGGTGGCGGTTTAGATCTGAAACGAAAGCTTTTGCAGTTGGAAGGCGTCTACCAGTCACGATAGGTAGGTCTTATTTCGGGTGGAACCTGCCGGCTGGGATCCATAGGCCGCTCCGCCAGGATATCGAGAAGCCGTAGCGCTTCATCGACGCCAAACTCCGATTCGATGCCCCTTAGCGCCTCCTCCAGAGTTCTCAAGTATCCATCTCGACTTGGCTCGCCTTCACCATCGCCGGGCTGACCCTGTCCTTCCCCTGGCAAAGACGTAGGCTGGGGATTGCCGGACGGCTGCCCGCTGTCCGGCGGCGGCGATCCAGCATCGGGGCTGCCTGTTGGGGGCGGACTCGGTTCGCCGGAAGGCTGCTCCATCAGCGAGAGCACCACTTCGAGGTTGTACTTCGCATCGAAGTCAGTGGGGTCTTGGACGAGCGCGTTTTTATAGGCCTCCAGCGCATCGGCGAGCCGCTGCTGACGAAAGTAATGGTTGCCGACGCTGTAATAGCTCTGGGCGAGTAAACCGGAATCAGGGCTGACCAGGGCTTGCCGCGTTTCGTCTAGTGCGCGATCGTACTGCTCTAGGCGGTGTATAGCGTTTCCAGCGTTATAGTGCAGCTCAAGAAGATCGGGCCTTTCGATTTGGGCCTCGCGGTACAGGTCGAGCGCTCCAGCATAGTCTCCTTGCTGATATCGTTCGTTTGCCTGCTGGTTCAGCGAAGGCGATGGGCTGCTATCACATGCCACGACCGCGATCAGCGCCATCAAGCCAGTAGCGGGAATAAGCAGTCGCTTTGCTCGCCGCGGGGAAAGCCCGCCTTGTGGCAGCAGGAGTTCAGCCGCTAAAAGCGCAAGGGCGACCAGGACAAACGGCTGGAAACGTTCGAGCGGCCGTGAGGCGTCGGATACTTCGAAGGTAGTCCTGGCAAGCCTACCGATCTCGTCCGCGACGGCAGTAAGCGAAAGATCGCCGGCGCCAACGCCGAAATAGCGGCCGTTGGCTGTGTCGCCCATTTGCGAGAGCAACTGTTCGTCTAAGCGGCTTATTGCGGGCTGGCCGGTTATGGGGTCTATCTTAATTTCACTCTGGCCAGTCAGGGGATTGGTGACCGGTATTTGTGTTCCTTCCGCGCTGCCGATACCTACTGTATAGATCCTTATCCCCTGTTCGACCGCTACGTTCACGGCGACCATAGGCTCGCTGCCCTGGTCTTCGCCGTCAGTGACGAGCAGTATCGCTTTGCTAGGTGTCTCCTCTCGTGTGAAGACTTCGGTCGATTGCGCTATCGCTTCGCCGATCGCCGTGCCTTGCTCGAGACGGAAATCACCGGTCGAGAGGTCGCTTATCAGCTCCTGGGCTACGCCGATATCCGAGGTCAAGGGGAACCGCATCAGCGCCTCGCCGGCGAAGATTACCAGCCCGACGCGATGCCCTTGGAGGCGTTCGAGCAGGATGACTAGCTCTCGCTTAGCCGCCTCCAACCGGTTTGGCGAGACGTCCTCGGCCAACATGCTCTGAGAAATGTCTAAGGCTATGACGAGGTCGATGCCTTGCCGGCGGACGGACGTAGGCTCGCTGCCGATCTGGGGCCTTGCGATAGCGAAGGCAATCAGGCCCAGGGCTACGACTAAGAGCGCGAGCCATACATAACGTCGCGCTTGAACGGAACTCAGGCTTGGACGCTGAAGTCCGGCGAAATTTCTTAAAGCGCGTCGTTGCCAGCGAGCGAAAAGGAAGAAAACGATACCGATCGCAGGTATAGCGAGCAGCAGCAATAAGAAATTCGGTACAGCGAAGTCCATCGCTAAGGTATCCTCCGCCAGATGCTGGTGGTAGTGACAAACTCTAGGAGTATTAGGCCAAACGCAGGCCCTAAGAATAGAACTGCGAGTTCATCGTAAGAAGTGAACGTTTCGGGAGAGAGGCGCGCTTTTTCGAGCAGGGCGATCTCGTTGTAGATGTTGGCTAGCACGTCTGCGTCGGTAGCGCGGTAGTATTGCGCTCCCGTAAGCTCAGCGATCTGTCTCATCGCCTCTTCGTCTACAGCAATCGCGCCGCCGGAAATGCCGCTGGGTGTATTGATTATGCCGACCGTGTAAACGCGTATTTGTAGGGTCTCGGCGAGCCTGGCGGCCTCTAGTGGCTGGATTTCGCCGGCGTTGTTTTCGCCGTCGGTGAGCAGGACGACGGCGCGGCTTTTCGACGGCGATTCTCGGACCAGGTTGAGCGACTGGCTGAGCGCGAGCCCGATCGCAGTGCCCTCCGGCAGCAGACCGTTTTGCACTGTCTCGATCATTTCGGCCATAGCGTCGTGGTCCGAGGTGAGGGGACTCATAATGCGGCTATCGCCTTGAAAAACTACTAACCCCACGCGGTCGTTGCTCAGTCCCCGGACGAACGAAGCGCCGACTTCTTTGGCGACTTCGAGGCTAGAACGCCTGCCGAGGCGGCCGTCCGACATGCTGCCGGAGATATCCAGGGTTATAGAGATGTCGATCCCTTCGTTCTCCACGACTTCGCTCGTATCCTCTTGCTGCGGCCTAGCGGCGGCTACGATGAGCAGGGCGATAGCGCCGAGTCGCAGCACGTAAGGTATGCCCCTCAAGCGGAGTCGCCAGGTCGGCTTTGCTTCTTGAAGCATGCTTAATGAGGAGAGGGTCAGCGAAGGAGTTCGGCGCGCGTTTTGCGAGCGCCATTGCCATAACGCGAATACAGGTATCAGCAGGAGCAGCCAGAGGAGCATCGGTGAGGCGAAATGCACGGTAGTCGCTAGACCTTTCCCGCTTCGCCGGGCGCGACAAGGGTTAGCCTGCTCGGCGCGCCCATCTCGGTGATCTCGTAGGCCATCGTTAAGACCGCTTTGGCGCGTTCAGGGGCCGGTGTGTAGCGAGCATAAACAACGTCGTCGCATTCGGATAGAAGCCCGCCGACTAACCGCGCTTGCCAGCGGTTGAGGCCCAGCCTTACCATGCGCGCTTCTAACTCGGGGGTCGTTAGAGCGACCGCAGCGAAGCCGTATCGTTCGGTAATATAGTGGCGGATGCAGACGGCGATGCTGCTATAGTACTCTCGATAGCGCCCCTGACTTCCGAGTCCTAGTTCTGCAATGCGGTCGAGTTCAGCTCGGGCGGTTTCCTCGGGCGTGATGGAGATTAAGTCGACAGGCGCAGGCTCCGACTTTATGCGTGAGCGGCGTCTTAGCCAGACGGCGGCCACCAATAGGATCGCGGCCGCAACGCCAACGCCTATTAAAATAGGGGCGATAGATGCAGCCGATTCCTCAGGAAACGCGATCTGCGGCTTCAGATCGCGGAGTTCGGTCGCAGGTTGGTCTGGAGGCAGGACGCTATCTACCTGGATAGGCAGTGGTGAGCCCGTTAACTCTTGCCGAACGCCGTTGCTTTGAGTAAGCGGAATGACTGGTGGGGTTATCGTCAATGGCCCGGTGCGGAAAGCAACTAATACATAGTTGAGTTGGGTCACTTTACTGCCGTCTGCATCGTCGCCTATGGCCAGGGGTCTCGTTTCTATAACCTCCAGGTCGCCAAGGAGGCTAGCCGCCCGTGGCAGTTCGACCTCTGTATCAGCGGGGTGGCGGACGACAACGGTATAGTTAACGCGGTCGCCGACCGTAACCCGATCGACATCGGCGAAAGATTCAACTGTGGGAGGCGTTTGTGGCGAGGGAGCGGCCAGCGCCGTGGCACCAGATAGGGCTACGGTTAAGGATAATAGGGCGGCCAAGTACCGCACGATTTTATCTCCGGCTAGAGCGTTTCTGAAAGAAAGCCAGTAATGGTTGGACGTAGGACCGGTCGGTAGCGATCTCTACTTGATCTACGCCTATCGAATTGAGGCGGTTTTGTCGCGCGTCACGCTGCCGGCGAGCGGATTCAGCATAGGCTTGCCTGACGCTTCGGTCGAGGGTGTCTACGACGACGGTCTCGCCGGTTTCTGCGTCGGTTACTTCCAGCAATCCGACGGCCGGCAGTTCCATCTCGCGTGGGTCGGTGATGGCTAGGGCGACAAGGTCGTGCCTGCGCGAAGCAACGCGTAGCGCTGCTACATAACCCTCGGTCAAAAAGTCGGAGACGAGGAAAGCAATGCTCCGTCTTCGGGCGATATTGTTTAACAGTCCGAGAGCCGCGGTCATATCGGTTCCGCGTCCCTGAGGTTGCAGGGAGAGCACTTCGCGGATCAGGCGAAGTGCGTGCCGTACCCCTTTACGGGGAGGTAGGAATTTCTCTACACGGTCGGAGAAGGCGATCAGGCCGACCCTGTCGTTACTTTGGATAGCGGAGAGGGCCAGAAGGGCGCAGACCTCGGATGCTACTTCACGTTTGGTCTGCGCTGTAGTGCCGAAACTGGAGGAGCCACTCACGTCTACAACTAGATAGACCGTAAGCTCTCTCTCTTCGACGAATTTCTTTACATAAGGGAAGCCCATGCGCGCTGTTACGTTCCAATCGATGATCCTTATATCGTCGCTCGGCTCGTATTCGCGCACCTCTGAGAATTCGATGCCCCTGCCGCGAAAGACGCTGTGGTATTCGCCGAGAAACACGTCGTTCACGAGATGGCGAGAGCGGATCTCGATGCGGCGGACCTTGCGTACAAGCTCTTGAAGGGTTGCATTGACGTCTTTGCTGGCTTTAAGAGTCAAGGAAGTTCTACCCCCTGTAAGACCCGTCTCACGATCTCTTCGCTGGGTATCTCCTCGGCCTCGGCCTCATAGGTGACCACGATACGGTGGCGCAATACGTCAATAGCCATCGCCTTTACGTCATCGGGCGATACGTATCCCCGGCCATGTACGAAAGCATATGCTCTGGCAGCCTGGGCAAGGTATACGGTCGCACGCGGCGAAGCGCCATAGGAGATTAGGTTTTTGAGGTCGTTAAGCCGGTAGCCGTCTGGCTCACGAGTCGCCAGGACGATGTTAACAACATAGTCCTTGATCGCTTCGTCCATGTAGACTTCTTGGACCGACTGACGGGCCATCAAGATCGCGTCGATGTTTACCACCTGGTTTATAGCCGCTGACATACCGGCGAGGCTTTGCTCCAAGATCTGTCGCTCCTCCAGTCGGGAGGGGTAGCTGATAACGGCCTTCAGCAGAAAGCGGTCTAGCTGGGCCTCCGGCAAGGGGTATGTACCCTCTTGTTCGATAGGGTTCTGCGTAGCGAGGACCATGAAGGGATCTTCCAGCGGATAGGTAGTGCCACCTATGGTGACCTGTCGCTCTTGCATCGCCTCCAGCAAAGCCGATTGCACTTTGGGCGGCGCGCGGTTTATTTCGTCGGCGAGGACGATGTTGGCGAAGATCGGCCCTTTGCGCACCGCAAACGCGCCATCCTGAGGGTTGTACATGAGCGTGCCGGTGATGTCGGCGGGCAAGAGGTCTGGCGTAAACTGTATGCGAATGAAGCTGGCATCGACGGCATCGGCGAGCGTTTTTACCGCAAGCGTCTTGGCGAGGCCGGGCACGCCTTCAATAAGTATGTGGCCCTGGCAAAGGATGCCCACCAGTAGGCGGTCGACAAGATACTCCTGGCCGATGATAACTTTGTGTATTTCGGCCTTGATGGCTTCGATGAAGCGGCTCTGTTCCCGGATACGGGCGTTGAGTTGTGAGATGTCTTGTGCCACCTGCCGCCCATCCCTCCTTTGCTTTACGTACGCAAAAGAGGCTCGCTAAGAGCCTCTTTGCGACTGGTTACAGTTTACGGTATTAGTGCAAAACCTTACAAGCTTAACTAACGCTGGCAATGACGACAGAAGTTAGTGATGCGCTGGTTAGCGCCGATCTGGGTGATCGGCGAGCCGCAATTCGGGCAGGGCTGTCCCCCGCGCTGGTGTACTCGCAGAAAATAGCGTATTTCGTCGCGAGGAAGCAGTTCGTTTTCCAGCCGCTCGGCGACAATAGCGCTGGCCCAGGCCATCACCTCATGGATAGCATCGTAAAGACGCGACAGCTCTTCTGGCGTAATCTTCGTACGCTTACGATAAGGGTGGATGCTCGCAGCGAAGAGGACTTCATCGGCGTAGGCGTTGCCGATACCGGCGATGAAGCTTTGGTTCAGCAAGACATTTTTGATCTGGCCGGTGTAGCGCCTTATGCGCTGAAGAAAAGCTTCTCTGGTAAGCTCAGGGTCTAAAATATCCGGGCCTAGTTCCGCCCATTGGGGCACCTGTTGCATCTCATCATGACGCACTAGATAGGTCTTGCCCATCAGTCTGTCGTCGATGTAACGCACCTCGTGGCCGTCTTCCAGCGTTATGACGTAGCAGGTCTTCGCCGCCATTCGTTCATTTGGCGTGACGTAACGGAACCGGCCCGAGAGCATGAGATTAACCACCAGCGCATGACCGCTCGCCAACGGAAAAACGAGGAATTTGCCTCGCCTATACAGTAGCTCGAACGCGTTTCCTGCCAGCGTCTGAAAGAATTCTTCCCCCGAAGCTCTTACGACGATCGGGATGCGTACTTGAGCTGATTTTATGGGGATGTCCACGATTCGGGCGTTGAAGAACGTTCGAATCGCTTCAAGATCGGGAAGCTCAGGCAAGGTTAATCCTTTGTTGAAGTAAGAATAGTTAGCACTTGGCCTATCGGTGGGGGTTGTGACACTGTCCGAAAGCCCCAGAGAAGGCCGAAGGCTTGTAATGGTCAGATGCCTGCCAATACCTGCAGTCGAGGCGCCGCCTAGCGCCGCGAGGATTACTGCGGTACGATCGAGAGACTAAGGCTATTGCTTGGGCGTTTGTTCCGGGGGGCTATCCGCAGACGCAGGGTTGTCGTGGCCGGCAGGACGAGAGGAAACCTGCGTCGAAAACTGCTGGATACCTTTGGTAAGTTCGGACAGCGCTTGGCGCAACAGCCGCATCTCGTCGATAAGCGCTTTTCGCGATAGCCGCTGACGGGGCCGGCGCACGATTCTCGGCGGTTTAGCGGTGAGTTGCCGCGCCTGTTGCGATTCAACGCGCTCAGACAGGTCGTCGAGGCGCTCCCGCATCTGGACCAACATGTCTTCTAGGCGGTGCGTGTCATCTTTTCCTGGTTCGATTTCTGTAGCGCTTACGACTTGCACGGTGCTGTATGCAGGCGGTAGGGCGAGCGCCTCGTCAATGCGATTTTCTGGCTCTGCCGTTTCTTCTTTTTCCTCGGGCTCCTTATTGTCGGGAGGCTCTTCGTCATCCGGAGACTTTTGTGAGGCGTCTGCCTTTTTCTTAAGAGACCTTAGTTCGAGGCTCAACAACATGACCGCCGGCACCACCAAAAGTGAGATGACGCCAGCACGGCTACGCGCGAAATTTACGATATAGCCGGCGTACGGCACATCGTATACTAACCGGTCCACCTCGCCTTGTAGGCGCGCCTGCTCTGTATCGGCGTTGTCGTTAGCGTCACCCCTCGTTACGAAGACCCGTTGATCATCCTGGGTGTTGATTGCGACGATGCGATGCGTGACATTTGTGCTTGCGCTTTCCGGTTGGCGGAAGGTTATGATGTCACCGACTTCTAAGGCTTCGACGCGCGTCGGGCGGGTTACGGCTACGGAACCCGCCCGGATGGCGGGCTCCATGCTAGGTCCGGAAATGATATATGAGTTGTAGCCGAATAGTTCAGGCCCAACCGCCGCCACGACTAAACTTGAGGTCACAGTGCAGGCCGTCAGGATTAAAAACCACGCGGTGAGGATCAGCCATCTTGCGACCCGGCGCGGTGAGACCCTCGTTCGTTTAGTCGGTAGCGTTCTGTCGTATGCCGTCATTGCTTCTCAATTCTAGAACTTTACAGATAGTAGCTATCATTCAGTTTCGAGAGAAGTGAGCGATACCTTCGTTATCAATCGTCTCTCTTCCTTAGAAACGCTTCTTTTAGCGCATAGATTAACAATTTCTGTTTGTTTATTTAAAGTATTTATTCTTCTCTACCCCGTAGCTTTTGGAGTGATCTTAAACACCCTAATTTATTAAGACGTTCAAATAGAATATTTTGTGACAGACTTGCGGCCGATAGCTTGCGATTGTATTGGGGCGAATTCGGAAAGGGAATGAAGCCGATGGGGGAAATGTGTTCAGTGAGATTAAGAGGTCTTTATTATTGTTGTGGAGCATCCCAAAGCGTGGTTTGCAGCGAGGAGGACTCAGAGTACGGCAAGTCTAGATGCTCATAGGCACGTCTCGTAGCGATGCGGCCGCGGGGCGTGCGTTGCAAAAAGCCAAGTTGCATTAAAAACGGCTCGTAGACGTCCATGATCGTATCTGGCTCTTCGGCGATGCTGGCGGCGATCGTGTCGAGGCCGACAGGGCCGCCGTCGAACTTCTCCACTATGGTGCGCAGCACCTTGTGATCGAGTTCGTCAAGGCCCAGCTCATCCACGGCCAGGCTTGAGAGAGCGTCCCGTGCCACCTCCACTGTGATGACCCCGTCCCCCATCACTTGCGCGTAGTCCCTGACTCTCCTTAGCAGCCGGTTAGCCACGCGCGGTGTGCCCCGGGAGCGGCCGGCTATCTCTTGCGCCCCTTCGAGGTCGATGTCTACGCGCAGAATGCTGGCGTTACGCCGGATAATCGTGGCTAACGCGCCTGCATCGTAGAAGTCGAGACGGTATACCGAGCCGAAGCGGTCTCTCAAGGGAGAGCTTAACATCGCATAGCGGGTGGTGGCGCCTATTAAGGTGAAATGAGGGACGGCGAGGCGGACGCTGCGCGCTCCCGGTCCTTTGCCGATCATGATGTCGAGGGAGAAGTCCTCCATAACTGGATACATCAACTCTTCGGCCGGACGTGGCAACCGGTGACACTCGTCGATGAACAGCACGTCGCCTTCGCGTAAGTTCGTGACTATAGCGGCCAGATCGCCCGGCCGTTCGATGGCCGGCCCGGAGGAGATACGCAAGTTGCCGCCCATTTCGTGGGCGATGATGTGCGCCAGCGTGGTCTTGCCGAGTCCCGGCGGGCCGTAGAACAGGGTGTGGTCAAGCGTCTCGCCGCGCTGCTTGGCAGCGAGCACGGCGATGCGGAGGTTCTCCTTTACTTTGTCCTGCCCGACGAACTCTTCGATACGGCTGGGACGTAGGGTAGCCTCAATAACGGAGTCCTCGGCTTGAGGCTTAGCAGATATGATCCTGTCCGACAATCCCATGTCTCCTAAGCGCAATTATAAGCTGAAGTCGAACGTATGATCTACGTCTGTCCGAAGAACTCTACAGCTAGCTGGCAACAGAGCGAACCCTTCGCAGCACTATCGCTTAATTCCTCCGGCTTGCCCCATCGCCACTCTGTGTACAGGGTAACATTCTCATCGACGGTGGATGGGAGTTGCGGTTCGCCATTTAGTTGCGCCTGGTGAAGACGCATCTCCAAGCTATATTCGGGCGTTTGCAGCCGACCTTGAGCGATCATGCGTAGAAAAGTAAGTTCGCAGCCTAATTTTTGCCGACCGATCCGCTGAATGGCGTCACGATCGGTTTCACCCTGCTTCAGCGAAGCGGCTGGTAGGCCCCAGATGCCTGGCAACTCCTCGTCCGCTGTCTGCGGCCGTCGCACCATAAGTATGCGGCCGTCTATATCTTGGTGAGGGATGACGGCGGCTATAGACTCTTTAAGGGGTTTCACTATCAGATCGATCAGCCCACCATTACTTCATTATGGCTGGCAGGCCATTGGTAGGCGAGCGTCTCCGCGCCGGCCAGCCCCTGCTCGACGAGCGCCGGGACATCAAGGGCTGCCTCGGCTGCGAGCACTTGCTGCAATGTGGCGCCGGTAGCTGGATGGCGTGGCACGAATAGCTGGCAGCAGTCCTGGTCTGGCTCTATTGACGTTTGATAGGTCCCCAGAACTTCAGCCTCTCTCGTGATGTCTTCCTTGTTCGTGCCGATAAGGGGGCGCAGGATGGGTAATGTGGCCGCGTCCTGGATGACCGAAAGGTTTCGAAGCGTTTGCGATGCGACTTGGCCTAGGCTATCGCCAGTTACGAGCGCCAAGGCGCCATCCCGATTCGCGAGGGCCTCCGCGATGCGCATCATGAACCGGCGATAGAGGACGACTCGAAGCGGCTCGGGCGCTGCTACCACGATCTGTCGCTGGATCTCACCCAGCGGCACTAGATGCAGGCGGCTCGGCCCTTGGATGCGCGACAGGCGCTGAACGAGGACTTTAGCCTTGTCGATCGTGCTGGAATCTAGGTACGGGTAGGCGTGGAAGTGAACGAAGTTAACCTGACAGCCGCGTCGCATCATCATGTACGAGGCGACGGGCGAATCGATGCCGCCGGATATAAGCGAGACCACACGGCCGCTGACACCGACCGGCAGGCCGCCCGGCCCATCGATACGCTCGGTGTAGCAGTAGGCGCCGTCCGGCCGTATCTCCACGTAAAGGCTAAGGTCTGCGTCTTTAGATAGGCGGACATGGCCGCCGGTCTTCTCTTTGACGATAGCCCCGAGCCGCTCTTCAACTTCTTGCGAAGTATGCGGGAAGCTTTTATCGGCTCGGTGGGCGACTATGCGGAAGGTCTGCCACCCTCCATCGGGGATGAGCTGCAAGAAGGAAGAGTGAATGGCTTCCAAGTCCGGCGGGGAGCGCAAGGCGAGCGAGTAGTTGCGGATGCCTGGGATCCAACGCAGGCGTTCCGATACCAGGGGCCAGACGTCTATATCGGGCAGGGGAACAAAAACGCGGTCATGGTAAGGGGAAACCTTCGCAAAACCTCTTAGAGCGTCACGGATGTTCTGGCCGAGACGACCGATCATGTTGCCCCTGTTTTTGCCCTTGAGGCCCACCTCTGAGAAACGGACGATTGTTACCCAACGCATACCATCCGCGATCTTAACACAGGGTGCGAGCTTTGGTACTAATGGCGCTTGTCCGGATGCAAATCCATTTTGAAGTAGACTTCGCCTCAGCGAGTCGCTTAACGACAGGCGAGCAGCAGAAGGAGTAATACCTGCCGGTTAAAACCTGCATCTTCAGAGTTGCTGCGGGTTTCAACCCGCAGGGTGCTATCTAGACGACGTCCCTCGACAAGCTCGGGGTGAGCGGAATTAACTCTTATACCCCAGCATTCATGCTGGGGTATGCGCGCTTCTGCACGGCTTAGCTTGGGGTAGAAGACATTACCTCTCGACAAGCTCAAAGTGAGCGGAACGGATCGTTGCTCCTTATGAGCCCATAGGGTAGGGACAGGTCTTTAGACCTGCCCGCTCGGACAGACCTAAAGGTCTATCCCTACAAATACGCTTCGGAAGTTTACTCCTCCCAGACCGCCGGTATTGCACCGCCGCCGCGGATGACTTTCTCGAACGCTAGTTCCGGGTTCTCCCGCACGTCGCTGAACTGTGGCGGAGGGTTGCCCTCCGGCGGACGTGAGTCGGGCGGTATGCGCGGTTCAATGGGCCTGGGCTTCTGTGGCATATTCTACCCCCTAAACATAGACAGCGACGAGCACTGAGTCTTTAGGGTCGGTATCCGAGAAGAAGAGGACTGCGCAGCGTCGGCCCGGCACCATCTCGGCTGAGGCGATGTTCCGCGCGACCGCTATGCCATCGAGCCAGACAGCCAGGCTGCCGGACATCTGCACCGAAGCCGTATAGGTCGTTGAGTTGAAGCTTTTCAGTTCGCCTCGTTTGATCATCCTCTTATCTCAAGGCGCGCCAAGCAACAAACGCTGTTCGTATGAGCCACTCTTCGGAGAGAAGCGTAGCGAAATCCCCATGACCCTCCCCTTCGCGGCGCTCAAGCCGGCAGCAGAGTCTGTAATTTCGATGACGTCATAGAGTTCCTGGCCGCAGTTGACTGTCACCGTTATCTCGCCGGACACCGTCCTGATTTCCTCCTTACGCAGTATCGCCGATGAGCGTTCTTGCCCCTTAGCTACTGTATCCAGATTCAGATCGTCGACCTGCGTCACGCGGTCGTATACGTCTGTGATGCTGTCCCAATCGAAGCCCTCAACCAGCAGGCTATCGCCGAACACTTGAACACGGTTCACTTCTGGGGCAGCTAGTCGATAACTGCCGCGCGTGATAGCATGGCTGTCCGCGTACGAGCTTGCCTCCGAGGCTAAGGGGTTTTTCAAATTCCCGAAGTGGCCGCGAAAATAGAGGACGTCGGGGACCATGCTTAATAAGCGTTGGACAGCAGTGGCGCCTCTTTCGCCAGGGTGGATGGTAAAGCTGAGATAGAGGTTAGCGATAGTCGCGCTGCTGCTGAGGCTAGCAAACTCGAGCCCCGCCCTTGCGAAGATGAAGGACAGCAGTTGGAAAATATTGCGTTCGCCCTCGGCCCAGGCGTACTGCCTTCTGGCTCGCCAGTTGTCCAGAAGCGACCAGCCGTCGTTGGAGATGATCGTTAAACTAGCAGCGCCGTTGCCGGACGTATGCTCGTAGCTTTCGATCCAGTACGCCGGACCTTCCGATACTTGCGGGCCGGAACTTGTGGCGTAGCCGGGCTTATTCGGACTTCGGACCCGAGGCGAACGACCGAGTTCTCACCAACCCGAGGTTAAGATAGCGGCCATCGCCGTTATGAAGGCTTAAGCGTAATCGCCCGCTGCCAGGCCTATCATCCGCGGCTAACTCGGTAACATCCACCGTAACTTCTAGCGCTGGCGTATCGAGGGCCGCTCGCCAGACGCCATTCGGCGAAGATAGCCAGGCATATGATCCACCGTAGGCTATCGATAAGCCGAAGCTGCTCGCCAGATCGAGAAGCGGGAAAGGCTCGCGCCAGAGGTTGTTCACATAGTCGGCTGTAGCGGGCGAATAACTGAAGTACGGCCGTGAGTAAGCTTCAGTACCGGTGTACTTTTCGACGAAACAGAGACGGAAAACGTCGGGATAGGCGAGGAAAGGCGCGTGGAAGCTCACGTTCGAGCCGGCGTTTGCGGTCGTTAGTTCGCTGAGCGTTGCCCACGCCCCAACCGCCTGCGAATAGCCATCTCCGTAGATCGCCGTCCACAGCTTCGCGTTGCCGACAGCATCCGTTCCGGCTACCGCGACGTTGAAGTCGTTCTGGTAAACGCAGCCTAGCCCTGTTATGGAGGCAACACTGTTGCTCCAGGCCGCGGGGCTGCCCCAGACGCCAGAGTTGCGCTTTACCGTATGCACAACCGCTCCCGCCGAATAGATAACGAGGGCCGTGCCGTCGTTCTTGAGCGCGGCTGCCATCCACTCGACGTTCGCGCCCGCAGTAGCGATGGTCGTCGCGGCGGCGAAAGTAGTGCCGTGGTCACTGCTCTCTCGCAGCCGTACCGTTACGCCATCAGTGTCGACGTAGAAGAGCAGCACGTTGGCTCCGCTGCTGGCGACAGCGATGCTGGCGTTAGCAACAGACGAGAGCGCCGTCCACGAGGCGAAGTTGCTGGAGGGGCCGGGAGTAGTCATTCGCTGGATATACAGCTGGCCTGATGCCACCCTAGCGCGATAAGCGAGCCATCGCCCGGCATAGTTAGAGCGTGATGGTTGTCCGGTTCGGCGCCGGTATACAGCCGCTCCCAGCGTAGCCGCCTGACGCCGCCGATCCGGTCGAGGATCTGTACCTTGACGTGCGGGGCACCGCTTGGGCTGCGCTGAGCGGCCAGCAGGGCGCTGGGTAACGTCCGCAAAGCCTTACACTTCCGTGTCGATCGCGGCCGGCGCGTAAAGCCGGTGCGTCCGAACGGTGTTTTGGCGGCTGTGCTTGGCGAGGGCTTGAGCAAAAGAGGCCAGCCTCTCCTGGCCCTAGGTCAGGTAATTTCGCCAGGTGTCCTGCCCGCCTACATTTACGCGATTCGTTGCGAAGCTCGCCCACTCTAGGGCCGCATACGCCACAGCTCCGGTCGCTACGACCTCTTCTAGCTGTGGCGGTATGGTGGAGCCGTTGGCGTCTAGTGTATGCATCTTGCCGTAGTAAACGTTGACGGGATCGCCGCCGATAGGCGCGCCTTGCACAAGCATGGCTAGTGTATCCGCCCACACCGAGAATTGAACGTAAGAGGGCGGGTATTTGCCCGTAGGGTACTCCACAGCCTCGATTGCTATCAAGCCCGCTATGCCCGTAAGGGATAGCTCTCTACTGTTCGGGCCCGTGGTAAGGGCCGTCTTAGCTTCTAAAGGTATGGCGAGGCTCAGTTCGCGGACGGCACGGCCGATGTGGCGATCGAGTTCGGCATCCGTCCAGCGGTAGTTCGCGGCGTCTTCGTCGTGCAGGTCTTTTCGGACGCGGCTTCTCATCTCTGAGAGGTTCATCTCTCGCTCCTTACGAAGTGTCCAGAATCTCGAACACTAAGTTTGGTATGGCAGGTCCAGGTAATCCAACACCTTCTCGAGCGCTTGGCGGACCTGCGGCACGCTGTTCAGATCGCTGACCTTGGTTTCGCTCAAACGCTGTTTGGCCTGCGCACGCTTCTCTTCTCGACCGTCTAATATCCCGTTGGTCTTTTTCATAGAGATTACGCCTCCACGTTTCGTAAACATAACAGTTCTGGATCGGAGCCACTTGCTGGAACGGCGCCCCAAAGCAGCAGCATATGGCCTATTTCAGCGAACCGTTCGGGCACTACCGGCTGATGGATGCCATCCATGACCGTTTCGTCCAAGTGATAGTTGTCGACTCCATCTGAAGTTGGGACTATATACAGTCGGACGCTAGTTGCGTAAGCAGGGTCGGCGATGAGCGCTATGGTTGTTGTGGGGAGATCGATCCGTTTACCGGCGTAAAAGAAGGTCCATTGCGGCAAAGACAACGTCAACCCGCTGAGGGCTGGCATGACGGTAGCCCAGATCTTGGGGGTATGCCCTTGTGCGTCCGGCGGGCCGCTTATCTGCTCGACGAAAGTTATCGCCATCTCGCCCTCCTAAACGGCTAGTCCACGCCTATGGCGTGCCAGAATACTTCTTCGACGCTGCTCCACGTCGCTGCCTGGTAATCCCGGAGGCGAATTTCTATGCTCGAGGTGCCATAGAGGTTGATTCCTGTCACGAAACGCGAGTCTTGGCAGGTCGCCACGGCGCCGAGGAACTTAGTGAACGCCTGGCTGAAGGTGGCCGTCGCGGCTTGTGTTTCGGTCCCGTTTCCTGTCATCTCGATACGCCCCGTTTCCAGGCGAAGACGGGCGAAATCGCGGTTCGTGGTCAGGTCTTGCGAATCGATCGCCTTCAACAGGAAGTCGTAAGGATTAGGGGCGAAGGGAGCAGGGCCACCTTCGACCACGAGCACATCATCGAACTGGACGCCCGTGCCGAGCACAGATTCGACCACCTTTAGCACAACGTCAGTCCCAGCGGAGTCCGTGGTAAAAGTGCCGGAGACTGTTGCCCAAGAGGTGGAAGTAGTGCTAACGTCCAGGTTCGTCGCGGCGCCGTCGACCAAGATAGAGCGGGCGCCGGCGGCGTCCGCTGCAACATCGGTGCTAGGCGCGACGCTGATAGGCGCGCCTTCCAGCGACCAGCCGGAAGGCGTATTGGTTGTCGGAAGATGCGTCTCCTCGAAGCCGCCGTTCTGGGCCAGGTTGACGAGGCCGCCCGAACTGCCATCGCTTGCTCCGATAGCTTTCCAGGCTGAGCCGTCCCATACGTAGAGGCTGTCGGTGTCGGTCGCCCACCAGACGTCGCCTTCCGCATTGCCGGAGCCGGGCTTGGCCGCATCGTTGCCGCTTCTGAGGCGGGCGGCCGTAACTGTATCGCTGCCACTCGCCTCGTGTGTGGCGGCGTGGGCGCGGAAGCTGACGTCCTTCCATGCCGTGCTGTCCCAGACGTAGAGCTTATCGCTGTCGGTAGCCCAGTAGACGTGCCCTTCGCTATTGCCGCTGCCGGGCTTGTTGGCGTCGAGGCCCTGGGTCAGGCGTATCTTTCCCGATGAAAAGTCCCAAGCGCCGGTTATAGTTTCACTAGCCGCGATACGGGCGAGGACAGCGCCGTCAGCGACATCAGCCTCGCTGTGCGTGTGGACGGTTGGGCTATCGCCTTCGCCTAACAGCTTTAACTTGCTCAAGCCAACGCCTCCATTTATCTAGGGTTCGAGATGATCGCCCGACAAAGTACGTCCTGAGCTTGTCGAAGGGCTCGGGGTGAGCGGAATTGCACGCCGCTAATCAGGATGAGCGGACCGCTACGTCCAGCCCGCTCATGGTGAGCCGATCGAGCGGTGAATAGTGCCGCATCTTCATGTCCTTTGGTTGGACGAATACTGATGGTCTTAAGATCGCGTAGAACGAAAGGTTTACCATCGCTTAACGTGCCTCCTAACTCAAACTGGCGTAAATGGAAACTGAAAGGGTGGTGGCCGTCGCCGAGACGATCTTCAGGAAGACGATCGCTCCGCGCACTTCTATCTCCAGCGCTGGCTTCGGGTTGGCGGAAAGCTCGGTGGCGCCGAACTCGCGCTCAGCGCCGCGAAAGTATTTGCTGGCGGTAACGTTCCAGACCAGCAGCTGCACTTCGAGGGCCGTCAGCCCAACCGACACCGTAGTATCGATATCCAGCCGTAGGTTGCGGTAGCCGGCGTAGTTCAGCCCCTGGCTGGCGGTGGTCGGATCGACGGCGTCCTGTGTGGAGATGGCGCTGCGATGCAGCACCGGCGCCGTCCCTTCGTATACAGGGCCTTTGGGCACTCCTTGCGAATCGATGCGAACGTTTACCATTGCTGTTTCTATCCTCGCAACCTCTGCGGATTTCAATCCGCAGCTAGATGAAGCTGCGGGTTTTAACCCGCAGAGAGATCCGAATCGCTATGGCCGGACGCCGATGAGCTTGGCGAGTTTTAGGACGTTGAAGAGTGCCAGACTGGCGTACCACTTGATGCGGACGCGGGTTGCATCCTTGGTCTCTAGCGAGCCGACGCGTTCGACCTGGAGGCCGCCCGGGGCGGTGAGGCCGGCGACGCCGCCTTCGCCCGAATTGGATGGCGTAGATGGTGGAGCAGTCATTGCTTGTGCCGACCGTTTGAGCGTCGGAGATGTAGTCGGAAACGCCGACTGGGATGCCGTTGTAGAACTGCACCATCTGGCCGAACTCGTTACGGTCGGTCTCCAGGAAGGAGCCGGAGGTGCGGGCCAGAGAGTTTAGCGTGCGCCGGGTACGCTTGCTCGTGATAAGAAGGTCGGGCTTGCCGCCTTTGATGAGGTCGATCAACTCATCAAGCTTGGCGAGCGTTAGCGTCGCGCCGTTCGTGCCCATACTGATCGTTTGACCGGCGTCGGTGAGACGGTCGACACCGTCGTAGGACTTAGGGTTAGTAGTAGCGTTGCCGTTGATGAAGGTGTCCTCGAACAACTGCTGGACAGCCTTCGCTTTGAGCTGGACTACTGCCGCTTCCAAATCCTGGAGGTTAGAGCGGGTAGAGAGCAAATAGTTATCGATGTCGGCATCGCCGCCCATGATCTTCAACTGGGCTGTGATCTGGGCGAAGGTGGGCGGGCGTCGATTCCGTCCAGCTGTCGCCGACGTCGAAGAAGGCGGCGGTAGGGGCGGCCGCCTCTCGGTTGTAGGTGAGGCCGTTGCCGAGTACTTCGATGAACGGTAGCGATTGCAAGACGGGCGAGTCCTTGATGACCGTCTCAATGACGCCTACGAGGAGCGTATCGTTGGAGAGCTTGGCCGCTTCGGCAAGGGTTAGGGCCATGTTGTTTAATCGTCCTCCTTTCTTGTATCCGCCGTACGATTTAGTTTCTTGCTATGTCCTGCGTCTAGATTAGAATATACGTTCTATTAATGAAAGCGGTAGATGGCACAACTATATGCCGCGCTCACGATAGGGATAGGGGCGGATCGCGGACCGCCCCTACGAGTTAGTCATGCTGCTGTAGGCCGAGCTTTATCTTCTCGATCGGCGTGAGATTCGAAGTGTCGGGCGCGCGGCGAGGTGGCGCGCCGGTGGGAACGCGGATGTTTTGCGCTTGATCGTCGAGCTGCTGGCGTACGTGGGCTACGGTCTGACGGGCTTGGGCGAGCGACTCTTCTATCTCGGTCAGCGTTTCGCCGGAGACCATATCGGCTGGGAGCGATGGCTCTGCGGCGAGAATGGCGTCTTTGTATTTAGGGCTGCAGATTTGGCCTGGTCCTGCGCTTCGACAAGCTCCCCTCTTAGCGATTCTTCTGCCGCACGTGTGGATGCAAGGTCAGCGTTGGCGGAAGTAAGCTCGCTGTCTTTGACGGCGAAATTGCTCTGGGACTGCGCAAGCTCTTTCCTGAGGTTGGCGGTTGTGGCTTCCATCTGCGAAGCGCGGGCGTGAGCATCGGCGGCGGCCTCGGAAAGCCGGTCGATCTCGGTGCGGGCGGCGGTTAACTCTTCTTCGAGGGCGGCAAGTTCCTCATCGCTCATATGACTACACCTCCATGTCAATAAAATAGAATTTTTGTTCTCATTGGGTCAAGTTGCCGCTGACACCTTTCCGATCAGGGCGCGACAAGTAAGGCTGGTGCAGCCACACGATCGGTATGAGGATAGCCGCTCCTAGTAGGCCGCCCGCCAAGACATCGCTGGGCCAGTGGGCGCCGACGTAGACCCGTTCGATCCAGGTGAGGACGATGATAGCGAAGCAGATCGCTTGAACTAGACGGCGCAAAGGCCGGAATTCGATAGTAACTTCAGCGAGATAGACGAGAAAGCCGTAGAAGAGAAGTGATCCTTGAGCATGACCGCTAGGAAAACCGAAACCAGAGGCGTGGTCGGAGACGAGTACAAACTCTGCAGTAGGACGCGCCCTTTCGATGATCTCTTTGGCGCTCATGTTAACGACGCGTCCAAGCGCAGTAAGCGTAAGCAGAAGCACTTCGAATCTGTGCGATGACAGCCATAGCGCTGCAGCGACGGTGAGGTAGACAGCGATAAGGAGACGGCCGTCGGTCATATCTTCGGCCCAATCGACGGCACGCACGAAAGCCGCGTTATCGATCTCTTGTATCCTCAAGGTCAGTCGCAGATCCAACGGAAAGTTGGCGTCGATGAAGGCGAAGCCGGCCATGATGCAGAACACCGCTAATACGATCAGCCAGGCGGTGATGACGATAGCTTGGGCTCTGCTCAACCGATACATGCGCTTACTCTGACGTCTGCTAATGCTATAATGACCTCTAAATAGCACCAAAATCTACTCTCGCATGCCCAGGTGGGAAGGCGTTGACCGACCCGGGCATATTTATGTGTGAGAGGATGGAAGGGCGAGGAGCTTAAGGGCGAGTGGAGGAGATTTTACAGGCGATAGTGCTTGGCGTCGTGCAGGGGCTGACAGAGTTCCTGCCGATATCGTCGTCGGGCCACCTGATCGTCACGCGCGAACTGTTCGGCTGGGACTTCAGCAACGACCTGACGTTCGATGTGGCGCTGCACTTGGGGACGACGCTGGCCGTGCTCACGTTCTTCTGGCGAGAGTGGCTGATGATGCTGAGCGACGGCTGGCTCGGTTCGCCCTCGGGCGAGGCCGGCGATTATGCTCGCTCCGTCTATAACAGACGGTTGCTGCTTCTTTTGGCGCTCGGCTCTATACCTGCAGGCGCAGTCGGCTTCATCCTCAACGACTACGTCGAGGAAGAGGTGCGTTCGCCGATAGTTGTCGGGGTCATGCTTCTGGTTTTCGCCGCGGCGCTCTACGCGGCCGAACGCATCGGAAGAGGAGAGCGCCGCGTTGGCGACAGTGGCTGGCGCGATGCGCTACTCATTGGTTGCGCGCAGGCAGTATCGCTGGTGCCGGGCGTCTCACGCGCAGGTATAACTATAGCCGCCGGATTGTGGCGGGGCTTCACCCGCCAGGAGGCGGCGCGCTTTTCGTTCTTGCTCGCTACGCCCGTTATTCTGGGCGCAGGGTTTCTTAAGCTGAGTGAAGCGGCCATCGATGGCATTCCGCGAGGCGATATCGCCACTATATTTATCGGCGCAGCGAGCGCGGCGATAGTCGGCTGGCTGGCGATCCACTATCTGCTGCGGATGCTGCAGCGACAAGGGTATATGGTCTTCGTAATGTACCGGGTGGTGGCTGGGGTGTTCGTGTTGTTGTACTTTGGACTTTAGTGGCGGCTATGCCCCTCGACAAGTACATCCTGAGCTTGCCGAAGGGCTCGGGGTGGGCGGAGAATCAAGCTCGCGGTGAGCGAGCGGAATCTGTCAACGGATATTGAACGGATTAGCGGATGATTGGCGCTAGCATTACATCCGCTAATCCGTTCAATATCCGTTGACAGATTTACGTAACTTATCGCTTAATGCTATGATCCTTGCGCCGATTTCCAGCTAAAGTGACCACACACCAGAACCGCTTAGGAGGATGCATATGCCGACCGTCAAAGACTTCATCACTCGGCACTACCGGCACTTCAACGCGGCCGTGGTAGTCGATGCAGCTCAGGCCTACGTCGACCATCTGGAAAAGCGCGGCAAGATGTTCGTGACTCTCGCGGGCGCGATGAGCACGGCTGAACTGGGCCTTTCGCTAGCCGAAATGATACGAGACGGGAAGATCCACGGTATATGCTGCACGGGCGCCAATCTGGAAGAGGACATCTTCAACCTAGTTGCCCACGACCACTACAAGCGCGTCCCGAATTATCGCAATCTCTCCGATGCGGAGGAGCTGGCGCTGCTTAACGCCGGGCTCAACCGTGTGACGGACACCTGTATCCCGGAGGAAGAAGCGATGCGTCGCATTGAGCGACAGATGCTAACCCTGTGGCGTAAAGCTTCGAGCGAAGGCCAGCGCTATTTCCCCTACGAGTACATGTACCAGCTGATCGAAAGCGGCGCGCTCGAAGAGTTCCACCAGATCGACCCGCGGGACTCCTGGCTGATCGCCGCTTGCGAACGGAAGTTAGCGCTGTTCACGCCCGGCTGGGAAGACTCAACGCTGGGTAACGTGTTCGTCGCGGCCGCCATTCGAGGCGACGTCGATTACAATTGCGTGAAGTCCGGCCTGGAGCAGATGGGCGCGCTGGTGGAGTGGTATAAAGCTAACAGCGTCGATAAGTCGATCGGCTTCTTCCAGATTGGAGGTGGCATCGCTGGCGACTTCCCCATCTGCGTCGTGCCGCTGATCCAGCAGGACCTTCGCCAGGAGTGTCGTCTCTGGGGATACTTCTGCCAGATCTCCGACAGCACTACCTCGTACGGATCTTACAGCGGGGCCGTGCCGAACGAGAAGATCACTTGGGGTAAGCTGTCGGTCGATACGCCTCGCTTCGTCATCGAGTCCGACGCCACGATCGTCGCGCCTCTCATCTTCGCTTACGTCCTGGGCCAGTAGCACATCGCTGTGTACGTTATTCGTAGGGCGCAGACCAAAGATGTTGAGGCGCTGGTACGCCTGTGGATAGGGTTTGTAAGGGAATTACAGGGCCTGACGGACGATGCAGGCAACCGCTCTGGAGGACGGCAGCCGGAAGTATTTTCTGCGTAAGATCGAGAGTGATGACACGATGGTCCTGGTAGCTGAGGCCGAGGGCACTGTTGCAGGCACCGGGTTAATGATCTTCATCGAGCGGCCGCCGGCCAGCAACCCGATAGGTATCGAAGCTTACATAACTAATATGTACACAGTACCGGAGTGGCGGAGGCGAGGGATCGCCTTTAGTTTAGTCAGCGAAATGACTGCAGCTGCTAAGGCTAAAGGCATACGACGCGTATGGCTTCGGGCTACGGAGATGGGAAAGCCAGTTTACGAGAGAGCGGGCTTCGCGCCGCCGGGCGCAGGCGTTACGTACATGCAGATCGCCTTCCCAGAGTCAGGACAGTAATCGATGCGTTTCGACGTGAAAGCCCGCTGCTACGCGGCCGAATTTCTCGGCACGTTCTTGCTCGTCTTCGCCGGCACTGGGGCGGTCGTTATCGACGATGTATCTGGTGGGGGCGTTTCTAGCCTCGGCATCGGCTTAAGCTTCGGCCTAGCGGTTATGGCTGCCATCTACGCCATTGGCCATATCTCGGGCTGCCACATCAATCCGGCCGTCACCATCGCTTTCGCGGTCGCGCGGCAATTCCCGTGGCCGCAGGTGCCCGCCTACGTCGTTTCGCAATTAGCGGGTGCGGTCACGGCTAGCGCGGTCCTGCTTCTGCTGTTCGAAGACGTCGTAAACCTTGGCGCGACGGTGCCCTCGGATAGGGCGATGCAAGCGCTGGGACTTGAGATCGTCATCACCTTCTTCCTCATGTTCGTAATCATGGCGGTGGCCACAGATGTAAGGGCGGTCGGGCAGGCGGCGGCTATCGCCATCGGCGGCTATGTGGCGCTCGCGGCTACGTTCGCCGGGCCTATAGCCGGTGCGTCGATGAACCCGGCCCGTTCGCTCGGGCCGGCACTGGCGAGTGGCACCTGGACGGACCACTGGGTGTACTGGGCCGGGCCGGTGGTAGGGGCCCTAGCAGGGGCACTGGCTTATAGGTTTGTCCGTGCTGGCTCTCCGCCGTCGCCGGTTGAGGCCGGGACAGGGTTTGATATTAGTCACAGATAGGCACACATATACGCAGATGGGACAAATAAGTAGGGGCGCCGCTTGCTGCCCTAGGATCTGTCAACGGATAGGAGAACGGATTAACGGATAACACGTACTCCAGCCCTGAAGGCTGGGGCACGCGTCTGACAGAGCGGGCCAGGCCCGCGTGGTATGAGTCCACAGGTGGCGACCTGAAGGTCGCCGCTACGATTCGCGAGGCGTTCGAGGGTCGGCGTCGCGACGGTGCGACTCTCCAGACTCGCCTGAGCGAGAGCGAAGTCGAAGGGCTTTCTCCAGAGGTGAGTCTGCTACAAAGTGAGCGGAGCAGGCGTGGATCCCCACTCTAGATTTAGGACTCCCTGGCCGGCCCACTTCTCGCTCGCTACCGCATAATTGTTGGAACGGCTATGATTCGCCGCATGTTTGTGATATGGTACAGTGGGCGATGGGTATGCTTTTTGGGGAAGATGAGACAGCTACTACTAGCCATCTCTCTGGTACCAATTGCAACCGTTTTCGCATGCTCGTTTGCTTTCAACATCGAGCGCGAAACTGACGGGCCTACTGACGCAAATACAGCAGTCGCGACGCCGAACGTAAACAGCTCTCCTGAACCTACATCAGGCACGCGTGCACCGACGGCGGTCAGGATCGAGTTGGATAAGCAGCAATATCAGATAAACGAAGAGATCGAGGCGACAATTCGCAATGACCTCCAGGAGGCCATTCGGGTTCCAGGCGAGCGAAGCCGATGCGTTGTCGCTAAAATCTGGCAGTGGGAGGCCGGCGCCTGGGCCAAACTGGAGTGCCGTGCGCCCG
The DNA here is from genome assembly GCA_009377715.1 of Dehalococcoidia bacterium. GTDB lineage: Bacteria > Chloroflexota > Dehalococcoidia > SM23-28-2 > WHTN01 > WHTN01. The sequence continues at coordinate 961 of WHTN01000007.1, read as the reverse complement.
GTGCCTTCTCGCCCTACTTCATTGCCGCTAACGGTGCCCTCACCGGCTTGATCGGGATCGCCCAACCCATCGCAGGCGGACCGTCCAGCGCTGGTACGTTCGACGAGGATTTGCGCAATATCCCCACTGCGTCGCCTGCCCCGCCATTGCTTGCGACCGAGGTACCGCAAGGAATACTCCTTGAAAACTCTTTTTGGTCAGAAGGTGGTGTCCCGTTCAGCCTCCTGGATGCCCCTCTTAGTGCTGGCACGTATCGCTTAGAGGTCATTTTCGAAACTTCGTCGGGCGAGGCCGTCAGCATCCTGTCCGACCCGTTTGTGGTCACAGACTAATCAAGTTAGCGCCATTCTTGCTATTGGGCGTTGTTTCGCATATTAGCGGTAACGCCCTCTACTAGGCCTCCGTATCTATGGCGGACGCGAGACGTGCACCTCCTCGATTTCGTTAACGAACGGTAAATTCTTTTGCAGTTCTCGCAACATTCAGCGAGGACGAGGTGACGATACGCGCGTCCACTTTCATGTGCGAGGGTGCGGTGAAGTTCCCATCGAATAGGGAACTTCTAAGTCTCAGATTACGGATTTTTAGAATAACCAGTAAACACGTGTAACATTTCGAGGAAAATTGCGTTCTACTTACTGATAGTTTTGAAGAAGGACTATAGTGCCGCCAATATTCGTCCTCCCATCGGGAATGACCTATAGAGGCACCTCGCGCCAAAAGAAAAAGGAGTGGATCAATGCCTCTGCGATCTTTCCCCAGTCAAATCGGCCTAGTCGTGCTCTTCCTCAGCTGCGCCTTATTTTTTACTGATGAGACTTTCCAGGCGCAAGCGCAGCAACCTGAGCCCTTCGTTAGCGATCCAGTCACACCCGGAACATTCGACGGCGATGTCCACGTGCTCCCGCCTGCTGTCGCTGACAAACAGGATCCGAGTACCGAGATACCCCAAGGGATCTTA
>WHTN01000084.1 GCA_009377715.1 Dehalococcoidia bacterium | reverse complement strand
CGTGTAACGTCTGCCTTCGATAGCGACACTAAGCTCGTCGGTCAACAGGTCGATAAATTAGACGTCAGGGATATAGCCGAACTCGAAGATACCCTTAGCAATAGCCCGGTGGACATCGGCATCGTCGCCGTCCCTGCGGTCGAAGCTCAGTCCGTGATCGATCGCTTGATAGCTTGCGACGTCAAGGCCATCCTGAACTATGCGCCGGTAGCTTCCCATGTTCCCCGCGGGGTTTACATAAGACATATCGACCCTGTGCTAGTCATGCAAAGCATGACTTTCTATCTCAAGGCGCAGGAATAGGGACTTAAGAGTTTGATGCCTCAGCATTTTATGCTGGGGGTGGTACGCCTCGCATCCCTCAAGCTCAGGAATAGCTGAGCCTTGTACTCCCGGCTAAGCCGTGCGCCTTCGCAACCCTTCCAAGGAGGAATGACATGTCTTGGCCGCTTCAGTAGAAGTGGTAAATCCCCACCCCTCATTTTGGCCCTCCCAGCCCACCCACTTCTCGCTCACTGCCACTCGCTCGAAATATGAAACCCCACCCCCTAGAATGACATATCAAGCTAGTCCGGGTGGAGTCAAGGAGGCCGGAGAGTTTCCCCTCTGCGAGGTTAAGTCCTGAGTCTGTCGAAGGGGACTTGGGTGTTGATACTATCGGGGATGACCCAGCATTTATGCTGGTGTAAGGCGGCTACATGCTGGCCACTAGCGATTCGCCTTCGCCTGGAAGGCTGCGCTCGATGAGGTCCCAGTGTTCGAGGGCGATGCCGGCGCCGATAGCGACACAGTCGAGAGGGTTTTCGGCGATCTGGCACGGTATGCCGAGTTCTTGCGAGATCAGACGGTCGATGTTCCGAAGCAGCGCACCGCCTCCCGTGAGCACTGCGCCCCGGTCGATTATGTCTGAAGCTAGTTCCGGCGGCGTTCTTTCGAGAACGCTACGCGCGGTATTTACTATGCTCATTAACATATCTTGTATAGCAGTGCCTATCTCCGGTGAGGAAACCGTCACGTTGCGAGGCAGGCCGGTTATCTGATCGCGGCCTCTGACTTCTGTCGACAGTTGAGGATCAGACTCTGCTACTAACGCATCGGCTACCGCTATTTTGACCTCTTCCGCAGTACGGTCGCCGACGATAAGGTTGTGACGCCGCTTTATGTAGGCGGCTATCCCATCATCAATACGGTCTCCAGCCAGCCTGAGCGACTCGGAGACGACGATGGCGTACATGGAGATGATCGCCGCCTCGCTGCGCCCGCCGCCGATATCAACTATCATGTGCCCGCGCGGCGACCCAACCGGGATCCGGGCGCCTATGGCTGCGGCGAGTGGCTCTGGAAGTAGCCGGGCGGGTCGTCTCGCTCCAGCAGCCTCCGCGGCCTCACGAACAGCGCGTTGCTCTACGCCGGTAACCCCCGCCGGGACGCAGATCACGACCTCTGGCTTAACAAGATTGAATTTACCGACGACCTTGCTCAGGAAGTAGCGAAGCATCGCTTCCGTCGTTAGATAGTCGGCGACTACGCCGTCACGCATGGGCCGGATCACGGATATGCTGTCTGGAGTACGGCCCAGCATATCGCGCGCCTCATTCCCAACCGCCACAATTGTGTTGTCTTTTAACGCGACGGCGACCATAGAGGGCTCGTTAATAACGATCCCTTTGCCTTTTATGTATATCAGCACATTAGCGGTGCCTAAATCGACACCGACTCTTTTATTGTTGAAGAACATTATCGCTCCAAGTGCTAAGTCGAAACCCTTTCTATAATAGCACCGAGCGATTGCAATTTATTCTCCAAATTCTCATATCCACGGTCCATATGATAAATGTCCGAAACTTCCGTTCGCCCGCGAGCGATCAACCCGGCGAGGACGAGGGCTGCACCCGCCCGCACGTCTAGGGCGCGCACATTGTTGCCTGACAGCGTTCGTGGGCCGGCTACGATTGCGGTTGTGCCTGTGCTAACTACCTCGGCGCCGAGCTTCCTCAATTCGCTTACGTATAGCAGCCTGTTATCGAAGACGCGTTCGTGAATATAGCTGACGCCCTGTGCTTGTGTAAGCAGGGATGCGACAGGCGCCTGAAGGTCGGTCGGCAGACCAGGGTACGGAACAGCCTGGACGCTTACTGCATGTAAATCGTCTGTTCCCAAGACGTGCAGGCTACTTTCGCCAACCTCTATCGACACTCCGACCTCTCGCAGTTTGCAGATGAGAGCATCCATATGCGAAGGCTCGGCGTCCACGATCTCGACATCGCCGCCAGTGATCGCGGCTGCAACAACGAATGTTCCTGCCTCGATGCGGTCCGGGATAATCGTATGCCGTGCGCTGTGCAGTTCGGATACGCCTTCGATATTGATGGTGTGGGTTCCAGCGCCTGTGATGTGGGCCCCCATGCCGTTCAGCATATCGGCCAAGCCGGCTATTTCCGGTTCAGCAGCAGCGTTGACTATCACGCTTCTTCCCTGGGCCATGACAGCAGCGAGCATTACGTTCTCGGTGCCGAGCACGCTTGGGTAGTCCATAAATATGCGTGCTCCGTGCAGGCTTTCGGCTTCTGCCGTGACTTTTTCATCCTCGGGATGCACATTGGCTCCCAACGCGGCGAACCCTGCGAGATGAACGTCTATCGGGCGCTGCCCGATGACATCGCCTCCGGGAAACGAACACGTGCCGCGCCCTGCACGGCCCAGTAACGCTCCCAGCACCAGAAAGCTGGCCCGCTGGCTCAGCACGAGTTCACTCGGTGGAGAGTACGAAGTAATGGTCGAGGCGTTGATAAGTAAGCTGGACGGTGTTGGTCGCTCGACGTGTGCGCCTAGGCTTTGCAGCACCAAGGCCATATATTCTACGTCCCCTATATTGGGCACGTTTTCAAGGTAGCATTCTTCGGCCGTCAGGAGGGAGGCCGCCATGCAAGGGAGGACAGCATTTTTGGCGCCGCTTATGTGCACCGTGCCCTTTAAATGCTGTCCTCCTTCGATAACGAATTTATCGCCGCTCATTTGTTACTCGACGGGCGGTGGGCCCGTAGACGGTCTTTGTGGCCTTCTTCTCCTTGATTCCGCGACTCTAAGGCGGATAGCGGCGCGGCGCAATGACGCTTCGGCCCGGGCGAGATCGACCTCTGCCGTATCCCGCGCTTGCAGGCGTTCTTGCGCGCGGCGACGGGCCTCTTCGGCCCTGGCTATGTCTATTTCTTCCGCTCGTTCTGCTGCGTCGGTCAGGATCACTACGCGGTCGTCTCGTACCTCTAAAAAGCCAGAAGTAACGGCTAATACCGTCTCATCCCCGCTTTCTTTCACTATTCTGAGTTCTCCCGGCTGAAGCGTAGTGACGAAAGCGGCATGGTGGGGCAGTATGCCCAGTTCGCCCATAGCGCCGGGCGCTTTGACCAGTCGCACGCCATCCTCGGTATAAACGACATGCTCAGGCGTTACTATTTCAACCGTTAGAGGCATATGCTTTTCTCTTTTGCTCTTTCGCTATTAACTACATCCGGCAAGGTCGCCGAGCAGAGCCTTGAGCCTCGGCGTATTCTTTAAGGCATCCCTTAAGCCAGCGACTTCATCGGCGCTCACCATCAGTGGGCTACGCTGGAATCGCCCGGCGTGGTCGTAGTAGCAGAACCTGATCGAGACAGCGCCGTCCTCGAACTCAAGAAGTTGCACAGTGGGCTCGTGGTGTTCGCCCGCGTATGTCGCCTCCTCTACGATATAGCCGTCGCCCCAGTGGAGGGAGAACGGACGTGGGAGCCGGCGATTAGTTTTTTTAATCATGTCTTACGCTTTGAGTTCGAAAAGGATGTCAAGTGTTAGAGCTTGTAGCTATAGGAAGTTGGATATCTAAGTGTCCCTTAGCTATCTCTGGGGCCCGAGTGCTGGCATAAAGAATTTCGATGCCACGCGGTTCTCCCTCCTCATCTATATCAAGGTAGACCCCATCAGCTATTTCTTTTGTCTGCGCCACTTTGGCAGGATGAAGCTCTAAATATAAGGCGTCAGCTTCCGGATCGTAAGTGATTTTCATCTATCCTCACAGGGTTACGACAGTAATGACAATTATATCGCCTTCACTGCGTCGGTAGACAACGCTGATCTTGCGATCCCCCATGGTTTTGTCAGCTATACGTGTCCCTTGTCTACCGGGAGGTTGAATATCGGGATCAGACAAAGTCGCCTCAATTTCTGCTTCAGATACGTTTCTATCAGTTGGCGACATCCGAAGCCGAGCATGAGCGGTGTAGATAATGAGCAATCAGGCTCGCGCCTCCGCAGTCATCTGCTCGCTCTTCTCTGCCGCTTCTTCGATAGTGCCGACCATGTAAAATGCCTGCTCTGGCAGATGGTCCCATTTGCCTTCCAGGATCTCGCTGAAGCCGCGCACCGTCTCACGGACTGGCACATAACGACCCTGCTGACCTGTAAACGTCTCGGCCACGAACATCGGTTGCGAAAGGAAGCGCTGGATCTTTCTGGCACGAGCGACGGCCAGCTTGTCTTCCTCCGAAAGCTCCTCAACACCCAGGATAGCGATAATGTCTTGCAAGTCGCGGTAACGTTGCAGCACTGCTTGAACACCACGCGCTACCCGGTAATGCTCCTCGCCTATGACGTTCGGGTCGAGGATACGGGAGAATGAGGTCAGAGGGTCCACCGCCGGGTACAGCCCCTGCTCGGCGATCGCTCGCTCTAGCGCGATAACGGCGTCTAGATGTCCGAACGTGGTCACGATGCCAGGGTCGGTGTAGTCGTCGGCTGGCACGTACACTGCCTGGACGGAAGTAATCGATCCCTTCTTGGTCGTTGTAATGCGCTCTTCAAGCTCGCCCATGTCGGTTGCTAGTGTGGGCTGGTAACCTACGGCGGACGGCATACGTCCGAGGAGCGCCGAGACTTCCATATTTGCCAGGATGTAACGATAAATGTTGTCGATGAAGAGTAGAACGTCCTGTCCTTCCGTGTCGCGGAAGTACTCCGCCATCGTCACGCCGGTAAGGGCTACTCTGGCGCGGACGCCGGGCGGTTCGTTCATCTGGCCGAAGACCAGGCAGGTCTTGTCGATGACTCCGGACTCCCGCATCTCGTGCCAGAGGTCGTTCCCCTCGCGTGAGCGCTCGCCTACGCCCGCGAACACAGAGACGCCACCGTGCTCGGTCGCAATATTGCGGATGAGCTCCAGGATAACGACCGTCTTGCCGACCCCTGCTCCGCCGTAAGCGCCGATCTTACCACCTCGGGTAAACGGTGTAATGAGGTCGATGACCTTGAGCCCGGTTTCGAGTACGGAAGGGGTCGTCTCCTGGTCCTCGAACGGGGGCGGCGGGCGGTGGATAGGCCAGCGTTCAGTCGCCTGGACTTCTCCCAGGCCGTCGAGCGCCTCGCCGAGGACGTTGAAGAGACGGCCGAGCGTCCCTTCACCGACCGGCACGGCTATCGGGCGGCCAGTATCGATGACGATCGTGCCACGACGCAGTCCTTCGGTTGGGCCCATGGTTAAACAGCGGGTCCAGTTGTTGCCAAGGTGCTGCTGGACTTCGGCGACGATCTTTTCGCCGCCCTCAGGCAGGATTTCAATGGCGTTGCGGATGTCCGGCAGTTCGTCTGGCGGAAACTCTACGTCTACCACTGTGCCGATTACCTGTACTACTCTACCTTCCGCCATAGTGCCTCCCAGTAATCTCTATGAATTAATTCAAGAAGCTTAGCTGGCGCCTTTGAGCGCTTCAACTCCGCCGGTGATATCGAGAAGTTCCCGGGTGATCTGGTCCTGACGCGCCTTATTGTACACAAGCGTGAGATCGGAGATCATCCCGTTGCTGTTCTCGGTCGCGTTTCGCATCGCCACCATGCGAGCCGATTGTTCGCTCGCGATTAGCTCGAGAATAGTCTCATATATCTGCATCTCTATGTAGCGAGGGAGGATCTCCTCGAGGACCGCCTCACGTCCTGGCTCGTAGATGTAGTCCACCTCGTGCGTATCACGATCGGCTGGTGGCTCGATCGGCAAGATCGGAAGCACGGTGGGTTGTTGGACTACAGTGTTCACGAATAGTGGATAGATGATATAGGCCCTGTCGATCTCGCCGGAGATGTAAGCCTCGGTTACCACGCGGGCGATCGGTATTACTTCCTCGTACGTGGGGTTGTCTGAAAACTCGCTGAAATCGGCGATCAAGTTTTGACCTGTCCGGGCGACGAAATCGCGGCCTTTGCGACCGATGGTCACGAATTTTGATGGCGTGCCGCTCTGCTCAAGAATGAAAGTCGCCGTACGACGGTTGAGGTTGGCATTGAGACCGCCGCAAAGACCTCTGTTCGGCGTGATGAGGACAACCCCTATGTTTTGTACGTCGCGCGTTTGCAGGAGTGGCGGTAGGGCGCCGGGATCGATCAGAGGGATGTTCTCAGCGAGGTCTGCCAGCAGCCAGCGTAGCCGCTCCGCATACGATCGTGTAGTCAGAGCTCTGCCCTGGGCGCGGCGCATCTTTGAGGCCGCCACTAGTTCCATAGCGCGGGTTATCTTGGCCGTGTTCTGCACAGATCGAATGCGACGTTTTATCTGGCGAAGCGTTGGCATTTATTCTTGGCCCCTCAACATTATGTGTCCCTCGATAGACTCGGGGTGAGCGAAGATTTAACCCGCTCGTGGTGAGCTTGTCGAACCATGAGCGAGCTATGTATACCGTGGCTTAATATGGCACCGTCTCCTTGAACTCACGGATCGCCGTTCGCAACTGCTCATCTATGTCGGGTGTGATCTCGCGCTTCTCCGTTAGGCCGCTGTGGATCTCCGGGTGGTTGGACGCGATGAACTTGTGGAAAGCCATCTCGAAGTCCTGCACCTTGTTCACCGGCACGTCGTCCAAAAAGCCGTTGACCGTCGCGTAGATAATCGATACCTCTTCGGCCATGCTCATTGGCTGGTACTGCGGCTGCTTTAGTACCTCTGTGATGCGCTGACCACGCTCCAACTGCCGTCTCGTCGCCGGATCGAGCTCCGAAGCGCCGAACTGGGCGAAGGCCTGTAGCTCGCGGAACTGCGCGAGGTCGAGTCGCAAGCGGCCGGCGACTTGGCGCATCGCGCGTCGCTGGGCTGCGCCGCCGACACGGGACACCGAAAGACCGGCGTTGATTGCCGGCCTATTGCCGGCGTTGAATAGCTCTGCCTCAAGATAGATCTGGCCGTCCGTAATAGAGATGACGTTGGTAGGAACGTAGGCGGAGATGTCTGCCGCCTGCGTCTCGACGATTGGCAGAGCCGTGAGGCTGCCGCCGCCGAACTCCTCCGATAGCCTTGCTGCACGCTCCAGCAGGCGGCTGTGCAGGTAGAAGATGTCGCCGGGGTACGCCTCGCGGCCGGGCGGCCGGCGTAGGAGCAGTGACATCTGGCGGTACGCCCAAGCGTGCTTCGAAAGGTCGTCGTAGATGATCAGGGCGTCTTTACCCTGTTCCATGAACTCCTCGCCGATCGTGCATCCGGCGTATGGTGCCAGGTACTGGAGGGCGGCCGGGTCTGCCGCGCCTGCCGCCACGACAACGGTGTGGTCCATAGCGCCGTTCTCTTCGAGCGTTGCAACTACCTGTGCCACCTTTGCTGACTTCTGACCGATGGCGACGTAGATACAGACGAGGTCACCGCCCTTCTGGTTGATGATCGCATCGATAGCGATCGCGGTCTTTCCCGTGAAGCGGTCGCCGATGATAAGCTCACGCTGTCCCCGGCCGATCGGGATCATGGCATCGATGGCCTTGATGCCGGTCTGGACTGGTGTGTTCACCGCCTGGCGCGCTACGACGTTCGGCGCGATACGTTCTACGGGGCAGGTCTTGTCGGAACGGATTGGCCCCTTATCGTCCATCGGCTGGCCCAATGGGTCGATCACGCGGCCCAGCAGGCCGTCGCCGACCGGCACCTGGACGATGCGGCCCGTGGAGCGGACTTCGTCGCCCTCGCTGATGTCGGTGTAATCGCCGAGAATGATCGCGCCGACCGTATCTTCTTCGAGGTTCAGGGATAGCCCCATGATACCGTTCGGGAACTCGAGAAGCTCGTTGTACATCGCGCCCTTAAGTCCATGGACGCGGGCGATGCCGTCGCCTGCCTCAACGACCGTACCGACGTCGACCGAAGTAATTGCGGTGCCGAACTCCTCTATCTGCTTCCGTATGATAGAGGCGATCTCTTCAGGTCTTATGGACATACCAAATTACCCCCGACAAGGTTGCGTGTCTCATGGCGTCGCTCTTCTAGCTCACCGATGACATCGGCCAAAGTTCGGTCGCGCCGATGTTGGAGCTCACGGTCGTTCCAGGCATTCGTCCCCTCATCACCGGCGGGCCGTACGATCTCATCGCTACGACCGCTGAGCATCAGTTCTAGGTTGGCGATCGCTTGCTCATCCCAAAAAGTGATGTGCGCTAACAGGTCTTTAATGGACTGCTGTTCCATGGTGCCAGGTCGGCACATCTGCTCCTCGGATAATCCGGCGATTGCAGCGATTAGATGGCTCCGCTCTGCCGCGAGTTGGTGGAGAAATCGGTCTTTCGTTATCGTTTCGGCGGCCATAGCTATCCGCTTACCAAGTTCCGTCGCAGGCTTTCGAGTCTACTGCGCACGCTTCCATCGATCAGTGTATCACCGATACGCGCAACCAGACCACCGATGATATCTGGGTTGACCTTTGTGTTCACGGATACCTGCTGGCCGGTAATATCGCTCAACTTCTGTGTCACGGCCGCGCGATCTTCATCGCTTAGAGGCACTGCCGTAGTAACAACAGCGTGGGCAATACCCTTCTCTTCTTCCAGCAGTCTCTGATACTCCTCTAGCACGTGGCCGATAATTTCCGAACGGCCTTTGCTGACCAGGAGGTTGGCGAAGTTTAGGGCCAGCGGACTGACTCCGATCAACGTTTGTTCCAGAAGCCGATGCTTTGCCGGCTGTGGCATGCGCGTGCTTCCCAACAATCCATTGATCTCGGGGTCGCCCATCACTACGGCCGTGAGGCCTAAATCGTCTGCCCACTGGTCGACGGTGCCCATCGACTTCGCCAGGTCGAAGGCCGCCTGAGCGTAACGTTTAGCTGCTAATTCGCGGGCTGGCACAGACCTTAATTTCCATTGGTCGAAGCTTGTCCTCTATCGCCAGGTGTGGCCGATTCCGCCAGGACCTCGTCGATGAGGCGCTGATGTGCTCGTCTATCGAGAGACTGCTTAATTACCTGTTCGGCCGCTGTGATCGTCAGGTCAGCGAACTCTCGGCGCACTTCGCTGATAGCGTTGTCGCGCTCCAGCGCGATCTCGCTGCGGGCGCGCTGTAGCAACACATCGGCTTCCCGCTGGGCTGCTTGGCGAGACTCCTCCTGGATGCGACTTCCTATCTGCTGTGCTTGGGCGATCAACGCCTGACCCTCTCGACGCGCTTCCTCTAAGGCTGTTTGCGTCTCTTTTTGCGTCTCCGTCTCTCGATCGCGCATGCGGTCCGCCGCCTCTAGAGACTCCTGGATGCGGCGGCGTCGCTCATCCATCACCCCCAACAGGGGCTTGAAAAGAAAAGCTCTGAAGAGAAGCAGCAGGATAGTGAAGTTAACCAGCTGCGCGAGAAGGCTCGGCAGGTTAAACCCTAACGCTTCCACTACTCTCCACCTCCCCTCGGTAACATTCGATTCTCTTTTCTTAGAACACGAACCCAATCATCACAGCCACTACCAGAGCGTAGATGGCGATAGCTTCACAGAACGCAACGGCCAGGATCATGTTAGTCTGAATCGCGGGCAGCGCCTCCGGATTGCGCCCCAGCGCTTCCATCGCCCGCCCGACCAGAAGGCCGATGCCGATAGGCGTCGTCAGGGCGCCGAGGCCCATCACTAGTCCAGCGGCGATGAGTCTTAGGCCTTCGTCGCTTATGACTATTTGCCCTGCCTCTGCCTCCTGTGAGACCACTCCAACTAAAGTGGACACCGGGCCGGCGGCGGCTAGGAACAACAGCTGCAAGAAATCCATTCTTTCTATTCCCTCCTTGATTGCTTGCTGAGGCTCTTATGCCTTCAAACCTAATGTATCGTGATGTTCAGTACCTAGTTCCTCACCAGGGTGATCGTGCTCCTGTTCCGGCCCATGATGTGCTACGGCCATCACAGCGAATACAAGCGTAAGCGTCGCAAAGATGAAAGCCTGAATCATCCCGAAGAATAACTCTAACGGGTAGGCCAGCACATCCTGTAAAAAGAACGGTATCAGGAACGCTGCGATCAGCAGAAGTACCTCGCCGGCCGTAGTATTGCCGAAGAGACGGAAAGTGAAGCTGACGATGCGGATGAACTCGGAAAGTAACTCAAGAAAACCAACGAATACGTCGATAAGGCCTTCTGTGATCTTGCCTTGCCTTAGCTTGCTGAAGTTAAAGAATTTGGAGAGATATACTCCGCGGCCGAGATTCTTTATTCCCCAGTACTCCACGAAAACGAATGAGACGATAGCCAGGGCAAGTGGAGTATTGACATCGGTGTTGAGGCTGCGGAAGAAGGGGATCAGTACTCCGAAACTCCTCTCCTCCAGGTCAACGCCCTCTTCCTGCGCTGCTTCCTCGAACGCGTGCTCACGCTCCTCATGGCTCGCGTCCTCGGGCAAGCCTTCAACCTCTAATTCCTTTGGCGGTTCGAAAACGAGGC
>WHTN01000083.1 GCA_009377715.1 Dehalococcoidia bacterium | reverse complement strand
GATCCCTGGCCTGCTCGGCGACCTTCTCGCCATAACCCTACTGTACGTGACGACTAAGCGCCTCCTCCAACCGGCCGAGCAGAGCGACCTACCGAGCACTACCGCCGACCGGCAGAACGCTAAGGCGACGCGATCGGCCCTATTGGTAGCCGCCCTTTATGCCTTCAACCCGACGGTCATTTACGATTCCGCTTACTGGGGGCAGATCGATTCGCTGATCACCGCGGCGATAGTGGGATCCCTGGCTTTGGTCCGCGCCGATCGCGTATTCATCGCCTGGGCAACGCTGGCTGTGGGCTTCCTGATCAAGCCGCATCCAATTGTGCTGGCGCCGTTGCTGAGTTTGGTGACTGTGGCCACAGGTCCCATGGCAAGAACGTTTAAGGCTTGGGCGCTGGCCGCGGCTACTGTTGCGGTCGGCCTGGCCTACTTCTTCACGAGCGGCCAAGGATCGGACGTTAAGCGTATTTACGAAGAAATATTCAGCAGCGGCAACGAGGTCTCGGTCAGCGCCTGGAACCTCTGGTGGCCGGCGCAGAGTATCGGCGAAAAAAGTCCCACGTCTGAGATATTCGGCGGCGTAACCTACGCCGATGCCTCCCAGATCCTTCTGTTCCTCGCTGTCTGTGTAACGGCCGTCGGGTTCATCCGCATCAAACACCCATTCCAAATATTTCTGCTCGCGGCTTACCTCGTGTTCTCTTTCTTCGTGCTTTCGATGAAAATGCACGAGCGGTACCTGTTCCCGACCTTAGCGTTGCTCGCACCCGTCACGCTCATGGGGGCGCGCTGGCTAGCGCTGTACATAGTCGTGTCGGTCTCTTCCTTGCTGAACCTAAATTACGTTTTCCCCTTACCTGGAATGGAGCAGTACGCGATGCCGCTAACCCTTCAACTTATAATTACGGGGATAAACATAGCCGCATACCTCTGGCTATCCACCCAGATCGTAGCGGGTGGAGTGGAACCGCGCCACAACCGCACAGAAACATCAGCTCTCGTGCGACGGTAAGTAATGTCTATCGTCGATGCTAATCGGCCGGCCAGTCGCGGTAGCCGATGAACCTTCGCACGCCTTTGATGGTGTCCGACATCCTGCCGGCCTAGCGTAACCTCGGTCTGTGCGCATTCAAGGCCTCTTCCGCCTTGTACGGGTCCCGATCAGTCTCGTATATGGCTAGGTATTCGCCTGCCTCGACGCCGCCGCGCAGCTTCGATAGGTCTATGGCCTTATAGCGATAGGCGGTATAGAAGAGGCCGGTCTCCAGAAGGTCTCCGATGTGTATATCCTCATACCAGGCGTTGAACTCGTCCTCTCGCCCCGGCATGCAGTTAGCGACAACAGCGTATACGCCCCGCACGGGCCTGTTGTACTTCGCGCTGTATTCGCCGCCGATGCGCTCATATACGCCCGAACCTAACGGGCGCCAGGCGTCGAACTGGTGAGCGCCATTAGAGGCGCGAGGGGCCTTCCAAATCGACTCCCAAGCCTCAAAAAGGTCTATCTCTTTGTGCATCTCATATATCACCAGGGAGTAGCCGTCGCCCTCACCAGCGCGGGGATTGACGAACCGTGTGGCGTAGGAGAACACGCCGGTATGGGTGCTATCCGGGATGTGAAAGCGGCGGTACCAGCCGCTGAACCCGGCTTCGTGTGACCGGTCGAGCAGTTCGCTCAGCCCCCAATAGACTGCCCGTGGATACCTACCTTCCATCGATGGCCTCCTTGACCTGACTAACTGCTTACGAGGACGACGATAGCTGCTATAACGACGGCGGCCACTAGAAGCCAAGCTGAGTAGCCGATAAACCTTCGTAGCAAAGTGCCAGTCAGGTCTTCAGGCTCAGCAAACGGGTCGCGTTCTCCAAAATCGCGGCTTATGGTGCTGTCGAAGTGGTCGAAACTACTTCGTCGTCCCGACTGAGTGATCTGGGTCGCAAATATTGCAGCCACGATGGCGACTACAATGAGCACGATAAAAATGGTAAATCATGTTAGAACCTGACCTTGAACTTTTCGTTCAATAGATTACAGGACTCTTGCGCATTTAGGAAACAGCGCCGGAGATTCGGCCAGAAAAGGCGTAATGGCCTCGACGAGCTCTTGGTTGATCTGCTGCGTTGATCGCCCTGCGACCTTGAACGAGTGGTCGCCGCCGTCGATCTCCACAAGCGTCGCTAGGCTGAGCGACGCAACGGTCTTGTGCAGCAGCTCCAGCGTAGCGAACGAGTCGCGCGTCCCTTGCAGGAACAGCATCGGAACGTCGATATCCTTCAGGTGCGCGCTGCGAATGCGCTCCGGCTTTCCGACTGGATGTAGCGGGTAGCCTAAAAAGACTAGCCCGCCCGCTGGAAAGCCGTCCGCCACGATATGCGAAGCGATCCGTCCGCCCATCGACTTACCGCCGAGCACCGGCTTCGGAAACTCCTCAGCGACCGCCCTCGCGACGGCGGCATAACACTGTTCGAGGCGCTGCTGAGGATCGCGCGCGCCGTCCCGCCTCAGTGTAAGGGAAGTTGAACCGCAGTACGCTGACGCCGCGTTCGGCCAGAGCGTCGGCGATATCGATGAGCAGGCGCGTGTTCATGTTGTAGCCTGCACCATGGGCCAGTAACAACGCCTGGGTTGCCTCAGGATTTCGATGCCAGACCCCGGACACCTCGCCTCCGTCCCAGCGAAAAGCGGTTTTCGTTACCATACAACCACGCTAAGACGTGAAAATACCGAGCGGCAAATGCGCTGATACGCCGAAATTGGGGAGATTGACCACTTCGCTCAGCCTCAGGTCAACGGCCACGCTGCATATCGCATACGCCTGTTCTCGGGAATAGCCTCTCTCGCAGAGCAGCTTGATCATGTTCTCTACGGCGTTCCTGGCGGCTACGGTAGCGTCACCGGACTCGTTCTTGCCGTCCGCGATCGGAAAGCCGGTAGCCACTAGAAAACGCTCTCCAGCCTCCTGCAGAGCAGGCTTGGTTTCGGTGGTCTCGAAAAATGGGAAGCTGAGTCGCCTGCGCGCCGCCTCTCCTTTATGGATTCGGAACCGAACATGCAGCGTCGCCGTCATCTCGATGGCCGTGCCGCAACACTCGCCGTCCCCCTGGGCGAAGTGGCCGTCACCGGCGGAGAATAGCGCCCCCTGCACGAACGCCGGTAGAAAAAGCCGCGACCCGGCAGTGAGGCCCTTGATATCCATGTTGCCGCCGTTCTCCCTCGGCGGCCGCGTTCGCAACCCTTCGGAGGCGATGGGTTCGACCGCTGGCACGGCGCCAGCCGAATTCGGCGGCAGGGCCGAACCCCCGCGCTCGCGCAGTTCGGTCTCCCTCCGTAAAATCTCCGTAAGCAGCGCCCTCGATGGCGCCACACCGATCGTTCCCATGAACGGCGCGCCCGGGAGATCCAGCGACTCCGCGTAACCGTCCTTCATGGACCACCTGACGAGGTAACGCTCGGAAAACAGGTTGTCGATCAGGCCGAGACCGCCCCCAAAGCTTGTATATCCAAATGTAGCCGGCTCTATAGCCAGCGTCTCAATCTCCAGCAGATCGCCGGGCTCGGCGCCGTTCACCCAGACAGGGCCTGTAAGGGGATGTACCAGGCTGGGGTTCATATTCGCTAGGCTGACAACTGTCGAATCCCAGCTTATCTGACCATCGGTAGCGTCACGCGTCTGAAGGACGACCTCCTCGCCTGGGTCTACCTCGAGAACCGGCGGGATGTCGGGATGCCAGCGATTGTGACTCTTGCCAGGCTCATCTGCGCAGCGCTTAGAGTAGTCCAATTCTATAGATTTCATAACTGCTCCCGTGTCCGTCGTTGTCGCTCGTTCGCTTCCGCTATGCGGTCCGAGTTCAGCCCACTTCGAACGTTGCCCATACCGGCACATGGTCCGAAGGCGCCTCGCCCTTACGCATATCCCGGTCGATTCCAGCCGCAGTGCAACAACCAGCGAGACCGTTGCTGGCCAGGATGTGGTCGATGCGTAAGCCATCGTTGCGAACGAAGCTTAGCTGCCGGTAGTCCCACCACGAATAGAGCCCGCCATCCTGATTGCACTGACGAAACACATCGATGAAACCCAGCGCAAGAATATTGGCAAACTCGCCGCGCATATCCTCGTTGTAGAGAACGGTGCCTTCCCATCGCTCTGAGTTAGCGACATCCCGTTCGTCCGGCGCGATGTTCATATCGCCGCAAATTATGAGAGGCCGGCTCACGTCTTGCGTAGCCAAGAACGACTTGAGGCAGCGCAGCCACTCCAGCTTATATGCGTACTTCGCGGAGTCAACCGTTCCGCCGTTGGGAACGTAAATAGACGCAATCTTGATTCCGGCAACGTCTGCCACAATGAGCCGGGCCGCTGTATCTTCGGCCATCTCCTGCAAACCCCTGCCGACTTCCGCAACTTCTGTCTTGGTGAGGATCGCGACGCCGTTATACGTTCGCTGGCCTGCCACGACAGCAGAGTAGCCGGCTTCCCTGAGCGCTGCGTAAGGAAATAGCTCCTCCATAACCTTCACTTCCTGTAGAGCCATGACATCGGGCTGATGCTCCTCTAGCCAGAGAAGTAAACGTGGGAGCCGAATCCGTATTGAGTTAACGTTCCAGGTCGCCACCTTAAGTTGCATATCGCTAAGTATCCCTACCGAGGTTCTATCTACATCGGATCCGTAGTCAATATTTTAGCCGTCCTAAGATAAGATTCGCTATCTCGTCGCTGTTGTCCTCGAGCATCAGCATGTGACCGTTACCTTCGATACCGAGGTCTCCCAGCCACACCAGTTCCGCGTCGGCTCCGAAACCTCTGAGGAACTCCACAATCGCTTCGTCGTGCTCGCGCGGGTGAGCAGTATCGTTCGTGCCCGTAATGTACGTTATCGGCTTGCCGCGAAAGCCCGCCGACTCCTCGACTCGAATGAGGCTGTCCCGCCAGTTCAGACGTTGCAGCAGCAGGCGAGGCGACGTCTCCTGCTGGGAGGCTATCCACGGGCCTACGCTTTCCCGAGGAAAGCGTTTGGAGCCACCGAGCGCCTGCCGTTCCAGGTATTCCGGCGTGTTCACATACGGCTCGTTGTGATCGATCGCGAAGGTGACAGGGCCGAAGCGAAAGGTGGTGGCGCCCGGCTGCTCATCCACGACATGGCCCCTAGGCTCGACGCTCGAAGCGATGTTGCCGGGCGGGCCGGCGGCTATAGCGACGACCTGCAATATCTGGTCGCCCATCTGCTCGACTAGTTTCCAGGCCACCGGCCCGGTCATCGAATGGACGAGAAGTATGAGCGGCTCGCCGATGGAGCGGACTAACTCCGCGTAGCCTTCCGTCATGAAGGCGTAGTCGATCGTCTCAGGTGGCACGTAGCCGGAGCGCCCGATCCCGGGCCAGTCCGCGACGTAGCAGGTGCGGCCCGCCTCGACGAACAAGTCTGCCCAGCCTGGGCGCCCGTCCGGCGTCACGCGATAGCAAACGCCCGTATGAGCGCTGCCGTGCAGCATGACGATGGGCGCAGCATCGCTCGGCGTGTGGGGCGAGAGCCTTTCGTAATAGATGTGATAGGGAGCCTTAACAAACGCGGGCTTAACTTCCATCGACCACTCCTTCGCAGACGTTTTCGTCGGTGGCTTTAGCGCGGAGACTTGGCGCTATTTCATCGCGGGTATCATACTGCGGTTTCAGCCAATCGCAAATAGGGCGCTTAGGCTGAGATGATCGACTTTTGCGTAAAGGCTCCAGACACTAGTGTTCTGGAGCCTAGGCGTAGACTAGCACTCATCGAGATGAGCGTTCCTTAAAAAGCTGAAAGTTTGGCGCTCCAAACGGCATGCTGATCACGGACATCAAACGCATAGGATTGGTATAGACGCAGGGCGACTCTCGAACGCAACGCCTGCATATCAAGCCCAAGTTCCGGCCTCTCCTGAAGGATTTGTCCGGCCTGCTCATCGTCTATGGCCTTTACTTGAAGCTCCAGGGGCGGGTCGAATTGAACCAGGGTCGCAAACTTCGGTACATCCACCACATAAGAGACGGTTGAGGTCCGGTTCATTTAAGTAAAGAACAGGGCAATTAGCGTGAATGCCTAAAATCCAGTTTGTCCTCAAGTCCTCGTCTAGGTCCCAGCCTGGTACACTGAGGCCGCGCTCCAGTGCGATGTAAGCATCGCTATCAAGGTGCGTAGCAACGACTATCAAAGTGGGCCTGTAGCTTTGGTCCTCCAATAGCTTAGACATCCTCGTCGTAGTTAATAGAATTGCACTGGGCTCGTGCTCGATTGGTTCGGGCAGCGAATGGCCCGTTTGATCGACGGCCGCGGCCATGAGGCTGTGCAAATCGTTCAGAAGCCGTCGTTCCTCCGCTACCGCGAATTGCCATCCGTTTAAATCGCCGTAATTCGAGCCCTCAACGAAGGGCCCCTTGTGGACCAATACATTGAAGCCAAAGCATGCATCTTCACGTTCTTCTTTTCGATATTCGAAAGCACCGTTGTAGACGAATATTTTCTCGGCAGCACCTATATCCCGTCTGCCCTTTATATAATCCTCCTTGAATCGCTGTACTCGTTCTTCGGAGACCCCCGGTTGATAATAAGCAGTTCCCGTTGTTTCTCTTTCGTCTCAACGTCTTTCGCCAGAGACGCGGCTAGCTCTTCAGCTTCAAAGATGTTTTCACCGTCCACCAGAAGAATGCTATCAACGCTACTTCGGTCGCTTAGCGCGAACGATTTGACCGCTTCGGCTGCCAGGGTTGTAGGAGCAAACAGGGAGGCCTCCAGAACGATAAAATGTAGATCTGCCCAACGTCTGCTTTCAAACTTCTTTATGGCCTTCTGCACCATGGAATGCACGCACTCCTCCACGCTCTCCGGCATCGAGCGTGCTTCCGTGACTGCCACTATCCATACGCCATCCTCACCATCCGTGTCGTATTCATCGTTTCTGCCGAGCTCCCACTCCTCTTCCCATCCGAACGGCTCGGCGTCGCCGCTTCGGCGTGCATTACAAGCATTGACTACCGCCTGTACGAAAGCCGTCTGACATTCCTCAGTGACGAAGGAATGCTCTAGCCCTTCGTCGACCAGCATAAACTTCCCGTTGATTTGATCTTGCACTTTGCCGATTAGATCCGAATGAGGACCTTGGTGTAAGCAGCTAATGAAACCGGGACTAGACTGTGAAATCAAAGCAATATGCCCTTGCCGCGGTATCCGAATCGCTCCTCGTTGTCCCGGAGCCAGCATCTGGGCTACCCGTTCAGTCTCCCGCTTTACTAATCGCCGTAATTCTTGCGCCATTGGAAGACGAAAATCTAGCGGAGGGACTAAGTAATAGGAACCGCCGCATGATGGGGTAAGGAATTTCTCATTCGAGAGGAGGCTCGAAGTATACGCCTGGAGTACCGAATCGCCAGTAAGACGCTTTACTTCGATGGCGGCCGTCATTTCCCCGTTGCCGACAATCGCCTCAGGACTAGGCTCAGACAGATGAATATTGTCTAAAATGGTTTGAACGGACCAAGAACCGCCAAAGCGGTCTTCCAGATACCTGCAAACCACATTGATGCACCGCTGTTCCTGGTCTGATAGAGGCGATTGAGACCTCGCCGTGTTTTGTTCCTTCTCGACAAGACGGCCACAAAAATGGCCACAATTGCTGATCCCCCTGATCGCTTTTCGCATCAACAGGAGGCTCAATCCAATATTGCTTTGGTAGCGCATGCGGGATTCGAACCCGCGATCTCCGCCTTGAGAGGGCGGTGTCCTGGGCCGCTAGACGAATGCGCCACGCCCATCTGGCTGGGGAGGGAGGATTCGAACCCCCGCTGACGGATCCAGAGTCCGCTGTCCTACCGCTAGACGACTCCCCAAAAGCCGCTCAGCGATTGTACCAGATTCAGCGGGGCGCGGCAACGCTGTCGTCGAGGCGCTGGGCCGCTATGTCCAGCCGCGCCAGCGTCCTATCCCGACCCAGCGCAGCCATCGTCTGGAATAGCGGCGGGGCCGCGGTGCGGCCCGTGACGGCAACGCGCAACAAGCCGAAAAAGTCGCCGGTCTTCAGCTCAAGCTTATCCGCAAGGGGCCGCAGAAAACTCTCCAACGTCTCACTTTTCCAGATGGAAGCTTCCGCCAGGATTACGTACGCGGCGTGCAGAGCGGCGAGCGCGCCGGCGCTGTTCTCGGCGAAGCGCTTGCCAAGGAGCAGCGATAGGTCGTAAGGCAGTTCGTCGCCGGCGAAGAAGAAGTCCGTGAGCTCAGCGGCCTCGTCGAGGCGCTTTAGCCGCTCCTGAATAAGCGGCGTTATCTGCATGACGTAGCTTATATCGAGCGGGCGGTCTATCGACGGCGGCAGGTCGCGGTCCAGGAATGGAAGCATACGATCGGTGAGGTCTTCGGCCGAAAGCTGGCGGATGTAGACGCCGTTCATCCAGGTCAGCTTCTCCATATCGAAGATAGCCGCCGTGACGCCGATACGCTCCAAACTGAAGTTCTCGACGAACTGCTGTTTGGAGATGATCTCGGTGTGGTCGTCGAGCGACCAGCCGAGCAAGCCCAAGAAGTTAAACATCGCCTCCTGCAGGAAGCCTTGTCGGCTGTACTCGCCGATAGACACGGCGCCGTGGCGCTTGCTCAGCTTCGCCCTATCCGGGCCGACGATCATTGGCATGTGGGCGAAAACCGGCGGCTCTATGTCGAGCGCGGCGTACAGCAATACGTGTCTCGGTGTGGAGGGCAGCCATTCGTCGGCGCGCATCACGTGGGTGATCTCCATCACGTGGTCGTCGACGACGCTCGCCAGGTGGTAGACCGGAAAACCGTCCGACTTCAAGATTACGAAGTCGTCAAGGACCGCATTTTCGAAGACGATCTCGCCACGGATGAGATCGTTGAACCTTGTCTGGCCGGAGAGAGGCGTCTTGAAACGCACAACCGGTATCAGACTTTGTGCCTCGCGCTCTCTTCGTTCGTCATCGGTTAGGTCGCGGCAATGGCGGTCGTAGCGTGGCGGTTCTTTGCGGGCCGCCTGCTCCGCCCGCACCTGCTCGAGCCGTTCGGGCGAGCAGAAGCAGAGATAGGCATCGTCAGACCTCAGGAGGTCTTCGACGGCTTGATGATAATAGGGCAACCGCTCCGATTGGAAATACGGGCCGTACTCGCCACCGGCTTCGGGCCCTTCATCCCAATCGAGGCCGAGCCAGCGCAGGCCGTCCAGTATCTTCTCGACCGATCCTTCCACGAGCCGCGTCTGGTCGGTGTCCTCGATACGGACGATGAACCGCCCACCCTCACGCCTGGCGAAGAGCCAGTTGAACAAAGCAGTACGGATGTTGCCCACGTGCGGCTCACCGGTGGGCGAAGGGGCATAGCGTACACGTACAGTCATTGCACTTCATTCTAACATGGGCGCTCGACGGCACAAAAAGCGGGGCCGTCCTAATGGACGGCCCACGCAACGCTTTCGAAATGAGGGCTACTGGATGTTGAACTCCGAAATCATTCCGAGCAAGGCGTGAGGCTGACCAGTCTCTTCATCCTCAAGGAAGCAGAGCAAGGCGTAACGACCAGCCTCCAAATCATCTGCGAAGATCAGGTTCGTAGTGTCGCCGGGATCAGCAGGCCCGTAAAAGCCGATCGTTTCAACCCCCTCCGGCTCTTCATCCGACTGAATCAGTTCCTGTAAGTTTGCGTCTTCTGGAATCTTTGCGAGAATCACCTCGTGTTGCTGCTCGCCTTCGTTCTCGACTCTAAAAGCGATATTACCGTCGGTAATCTGGCTGCGGTTAAAGACGAAGGCGAATTCGTTCAGACCAAGATCGACGGCCGTCACCCCGCTGGGAATGTTAACGGTTATGCTCTCGCTGGACTGGACTTTCCAGGTGCCACCTTCGTTGACCATTGCCCATCGCTCGCCCTGAACCAAATTGCCAAATGCCAACTCGATATCCGCCGTCCCGGACGTGCCGGAAACCCGCGCGTTGGAGATATTTTGAACGTTTATCGGCGGATCGCCCAGAAACTCAGCGCCGGATTGAGCGAATTCCTCAGGCGTGGCGCCAAACTCCTCCTGCAATGCCTGAGGAATAAAGTGTGAGACGAACCTCTGTACATCACCATCGTTCCAGGCGTCGGCAGTATCACGAATGGCCGCTTCGAGTTGTTGCGTATTGCCCTGTCCGGCAGGCGAGGGGCTTCCCCCTCCCAGTGAAGGGCTGGTTGTGGTAGCCGGTGGGCTTGTAGAGCTGTTGTCCTCATCATCATCACCGCAGGCGATTGCGATAGCGCTAAGGCCCACTACAAGGCCTAAGGCCATCATCCCCCAAAACTTTCCTGCGAATATCTCTCTCCTCCATGAACGGCTTCGTAACTCCAAATCCTTCTCCCTCCTACTCTAAATGTCCTCACCGATCGTCCATTCTAGGGCATGGTTAAAGCGTAAAGACAGGTGTTTATTTATAACAGAGTCATTGCAAATGGGCCTAGCGTCTATAGCTTTGGGTAATAATATTAGTGAAGGATAGTGTTACTGTATATTCTAAGCATCTTGTCTGAGTTGATTTGGTTCCTCCTACCGTTTCTCGGGTTCGGGATCGCTGTCTTAGGCACTATGGTCGGCGCTGGCGGCGGCTTCCTGCTCACACCCGTAATGTTACTTTTATATCGAGACGACCCGCCGGAGCTTATAACGCGGATCTCTTTGACCATCGTCTTCTTCAACGGCAT
>WHTN01000082.1 GCA_009377715.1 Dehalococcoidia bacterium | reverse complement strand
GCCCGAAGTTAAGCGTCTTTGTGACCGTATTGGCGGAACAGCGAGCCAGCTTTCCAGCGTTGCCCCGTTGCCTAGCTGGCCTAGCAGAGCGGTCGCATCGGCAGGGCTTATGCTTTGCAAGCTGTCGAGCACAGATGGATAGTCGAGATACGCGCGGAAGGGGTGACGAACGGCGAAGGCCCTGGGTTCCAGAGGGCCGTCCCGTATTCGGCGAGGGTCTTCGCTGCCGCTGCTGACGTGATGCTGCCTGAGGCAAGGCCGTCTCGCAGGTTCTG
Organism: Dehalococcoidia bacterium; assembly: GCA_009377715.1. Taxonomy (GTDB): domain Bacteria; phylum Chloroflexota; class Dehalococcoidia; order SM23-28-2; family WHTN01; genus WHTN01. Next base: position 10,468 of record WHTN01000082.1, on the reverse strand, counting down.
CGCCTCGATCACCAGCGCGTAGCTGACGCGGCCCACCGCGTAATAGAGGTCTGGCTGCCCGCCGTTTTCGCTGTAGTCATTTTGAGCCGTCAGGTTATCTGCTAGCGTGGTCGCGATTTGGGCGACGTCCATCGTATTCGCAGCCATCTCAACCAGGTCGCTGTCTAGGACGCTTGCGTTGGCGCCTGACGTCGCATCGGCGATGAACGCGATCTGGAAGCCGTTCAACGTGGTTGCTTCCGCCAAGTCCTGCCCCGCTTCAACGATCCCGTCCGGCGTGAGCGGCGGCTCCGGTGGCACGGGGCCTATGACGACCACTTCGCTATCACTACCTTCGGTGATAAGTATCACGTATGCGCCGAATTGCTGAAGTTGAGTAAGATCGCTGAGGAAGGGAGCGGTCGGATCGTAGCTGAGCCACTGCTGGGCGTCGGCGTTAAGGCCGTAGACGATGCTGTACCGACCGTCTATCGACGTTAGGGCATCGCCCACCGCTGCGGTGTCACCGAAGTAGCCGAACACGTTCCAACCTTCGTGCAGCGTTGGCAGAGAATTAGACGGTACGGAGCCGGCATCGAAGATCAGGGAGCCATCAGCGGTCATCAGGACCATGTACGCCGAGAATTTTTCTAGCTCTTGCAAATCGCTGAGGAATGGCGCGCTGGGATCATAACTTTCCCATTCCTGCTGGGCGGATTCTAGGCTGTGGACAACGCTGTATTTGCCGTTTATCGGAGATAGGGCGTCTGCCACCGGTTGAGTGGGGCCGACGTACATAAAGATGTTCCAGCCGGGGTAGAGGTCTATGGTAACGACAGGTTCAGCTTGAGCGTTGCGTTGTGGCAGAAATACGAAAGCCGCCGTGAGGAAAGCGGCGAGCAGTATAACGAGGCGCTGAGGAGGTAACAACTTGCCGCCTTACGTTTTTAGATCAAGGGAGTCCGCAGGAGGGTTTCATGAGTGTTCCAGAGTATAAAGGTTTGCCATAAACAATGTCAATTAGAATTTTATGAAAACTTTTTTTCTTGTCGGTTATTTTGTGGCTCTATATAATTGGATATAGTGAAAATCACGCAGCTTCACCCATGGAACGTATCCCCAGCCGAGGCTATCCGCACCCAAAGTGAGCTGGCGGCGCAAGTAGTCCGGCAAGGTCATGTCGATGAAGCGTCCGTTAAGCTAGTCGCCGGAGCAGACATCTCGGTGGAAGGGAAGCGCGGGCGCGCTGCAGTGATTGTGCTGAGCTATCCCGACCTGGAAGTGGTCGAGCACGCCGTCGCCGAAGTGCCGATAACCTTTCCCTACGTGCCAGGCTTGCTCGCCTTCCGCGAGATTCCCGTTCTAGCCGAGGCCTTTTCGAAGATAGACAGTCGGCCGGACCTTTTGCTGGTCGACGGCCAGGGCATCGCTCATTTCCGCCGTTTCGGCATCGCTTGCCATCTGGGTCTCCTGCTCGATATACCGGCTATCGGTTGCGCCAAGTCGCGCCTTTGCGGCGAATACGAGCCAGTTAGCGAAGACGTCGGCAGCCGTTCGCCTTTGAGCGACAGCGGAGAACTTATAGGCGCTGTGCTGCGCACTCGCCATAAAGTCCATCCGCTTTTCGTCTCCGTCGGCCATAAGATAGCGCTGGATGAAGCGGTCGAGTGGACGCTGCGTCTCAATCGTGGCTTTCGTCTGCCGGAGCCGACCCGCCTCGCCGATAAGCTCGCTGGCGGTCGCCTGGAGCTTCCGCCTGCCACTAAAGAGACCGCTGAGCAGCTTTCGCTGCTATAAGTACTGCGCTGACTTCCCTAAGAACTCACGGAGCGCAAAAAACGAAGCAGCCGAGTACAAGCCAATGATATCCACTGAACAAACTGCGAGAGCGAAGCATCAGATGATGCGTCGCCTGGCGCTGCTCAACTGCATCCTAGTAACGGTGCTCGTTGCGGCCGCTCTAACTCTGGACAGCGTTTCGTTTATCGAAGGCGCCAGCGCATCAAATCTGGTCGTTACCGTGGTTCTCGCACCCTGCATCCTCGTTATCTCCGTGCTCGCTTACCTGATTATTACGCGCAGGCCAGGCAACGTTATTGGGCATGGATTCAGTGCTGTGTCCCTGACAATCGCCGTAACCGGCTTCGTCGAAGCCTACTTAAATTATGGCCTAGAAGCCTCACCAAGATCCTTGCCCAACGTGGAGTTCGCAGCCTGGGTATCTGGGTGGATATTCGTCGGCATACTTCCTCTGATGACTTTTCTCTTCCTCCTCTGCCCTGATGGAAGGCTGCCATCACGGCGGTGGCGGTCCGTAGCCCTGGGCATCGGAGCAAACCAGATCATTCTGGACTTGGCGATCATGTTATCGCCTCTTGAGACGTACCCAGAAATCGATAACCCCTTTAGGGTCTCGGCGCTGGGTGACCTACCGGAAATCGTTGCAGGCATTGGGTACGTCGGTCTAATTCCATCGATTGGCCTCTCGGCCCTCGCGATGGTCCAGAGATTCCGGCGCTCAACAGGGATCGAACGTTTGCAACTGAAGTGGTTCGCCAGTGCTGCGGTAGGCGCGCTGGCTCTATTCCTGCTATCCTGGGCCATTGCACTGTCCGTGGAGTCTGACGAAATCTGGTCGGTCGCCTTCGGAGGCAGCATCGCACTTGTGGCTCTCGCAGCGAGTACCGCGATCCTGCGTTACAGACTGTATGACATCGACTGGATTATCAACCGCACGCTGGTCTATGTGCCCCTGACGGCAATCCTCGCGGGGCTGTTCGTTGCAATGACGGGTCTTACCCGCACCGTCTTCACGGACTTGACAGACACGGGGTCTGATGCCGCCACCGCCATGAGCACGCTGGCTGTCGTTGCCCTCCTGACCCCAGTCAAGAATCAGCTGCAGGCCTTTGTGGATAAGCGTTTCAAAGAGCAACACGATCCTCACAAGGCACTGAAGGAGCTAGTGGGCGAAGCGCTCTCCGTAACAAGGATCATGGACAGGAACCTCTTCATCGAGAGCGTTCTTGAAGAGATAACGGCCGCTCTTGACGTCCAGGGCGCGACAGTGGAACTTGGTGGAAGTAACGGTGGGCCGCCAAAGTCCTACGGACAGGTGGGCGAAACGCCTGCCTTCGGCGTGCCGTTATTATACAAGGACATGTCTTTGGGCAAACTCACTGTCTGGCTACCCGCCGACCGTTACATCGATGAAGGTCACCTGGCGGGAGCACTGGAAGGGCCAGCCGATGCCCTCGCGCGAGTGATCGGCCTTCTGCCGGAAGGCTCGCCATGGTCGGAGCCAGCGAGAAACGGCGATGGGGCAACACGGATCGCTAGCCCCGCTTTTTGAATCGAAAGAGGATGGAGTAAGGGATTACCACGGGGCGTAATTGACTTGGCTAGAATAATCTCGGATAACCTCTCTAGCTAGGTGTGAGAAGTATCCTCCATATGACTATTCGGAGAATCGCTGACTTGGAGTTGGAAATGAAAGGAAAACGCTAATGATTGAGACACGTGATAACCTCACTGAGCTCTCTGCCCGCCTCGCTGAGTTCGTCGACCGTCTTTGACATCCCTACTCAGGAAACGAACGTAAAGACTCTAGAGGAAGAGACCCTTAGGCCCGATTTCTGGAGCGATCCTCTGCGGGCCCAACACGTTATGCGCCAGCTAACCGAAATAAACGACCGTATAGAGACTTGGCGCAGTTTCGAACAGCGAACGCGAGAGCTTAAGGACCTATTCGATCTTGCCGAAGCGGAAGGCGACGAAGAGTTGCTCACGGATGTTACCTCATCGGTCGTAGAGCTGAAAGCTCAGCTCGATGAACTCGAACTGAGCCTCGCTCTAGGTGGCCCCTACGATAGCCGTTACGCTATCGTGGCCATCCATGCCGGGGCAGGCGGCACCGATTCGATGGACTGGGCCGAGATGTTGTTGCGCATGTACCTGCGATGGGCCGAACGGCGTGGTTACAGCACAGCTATTTTAGACATGACGCCCGGTGAAGAGGCTGGCGTGAAGAGCGTAACGTTAGAGGTGACGGGCCCGTACGCCTACGGCTATCTGCGCAGCGAACGCGGGGTACACCGTCTCGTCCGTCTTTCGCCCTTCGATGCAGCGCACGCCCGTCACACTTCTTTCGCGCTTCTCGAGGTCATGCCGGAAGCGGACGAAGTCGGCGATGTGGCTATCAACCCCGACGACCTTCGTATCGACGTATTCCGGGCGAGCGGCAGCGGGGGACAGAACGTGCAAAAGAACTCCACCGCCGTTCGAATTACCCACATACCGACCGGCATAGTAGTGAGCTGCCAAAACGAGCGTTCTCAGCATCGCAATAAGGAGATGGCGTTGAAAGTCCTAACGGCACGCCTGCTCGAACTCGATATCCAGCGCCATGCGGAAGAGCAAGCCCGGATCAAAGGCCAACACGTCTCGGCCGGCTGGGGGAACCAGATTCGCAGTTACGTGCTGCACCCTTATAAGATGGTGAAAGACCATCGGTCCGATTACGAAACGAGCAATGCCGAAGCCGTCCTGGATGGCGACCTCGATCCTTTTATAAAAGCTTACCAACAAGCTACACTGGGCAGAGAAGGAGAGGGGGCATGAAGCAGCAAATAATTGCCATTGCGAGGGCATTCCAGATGGCCGTGGCAATCTCAGCCCAGAGATTGCTTCGCGGAGTTTATCCTGAGTCAGCCGAACGCGGACGAAGGGTTCGCAATGATGGTGGGACTGTATCGTTTAGGGGTTGGCAACCTCTCCTTTTATAATAGCCGCCGTAGCTTTGTTGCCTCTTGCACTAGCTGCCGGTGAGCGACAAGCGCTGGCGCAGGCGCCCGGCACGATCCAGGTTACGAACGTCGAAGTGCAGAACCGCTTCCCGGAGGAGATACTTTTCCGCCTCTCCGCAAGTAGTAGCAGCGCAATCGAAAGGGTCGTCCTCAGGTACAAGATCCTGCCGGACGGTGCTTCGGCCCTCGCAGAGCCGGACTTCACCGCCGGCTCACAGGTACAGGCTACCTACCGCCTCAATACCAACTCGAACAACATTTACATCCACCCCGGCGCGCCGGTCGAATACTTTTGGGAGATCGAGACGTCAGACGGCCAAACGCTGACGACCGATACTACGACACTGGAATACGTAGATACCCGTTTCGGCTGGCAGAACGCCACGGAAGGCAATCTTACGGTGTACTGGTACGCCGGCAACGAGTCAGCCGCGCTAAACCTCCTTGGCGCAGGCAAGGCGTCTATCGATGAAACCTCCCAACTCTTGAATACACAAGCGCCTTTTCCGATAAAGATATGGGTCTACGCCAGCCCGAATGACATGCGACCCGCCCAGCAGGCCCGCAGTGAGACCTTCGAGCAGCAGGTGGTTACCGCCGGACAGCGCGTATCATCCGATACGGTGCTCGTGCTCAGCAACGGCGCCACCGAAACCCTGCGTCACGAACTTGCCCATATCCTGACGAAGCAGGCTGGAGAAGGGCCTTTTGCGAGGCTGCCCGCCTGGCTGGACGAAGGCACTGCGATGTATGCGCAGAACGCCCCTGGCAGCGGCTTCGAGGGCGCTATTAACGTGGCTATCCAGCGAAATAGCGTCCTTTCCCTGCGCTCCATGTCCTCACCTACTGGCAATCCGAACGCTGTAAACCTTTTCTACGGGCAGGCCTGGAGCATCATCAATTACCTCGTAGAGACGCATGGGCCGGACAAGTTCGCCGAACTGTACGCGGTCTTCAAAGAGGGGAGCACTATCGATAACGCCTTGGAGGCGGTATACGGCTTCGACCTCGGTGGTCTGGAGGACGAATGGAGGACCAGCGTCGGCCTCAGTCCGCGTACCGCTGAGCAGCAGCAGCCAAGTGGCGACCCGACCCAGGCGCCGCGCCAGGAGACAGCGCCGAACAATCAGCCGAGAGGCAACGCTGCTTCTTCTGAGGATGACGGCACGTCTGTGGTGGCCATCATTGCAATCGCCGGGCTGGGACTAGCGGTGGTAGCCGTTGCTGCAACCGGCGGCGTCATGTTGCGAAGACGTTGGCGCTAGGGTAGTGGCGATTCCTTGACAGCGCGGCCTTGTACAGGAGACGTTCTATACCATTCTGAACCCTTAAGCAGGCTCAGGATAAACTCTGTGAAGAATCCGAGCACCAAACATTACGGATTCTTCGCTCCTCATAGTCGCTCAGGATGACATAAGCTTACCAACGCTTACGGCAGTATCAGCCCGCCGGGCGTGCGCCGTTCGCCACTTTGCGGTTGCGTGGGCATCGCCGTAGTGGCGCCGCCGGTATCTTGCGGCTCTACCGCGATGGTGCCCTCAACGGTTTGCATGATGACGTCCATGAGGACGGTCTGCGGAACGTTGCCGGGGAACATCACTTTATCGCTGACGACGGTAGTCGGCACAGCGCGGACTTGGTATTTTTGGCCCAAGTCCTCAAATTCGCCCACTTCCACAATGGAAGCCTTGACGCGAGGGCTATTAAGAGCAAGTAGATAGGCAGCACGTGCCATAGCAGGGCAGTGTGGTCAGGTTGGGGTGACAAATACCTGAAGGTAAACGTCCTCTTTAAGCCGCTTTAGCTGCTTCTTAACGTCAGCGTCTAGCCCCTCGTCATCGTTTCTCGAAGCGGAGACGATGGATTCGATGAAGTTCGGGAACTCGTTGCCTCCCGGTATGCCGTAGAAGGTGAACCAGCGACCATTTTTAGCTCTTACTACGATGCCCGGCACTCGTTCGACGCCGTACTTTTCGGCCGCGGCGGGTTTATCGCTTAGGTAATGAGTACGCAGATCGATCTTGTCGCTAAGGCCGGCCAATTCCGCAAGCATCTCGCCGGTGGGCTTGCAGAATGCGCACTCCTTCTGGCCCGGCACGGTAAGACCCCCCAAGTCGCGCTGAGTGAAGAAGTCGATGCGAACCTTATCGACCAGATCCTCGGCGAACCGTTGTCTGATAAACTCCTGGTCTCGTAGGGGGATCATCGTTCCTTTCCTTCCGGTTCCTTTTGAGCTTTACGCCAAACCAAGTATAGGCGTTGGGCAGCGGTGAGGTTTGTAAGCACGGCTAATATCCATAGGGTTATCGTCGCTTGATCTATTATAAGTCCAATGCCAAGGAGGATCACTCTTTCCGTGCGCGTGAAAAGCCCCTCCGTCAGCGGAAAGCCGTGCGACTCCGCCCGCGCTCTCACGTAGCTCACCATCATCGAGCCGACCACCGCCACGAAGCAGAGGACGGACTCTTGTTGTTCGCCGCGGTCAGTGAAATAAAACAGCAGCCCCAGTAGGACCGCCGCCTCCGAAATACGATCCATCACGGCGTCGAACACAGCGCCGAAGGGGGTCGCGTGCCCCGTGGCCCTGGCGATAGCGCCGTCTACGGCGTCGAGGGCGCTCGCCGCCAATAACACTAAGCCGCCTGCCAGGAAATCGCCCCGCGCTATGAGCACCGCTGCCCCGATATTGCCGAGAACGCCCAGCACCGTGACCTGGTTCGCTGTAATGCCGGCGCGCGCAAGGGCTAGCGCGACCGGCTCGGCGAAGCGCCTTAGTTTTTGATGGGGCAGGATGTTTTGCATATTATTTGGCATCGCCCTTCGACAAGCTCAGGGTGAGCGGAGCTAAAATTCCCGCTCATGGTGAACCCTTCGGCAAGTTCAGGATGTGCTTGTCGAAACATGAGCGCCTCCGCTTTTTTCGTAAGAACAGGTCTTTAGAACCTGTCCGCTTGGACAGACCTAAGGATCTGTCCCTACATGTGCATACAATAGTTTACCAGCCAAATTGTGTTTGCCCTTCGACAAGCCGATGGTGAGCGAGGATTACTGTATCAAGCGTGCCAAATTTCCGAATCAGAGCCTACTTCCTTCCTCTCTCCAACCTTTAATTGCCTCTCGCGTTCGAAAGCGTCATGACGGGATGGCAACTCTTAATGCCCATTAATGATTGCCCTTCGACAAGCTCAGAGTGAGCGTATTGTTATGCGCTCATAAAACCCGCCAGGATGAGCGGGAGGTACTCGTAACATAATTCATTACGCCGGCGCCTTTAACAAATCCGCCTTGCCCTTTTCTTCCGCCACGCGCTCATAATAAGCCAGCGTTTGTCGTGCGACGATACCCCAATCATATGCCTGTGCTTTTAGCTGACCTCGACCGGCCATAACTTCGCGCCTCTCCGGATTGCCGAGCAGTTCGAGCAACGCCGCCGCCAAAGCTTCGTCGTCGCGGGGCGGGACGAGGAGACCATCTTCGCCGTCGTCGACCAGCGCGGCGAAGGCCTTTATCGACGAAGCCACCACAGGGGTTCCGGCAGCCATGGCCTCCATAAGGATAAGGCCGAAGCTTTCGTTGCCGAGATTCGGCGCGCAGAAGACGTCCGCTCGCTGATAGTAGCGAGGCAGGTCCTGATACGAAACGAAGTCCGTGAAGATGACGTCCCTTAACCCCTTTTCGCTGACGAAGCGCATGTGACCTTGTCTCATACCGCCATCCGGCCCGACGATAACCAGCCGCACTTCCGGCATCCTTTTCTTAACGTGCACAAAGGCTTCCAGTAGGTACGCCAGCCCCTTACGCTTCTCTTGCCGCCCGACAAAGAGAATCGTCGGGCGGTCGTCGTCGAGGCTTGGAGGTGGTGGCAGCGGCTCCGCAAAGTGATCGAACTCGATCCCGTTAGGGATGATCTCGTACTCCCCAGGGAAGTAACGGGAGATAAGGCCGATCGCCACCGGCGAGACGGCCGTTCGGCCATCCAGACGCTCCATGTAGCTGCCGACCAGAGGTCGCGTAAGGGCGTAAAGCCTATTCCCCTTGTCCTTTACCGCGTGGAACGTGCCGATGGCCACCGAATTTGTTGCGAAGCGAAGGAACTGTACCGGCAGGTAAGGCATAAACGGCTCATGTAGGTGGATCACCGCGAACTGCTCTTGAGCGAGAAGCTGTCGCACTGTGGCTCCGAGGCGTGGCGAGAGCGCGACGTGCGCGACGGAGCCTCCGGCCGGTAGACCCATAGGGCGGCTGTCGACGATGATCAAGTTCTGCTCTTTCGCCAGGTCCGGACGCGAAGATGGCGCAACGATTTTGGCCTCATGGCCGAGAGCGGAGAACTCCCTCTCCATGTGGGAGATATGGCTGTTGACGCCGCTCGGGACGCCAAAATCGTACGGAGATACCAGAGCAATACGCATTTCCTTTTTACCTTACCAGCGGAGTATACAAGAAAGAATAGCAGGAGAACTAACAACATAGCCTCTTGTGCTATGGTTATGTCGTTTCACGTCCGCTAAACCTAAAATCGTAGCTGCAGACCTTCAGGTCTGCTTGGTGGGTGGCCTATACGTCAGCCTAAGTTTCGGACAGGCCTGAAGGCCTGTCCTACGGCTTGTCCGTCATTCTGAGCGAGCCCGCCTGGTGGGCAAAGCGAAGGAATCCGTGCTCAAGAGTACATGGTCACTAGCGGTTTCTAGGTGCTCGGATTCTTCGTCGCTTTCGCTTCTCAGAATGACACCTTGCTATATGTGCAGAAAAAGTTTTACGAAGCTTCTGGCGGTGCGACGCCAACCCAAGGCGCGCGGCGTTGCGGTGATCCCACGATAAGCTTGTTTCGCCATTAACCGTGGTCCGATGGTTATTACGCTGGGATGGCGGCCGTTTACGGCAACGGTGGTCTTCTCCAGGAGAGCGGCTCGCAGGTCTTCGGCGGTGGAGCCAACGAACGCAGTATGTGCGCTACCGACCGCCTCGAGGAAGTGGGCATCGCTGCCGCCGGTTTCGGCGAGGTGGTAGACGTCTTCATTGAGCTTGCGGGCGCGCTTTCTTGTGAGTCTCGCTGCGAACGTATCGTTCGCGAGCTCGATGCCGTCAAAGTAGGCTAGCTCTGTCGGGTTTTGCACTATGGAAGCGATCGCGCGAGAGCCCAGACTGCGCGTCATCCAGCTTAGAGGATGCGGTATAACGGCAAGACCGTCCTGGCTGTGTATCGCCTCCAACGTCTCCCGTACCGGCTTAAGCGATAGCACCGGCTCTTGGATAAAAAGCGCTAGCAGGTGGCCATCCTGTGTCGTTACTTCGTTGCCAACGATGACCTCGAAGCTATAGCGCCCGTTAGCCCATAGCTCGTACGCCATGATGCCGCCCCGGATGTCGTCGTGATCGGTGACGGCGATGACGGTGAGATCGGTTTTCTCTTCGACGTACTCTAAAAGCTGTTGCGGGTCCGCCATACCGTCGCTGGCGGCGGTGTGTATCTGAAGGTCGGCTTTTCCAAAGGGCCCTTCGCCGCGACTCATCCGCGGTCACCTGGGTTGGTTCGCTGAGTCATGCTCGTCTTCCCACGAGCCAGGGCTGGCAAGAGCCTTCGCGAGCGCCGGATTCGTCGTCCCAGACCTTTTCCAGGACTATCCATTGCTCAGGCGTCATCCGCAAGTGCTCCTCAAAGACACGTAGGAAGCGCTCCACAT
>WHTN01000081.1 GCA_009377715.1 Dehalococcoidia bacterium | reverse complement strand
CTCCCGTGGTGCGCTGCCACCTTGTCTTCGCCGACCCGCTCGGCGAGGTGATGGGCGATACGTTCAGCCGACCGGCGAGTGTTGACGAAGATAAGGGTCGTCCTGTGCTCGCCGATGAGCTCCGCGAGACGGCTGTAGATGTCGGCCCACTGCTCGTGAGAGCAGACCGCCTGCAGCTCTGTCGGCGGAACTTCTATCGCGAGATCGATGTCGCGCTGATGGCCGAGATTGACGATAGCGCAGTCCGGCTGGCCATCGCCTTTCACGCGCTCGGTGCCGACCAAAAACTTCGCGATGTCCTCAATAGGGCGCTGAGTCGCGGAAAGGCCGATACGGACCGGCCGGCGTTCGCAAATACTATCGAGCCGGGCGAGCGTAAGAGCGAGGTGGCTGCCGCGCTTATCGCGTACCAGCGCGTGTATCTCATCGACGATGACGGTGCGGACGCTCGTCAGGATCTTACGACTTTTCTCGGCAGTTAGTACGAGGTATAAAGATTCAGGCGTCGTAATCAGAATGTGCGGAGGCCGCTTCGTCATCTCCTGTCGCACCGAAGCTGGGGTATCGCCGGTACGGACCGTGACACGAATATTCGCCTGAGGCAGGCCTAGCTCTTCGGCGACCGCCCGGATCTCCTCGAGCGGCGCTTCGAGGTTGCGATGGATGTCGTTGCTTAGCGCCTTCAACGGCGAGACGTAAATAACATCGACCGCGTCTTGAAGCTCGCCGGCCTCGGCACGCCGCCAGAGACTGTCGATGCTGGCAAGGAAAGCCGTTAACGTCTTGCCGGAGCCGGTGGGCGCGGCGATAAGCGTATCGCCGCCGCGAAGGATCTCCGGCCAGCCTAGCGATTGCGCCTCGGTAGGCGCAGCGAAACGCCGCTCGAACCAGGTGCGGATTACGGGGTGGAAGCTGCTTAGCGCGTTCAATTTTCGTCCAAATGTTATGTCACGAGTATGCTCTTAATTCCACAGTACCAGGGGAAGCCACAACTTTCAAGTTATTTCTGTCAGGCGTTAAGCGTGTTGTTAAGAGACCGAAGAACTTGCCACTGGTTTTTTGTGCTGCTGGTCTTGACAAATTCTCGACGCTGATCTATAAATGTGATCGAGAAGAGCAATAGGAGGTGTGCGACCATGCTAAGACTCCAGAGTCTCTACTCGGTTCGACAAGTTGACAGGGAAGGGCTCTCTGAAGAAGAGAGCCAGGAAACCACCGTTCTTCCCTCTTGAGCGGTTAAAGTTGGTGTAAAGACACAAGCGCCCTTAAAAAGGCCGGCTAATTGATGGAGCACTATCAATACCGACATTAGCGGAAACAAGGGACGGTCTAAAACAGAATAAAAAGAGCCTCAGCATCGCTGAGGCTCTTTTTATATCCTAACCTCTTCGACAGGCTCTCCCCTCAGCGAGTCGCCTTTGGAGACAGGATGAGTGAGAAGGACGTTATCAATTTATGACGAACCGTAACGTGGTGGCCGTCGTTTTGAGCGAGGGTATGGCGTTCGCTGTCCGGCGCCGGCCATCGCTGCGAGTTCTCGCAAGCTATCCTCGTCGCCGACGAGTTCACGCCGTAGCTCAACTATCTGGTCTCGCAGAAGCGCTGCCCGCTCGAACTCGAGGTTCTTAGCCGCTTGCTTCATCTGCGATTCCAAGTCCTTAACCAGGCGAGCGATCTCATCCTTCGGCACCTCGCCCACGCGATACGTGACCTTCTCTTCGGCCACCTTCTTCATGCGGTCGGTGATGTCACGGATGGCCTTGCGAATGCCTTCCGGCTCGATGCCGTGCTCCAGATTGTAAGATATCTGGATACGGCGGCGGCGATAAGTCTCGTCGATGGCCATGCGCATGGAGTCGGTCATGTTATCAGCGTACATAATGACCTGGCCGTCAACGTGACGAGAGGCGCGACCCATCGTCTGGATTAGCGACCAGGCCGAACGCAAGTAGCCTTCCTTATCGGCATCCAGGATGGCGACGAGGCTAACTTCCGGCAGGTCGAGCCCTTCACGCAACAGGTTAATGCCCACTACGACGTCATAGACGCCGAGGCGGAGGTCGCGCAGGATCTCGACGCGCTCCAGCGTATCGATCTCCGAGTGCATATAATGCGCCTTGACGCCCATCTCGATAAGGTAGTCGGCGAGGTCTTCTGCCATCTTCTTCGTCAAAGTCGTGACGAGGCAGCGCTCGCCGCGGTCGACCCGAAGGCGGATCTCCACTAGGAGATCGTCGATCTGGTTCTTCGTCGGTTTGACCTCGATCGTGGGGTCGAGGAGGCCGGTTGGTCGGATAATCTGCTCGACGACTTGCTCGCTATGTTCGTACTCGTACGGTCCCGGCGTCGCAGAGACGTAAACTACCTGGCTGAGGTGTTGCTCGACCTCGTCGAAGCTCAGCGGCCGGTTGTCCATAGCTGAGGGCAACCGGAAGCCGAATTCGGTGAGGGTCTCTTTGCGTTTCAGATCGCCGTGGTACATCGCCCGTATTTGCGGCACGGCGAGATGCGACTCGTCCATGATCATCAGGAAGTCGCGCGGGAAGTAATCGAGCAGCGTCCACGGCCGCGAACCGCACGCCTCGGCCAGGCTGCCGTTCGGACGGTGCCGCCTGGCGATGTGGCAAGAGTAGTTCTCAATGCCGGAGCAGTAGCCCTGCTCGCGCAGGCATTCGATGTCGTAGCGGGTACGCTCTTCGAGACGCTGGGCTTCGAGAAGCTTGCCGTGCGTGCGGAAGAAGTTCACCCGTTCGGCCAGCTCCGCCTCGATGTCCTGGATCGCGTCTTCAAGCTTGTCGCCCGAAGTGACGAAGTGCTTCGCCGGATAGACATCGATGCGGTCGCGCTCGGCGAGGAGTTCGCCGGTGAGCGGGTCGAGTTCGAGGATGCGCTCGATCTCGTCGCCCCAGAAGTCGATGCGGATGGCCAGCTCTTCATAAGCCGGCAGGATCGTCAGCGAGTCGCCTCGCACGCGGAACTTACCGCGCGTGAGGCTAACGTCGTTGCGTTCGTACTGCATATCAACAAGGCGGCGGAGAGCCGTGCGCTGGTCGACCTTCTCACCCTTCTGAAAGGTGAGGACGAAGCTATGGTACTCCTCCGGCTCACCGAGACCGTAGATGCATGAGACCGACGCCACGATGACGACGTCGCGCCGCTCGAAGAGGGCGCGAGTGGCGGCGTGGCGGAGCTTGTCGATCTCGTCGTTGATGTCGGAGTCCTTGGCGATGTAGGTGTCCGTGCGCGGGATGTACGCCTCCGGCTGGTAGTAGTCGTAGTAGCTGACGAAGAACTCGACGGCATTGTTCGGGAAGAACTCACGGAACTCGCTGTAGAGTTGCGCCGCAAGGGTCTTGTTGGGCGCCAGCACGAGCGTGGGCCGGCCGGCGCGCTGGATAGCGTTGGCCATGGTGAAGGTCTTGCCGGAGCCGGTAACGCCAAGCAGGGTCTGCTTACGGTAGCCAGCGTCTAGCCCCACGACGAGCCTATCGACGGCCTGGGGCTGATCGCCGGTGAGTTGGAAGTCGGATACGAGTTGGAATTCTGGCATTGCTTATCTATTGTAGCATTCGGTCAACGGATGGGTAACGGATTAACGGATGGCGTTGATGTAATGCGCCACGCGTATCTGACGTTTGATTGTGTTCGCGAAAAAAGTTGCGGGACGGGGTGGCGGCAGATATGAAGTCGCGCGAAAGAGGCGCGAAATGTTTGATTGTTTTTGCTGTATATGCGGTTTCCGTCGCATGGTGATATACCCCGCAACTACGATAGTCGAATCGGACGAGAACTCGAAGAGGCATATGGCGTAATTCTTACCTTAGGGCGATTCTAGAATCGTCCCTACGGGCTCGGTAATAGGCCGAGCGTCTACTGCTGTAGCATGTAATAGTAAGAAAAGGGCTACATTAGGAAAGCTTCGCTGGGGACGAGTCGTTGTTGGACAGGATCGACGCCGAGGACGAATGCCTCCAGGGTGTGAGCGTCTATAAGAGCGGGCGAATCGTTAGAGCCGAAGACCACGAGGATCTCTTCTCGTTCGTCGTTCAGTTGGGCCGTAATGCGGCCCAACTCCCACTCGACAACTTTGCCATCGGCGAGACGTAAGCGAACGGTTCGGTGCGAGTCAACCCCAAGGCACTCCAATATGCGGGATGGAACGGTGGTAAAAGCAGCGCCCGTATCTACGAGGGCATCCAGCGTTTCTTCTTGACCGTTCGGTCCGATTAACGTGATGACGTGAAAGAAAGTTCCCATACTTAAGTTATTGTAGCATTGTCATTAGGGCATTCACCCCAAACCCCTCAAGGGGTTCAAGGTAGTCCTACGGACTAAATTAGTTTAGAGGGGGCACCCCCTGTGACCCCCGCCCCTTCGACTTAGCTCAGGGCAAGATACGGGATGCCCTCTGGACTCCCCGGATCTGTCCACGAGTGTTTGATTGTGTTCGCGTAAAAGTTGCGAAAACGCGTGGGGGGGGGGATACAGAAATCGACAGCGCGGTGCGAAATGTTCGATTGTTTTGCGCATGGCTAACAGTACCGTTTTGTCGTTAGCTAGGACACACATCGTCTTCACTGACTTTTGACAGGATATAGATGCTTCAAAATATCCTTTGTGACCATTAATGTAATAAAAGCGTTTGTGTTGTATGAGATCCGCAATAATCTCTTGCGGAACCTCATGGTCGAAAAGATCGATTATAGCCTGCATAGGATTCGGTTTAAGAGGCTCAGAATAAGTAATTTGGCCGTTTTCAATGCGTACGTTTTGTTGGTTACGGCAAGTAGCACATGTAGCTGGTCCAAGATAATTAACATAGGTTGTTGCATCCAGTTCGATTCCTGAGCCACAACCAAGGCAATTAACAATCGGCATAGCGGCATACTCCGGCGTTGATAGCATCATTATAGTCTCAACCATTCACACTCTCGCACACTGTTTCGTCACTTTCGAAGACGCTACTTGTATGACATTCCGCACTTGCTACAATATGCACATTGCCGCCAGAGTTTTATGATGCAACATCGCCCCTTTACGCCCGAAGACATAGTGAACGTCCAATGGCTGAGCGATCCGCAGATCAGCCCTGATGGGCGGAGCGTGGCGTTCGTGGTGACGCGGATGGACGGCGAGGCGGACGAATACCGGTCGCAGGTGTGGCTGATGGCGACAGATGGTGCATCTGAGCCTCGGCAGCTGACGTTCGGGCCGAAGCACGATAGCATGCCGCGCTGGTCGCCGGACGGGCAGACGCTGGCGTTTCTGTCGGACCGCGGTGGCAAGGCACAGGTCTGGCTGCTACCGGCCGACGGCGGCGAGGCTAATTGGGCGCAGCAGCTTACGGACATCCCCGCCGGCGTGAGCTACTACGCATGGTCGCTGGACAGTCTCCGACTGGCAGTCGTATCGCTGGTCGGCGACGAGGAGCAGAAGCCGCTGATGCGCGAGATTACGGCGTTGAAGTACAAGCACGACGGCGAGGGCTTCCGCGACGGTCGCAAACACATCTTCGTCGTCGATGTCGAAAGCGGCGAGGCGAAGCAGGTAAGCGACGGCGATTGGGACGACACATACCCCTGCTGGTCACCGGACGGTTCACAGATAGCGTTTGCGTCGGCGCGGCATGAGACGCGCGACATCGATAGCATAGCCGACATATGGGTCGTCGGCGCGGACGGCGGGGAGGCGCGTCACGTCACAACTAGCTCCGGCCCGGCGACGATGCCGGTGTGGTCGCCGGACGGTCGCAACATCGCGTTCCTCGGCCACGACGATCCGCACGCGAACCTGGCGAAGAACTACGGCGTCTGGCTCGTTGCTACGGAGGGCGGGACGCCGCAGGACATCAGCGCCAACCTCGACCGCTGCGCAACGCTACCGGGCGGGACGTCACAGTACCTGACGGTCACTTGGCACCCGGACGGCTCGGCGGCGCTGTTCACAGCGCAGGACCAAGGCAACGTGCACCTGTATCGTGTGCCCAAAGACGGAGGAGCGGTCGAGCCGCTTACGTGGCGTCGGACCCGGTCAGCCCGGCAGAGGTCTTCGTTCACGATGCGAACGGGCAGGAGCATCGATTGACCAACTTCAACGCCTTGTTCCGTGCAGAAGTCGAGCTTCGCCAGCCGGAGCGGGTCGAGTATCGCAGTTACGACGGCACGCCGATCGAGGCCTGGGTCATCAAGCCGTACGGCTTCGATTTGGGACGCAAGTATCCGGCGATCGTTAACGTCCACGGCGGGCCGCACGCTCAGTACGGCAACGTCTTCTTCGATGAGTTCCAGGCGCAGGCGGGGCATGGCAACGTGGTTTTCTATCCGAACCTGCGAGGCAGTCAGGGCTACGGCGCGGAGTTTGCATCGGCGGTGTGCGGCGATTGGGGCAATCGCGACTATGAGGATGTGATGGCGGGCGTCGACTGGCTCGCTCAACAGGAGTACGTCGATGCAGAACGGCTGGGCGTGATCGGCGGCAGCTACGGCGGCTATATGACCAGCTGGATAGTCGGGCATACCGACCGCTTCAAGGCCGCGTGCTCCGAGCGGGCGGTCAACAATCTGCACAGCATGTACGGCACGAGCGACATCGGCAACTGGTTCCAGGAGTTCGAGATCGGTGGCACGCCGTGGGACGATACGCAATACTATATCGAGCGATCGCCGATCGCTTATGTTAAGAATATTCGTACTCCACTGTTGATTTTGCACAGCGAGAAGGATTTGCGCTGCCCGATTGAGCAAGCGGAACAGTTGTTTACGGCAGTGAAGAAGCTCGGGCAGGCGGACGTGTCGTTCGTGCGGTTTCCGGACGAGAGCCACGAGTTGTCGCGCAGCGGGAAGCCTAGCCGGCGAATCGCACGGTTCGGGTATATTCTACGGTGGTTTGATAAATATCTGTCAATGGATAGGTAACGAGGGGCAATGCCCTTCGACAGGCTCAGGGTGAGCGGATGGAATGCCTGGCAACGGATGCGTTTCAGTGTTGCGAGGCGTAATAGAACGGGCTGAGATTGCTTCGACGCAAGGAGCGTCTCGCAATGACGGAACTGGCTGCCCTCGACAAGCTCGGGTGAGTGGATTGGAATGCCTGGCAACGGATGGTAGCGGATTAACGGATGCGTTTCAGTGTTGCGAGGCGTAACAGAACGGGCTGAGGTTGCTTCGACGCAGGAGCGTCTCGCAATGACGGAACTGGCTGCGCCCCTCGACAGGCTCGGAGTGAGCGGATTGGAATGCTGGCAACGGATGGGGTAACGGATTAACGGATGCCCCTTGTGACCGCGAGGCGTAATAGAATGGGCGGAGATTACTTCGACGCAGGGTCTCGCAATGACGGAACTGGCTGCGCCCCTCGACAGGCTCGGGGTGAGCGGAATCAATGGTAATGGGAGTTTGAATTAATGGATTTAAAGACGTTCATACGGGACGTGCCGGACTTTCCGCAGGCGGGGGTGTTGTTTCGGGATATTACGCCGCTGCTGCAAAGTCCGGAGGCGTTCCGTTATGTCATCCAGACGCTGACTAAGCGGTACGAGACGGCAGGAATAGACGCCATCGTTGGGATCGAGTCGCGAGGTTTCATATTTGGCGCGCCGCTGGCGAACAACCTTGGCGTGCCGTTTGTGCCAATACGCAAGCCGGGCAAGTTACCGGCGGCACGGATGTCGGTGGAGTATGCGCTGGAGTATGGTCAGGGGCAACTCGATATTCACCAGGATGCGATAAAGCCAGGCCAGAGCGTCCTAATCGTCGATGACCTGCTGGCGACGGGCGGTACGGCAGCAGCGGCCGCTCAGCTAGTTGAATTGCTGAGCGGCCGCGTTCACGGCTTCGCTTTCTTAGTCGAACTGTCAGGCTTAGACGGGCGCAAACGCCTCGATGGTTATGAAGTCGTCAGCCTTATCGAATACCCTTAAGCTTAAGCTGTCCGAGTGCCCTGCCAGTCGCGCATCATCTGGACGTGCTCGTTAACGCTTCGGAAATTAATCTAACAAGACGTCTCCCCCGACTCGATCAAACTGCTTTCCTCCCCTGGCTCGACACCCTCGCTCTTGAACGGATTGCCGTCATCACTAGGACCACCCAGCCGTCCATCCCGGACCAGAAGTTTCAGGGACCAAAGGAATTCGGATTGTTCACGAGTAAAGCCCTGAAGCTTTAGGGTTTCTTGCTCATTTTCAACAATTCGTTCCATAGCTTTTCACCTCTACTACTTAAATAAAAAATATTGCGCCTTCATTGTGTATTGGGAGGGATTTCACAGTAATAAAGCGAGCACTGCATATCGTATAATTTGCGCAAAGGCTCAACTTCCTCGCGTTCCTGTACTCGCATCCGAATCGCTGCCGGTGCGACCTGAATTGAGATCGCCCTGACGAGCGCGCGTAGACGTATTATTCGATCGCATCTCCACACGACGCGGATCGCGTGTGTCTTCGTTCAAGCGCGGCTTCTTGTTCTGCGCTTGACGGTTCGTCGCCCGGTTTTTCGGCGGCCTGGCGGGCATACGTCTCTTGCTTTCTCGGTGTGCCCGTGATAATCGTGTCGCTCTTGTCCGGGTTGTTAGACCCCTTCGACTTAGCGTTGTCGCGTCGGTCGTTGCGGTGCTGTCCTTGCTTCGCCATCTCACCCTCCTACTTATTTAAGCGAAGATTACGATCTCGATCCTAACGGATACCTAAACCTGACGCTTATAGAGCTTTCAACGACGTATCGATGCGAAAAATGCGCTTCTTGCGATTGATACGCTTTTGATAGAGACCACTGCGACCCTTTAATTCAACATCAACTGTTCACTTACTAACATGGTGCTGACATTGAGGAAGGAGGGCAGCGATATGCCTGGCAAGAAGCACGTTAGTGGAGTCGGCGACAAGGAACAAAGGATGTACGCGCATATTAAGGACTCGGCGAAGAAATCTGGTAAGTATGGAAAGCGCGCCGAAGAGGTAGCGGCCCGGACGGTGATGAAGCATCACAAAGAAGAAGGCCATAAGAAGGGCAAATAAGGAGACTCCTATGCACCTATTATCGCAATTAAGGCATCGAACGAACGGGGCGCAGCATATGTTGCCGTCGCCCTTTCGTAGTGGGCGAAGAAGACGTCGTATGATAGCGAAGCGCTGGGTCCCGATCGCCTTCGCTGCCGGGATTGGCGTCGCGGTGGCCTACTTCTTCGACCCCGACCGCGGACGCGGGAGACGGGCGAAAGCCCGGGACCGCTCGCTCGCTATTGTCAGGCGCGGAGGCACCAGAGTCGGCCGCGTGGGTCGGTTTACAGGGGCGCACGCATACGGCTTCGGGCAGAAGGTCCGGCATCTGCGGTCGAGCTACACGCCGGTGAACGACGCGGCGCTGACGGATAAGGTCAAGACGGAACTCTTCAGGAAGCACCCAGAGTTCAAGCACATCAGCATAAACACTACAGATGGAATTGTCTGGCTGCGGGGCGAGGTACAACTTTCGGAGGACATCGAGCGACTCGCGAAGGCAGCACAGCGTATCCAAGGCGTCAGGGAAGTCGAGAATTTACTGCACCTGGTTAATACACCGTCTCCGAATACGCCACGTTAAGTCTGGCAAAAGCGGCGTGCTTGTGAGATGCTCCGTCTAGACGGAGCATCTCACTTTTCTGTCAACGAATGGCTGACTCGGCATGATGAACGCAGAGATTGCTTCGGCGCGGGGCGCCTCGCAATAACATCCTGAGCTTGCCGAAGGGCTCGGGGTGAGCAGATTGTGATGTCTGTCAACGGATGCCGTAACGGATTAACGGATGGGGCCGCCGCTCATGGTGAGCCTGTCGAATCCATGAGCGGCTAGACTGGCGGCTCTCGGAATAAGCGGAATCTATAAATGGGTAAGATATCGATCGGCACGGCATCTTGGGCGGAGAAAAGCTTGATCGACAGCAAGCTCTTCTACCCGCCCGAGGTCGATACGGCGGAGGAGAGGCTGCGCTACTATGCGAGCCAGTTCTCCTGCGTGGAGCTTGATAGCTCCTATTACGGCATACCGACGTACGAAACGGCGACCCTCTGGGTAGACCGCACACCGGACGACTTCACGTTCGATGTAAAGGCGTACCGGCTTTTCACGATGCATCAGACGCCGCTGCCCTCTTTGCCGCGCGACATCAGGGAGGCGCTGGGCGAGCTGGCGAAGGGTAAGAAGAACGTCTACTACAACGACCTGCCGGAGGAATTGCGGAAGGAGGCGTGGCAGCACTTCTTCGATGGGGTGAAACCTCTTCGGGATGCCGGTAAGCTTGGCTACGTGCTGCTGCAATTTCCGCCGTGGTTCTTTCGTTCGCGCGAGAACGTCGAGCACGTCCTTCACTGCGCCGACGTGCTCGACGACTACACGGTGGCGGTAGAGTTCCGGCAAGGAAGCTGGTTTTACGAACGAACGCAGAGCCGCACGCTTTCGATGCTGCGGGAGAACGGGATGACGCTGGTGATCGTGGACGAGCCGCAAGGATCGAACGCGTCGGTGCCGTTTATCCCTGTCGTGACGAATCCAAAGCTCTCGGTGGTACGGCTGCACGGCCGGAACGCCGAGAAGTGGACGGCGAAGGGGCTTGCCACTTCGGCGGAGCGGTTCGACTACCAGTATTCGGAGAAGGAGATGCGCGAGTTCTTGCAGCCGTTCGAAACTCTAGCGGATGAGGCGGAGGAGTTGAGGGTGTACTTCAACAACAGCTATCGGAACTACGCTCAGGTCAACGCCAAGCAAATGCAGAAGATGGTCAAGGAAGGGCTACCCTGAAAATATGAGGTGAAAACCCTACGAGGGGCTACGCCCATGGTCAATTCCTGATGCCTATGCCTGATTATAGTGAAGTTGTGGCGCTGGCTAACCTAGCCATTCTGAGCCGTTGGCTCCAGCGGACATGGCGCTGGGAAGTTTCGCTAGCGCTG
>WHTN01000080.1 GCA_009377715.1 Dehalococcoidia bacterium | reverse complement strand
CCTCTGGAGCTATCATCATCGGTTTTAATTCGAGGCCGGACGTAGGCGCGCGTGAATTGCAAGAGATAACGGGCGTGGACATTCGTTATTACTCCATCATCTATCAGTTATTGGAAGACCTAGAAAAAGCAGTTACCGGCCTTCTGGAGCCAGAATACGTCGAAGTGGTCGACGGCCACGCCGAGGTGCGCCAGGTGTTCCGCACGCGTGCGGGAAGGATCGCCGGTTGTTATATCCTTGACGGCACATTGACCCGCAACTCCACTGCACGGGTAATTCGCCAGGGAGAGGTGGTGCACTCCTCGCGGATCTCTAGCCTCCGCCGCTTCCAAGAGGACGCCCGCGAAGTCAACGCCGGTTACGAATGTGGAATTGGCGTTGATGGCTTCGAAACCTGGCAAGAGGGCGATGTCATAGAAGGCTTCCACAGCCAGCGCAAATCGTAAAATTTAGACACAGTTTGGACGAAGGAGACGACGGATGGAACCGTTCGCTGCGGACGCGCTCGATATAATTAAGACTTGCCACGATGGTCTTAGGAGCGCTGTCCAAAAAGCCGATCCGCAAGCCCTCATCTGGCAGCCCGGCCCAGAGATGAATTCCATCTCCATCCTTATGGTTCACGTCCTCGCCTCAGAGCAGTTTTGGCTCGCCCAAGCGGTCGGCGATAGCGCCGAGCGCGACCGAGAAGCAGAGTTTCGCGCTAATAGCGACGACCCCACGCCCCTCCTCCGGCGCATCGCTGAAGCCGATGCCGACGCTGAATCCGTTCTCTCGCGCTTCGGGGCCAGCGATTCGAGCAGGCAACTACCGTTCCAGGACAGAACAGTATCCGGCGTTTGGGCTGTTATGCACGTAATCGAGCACCTGCGGGAACACCTGGGCCACAGCGAATTAACCTTACAACTGTGGTCGCAACAGAAAGCCGCTGTATAGCTCCACCGCTTGTGATAAGCTGTACATAGCCAAATAAAAACAGGCGGTGAAACCCCATGAGCCGACGTTTAGAGCGGTTGAACAGCCTTTTGCGCGAAGAGATAAGCGATCTTATAGCGCACAGCCTCAAGGACCCCCGCGTAGCAGAAATGGTATCCGTAACCCATGCTGATGTATCCCCAGACCTCAGCTCTGCGCGGGTTTCAGTAAGCATTCTGGGCGGCGAAGAAGACCGCAAACTGACGCTGAGCGCCCTCTCTTCCGCTACGCCATTCCTTCGCCGCGAACTGCGTTCACGTCTGGTCATTAAACGAATACCAGACTTGGTATTCGAGTATGACGATACTATCGAGCGCGGCAGCCACATCCTCGCCTTGATCGACCGGGTAAACCGTGAAAGGGAAGAGACTTCCCCATAACCCTTCGACAGGCTCAGGGCGAGCGGCGACGTTGAGCTTCTTTAGCGTCCTAAACGTAAATAAGCCGCAGGGTTGGACATCGTTCGATGTTGTAGCCTTCGTACGCCGCCTAACCAAGACGAAGCGTATAGGCCACGGCGGCACCCTAGACCCGATGGCGACGGGGGTACTGCCGGTCTTCCTCGGTCAAGCGACGCGGCTCGTAGAATATCTCGCCGACGCTCACAAAACTTACCGGGCGCTGGTCTTATTCGGAGCCGCGACAGACACTTACGATGCTGAGGGCAAAATAACCTTCACGGGAGATCCCTCCCAGCTCACGTTCGAACAGGTCCGAGAAGCACTCGCGGGTTTTACTGGCGATCTCCAGCAAACACCACCGCCCTTCAGCGCCATAAAGCATAAGGGTAGACCGTTGTACAGTTATGCCCGTGCCGGAGACCCCATGCCTGAACCTGTACAGCGGAGGGTTAAAGTCTATGGCATCGAGATCGCCGATTTCCGGTTGCCGGCGCTCACCCTTGAGATAGAGTGCGGGAAGGGCACCTATATCCGCTCGATCGCCCACGACCTCGGTCAAAAACTAGCCTGCGGCGCACATCTGGCTTCGCTTACAAGAACGCGCTTCGGGCCGTTCGACCTATCGAGCGCTTGCACTACCGATGAACTAAGGGAAAGTTTCGAAAACGTTGACTGGGGAAAGGTCGTATACCATCCCGACGTGGTGATCGGCAGCTGGCGAGCGGCAATTATCGATGAGGGGAACGAACGAAGACTGCGCAACGGTCAGGAGCTAAACTTGAACGCGCCGGCTTCAAGCGAAAATGAGCTTTGTCGCGCTTACTCCGCAGATGGCCGTTTTTTGGGCGTTCTTCGCCGCGGCGACTCTGAAGGATGGTGGGCGCCGAACAAGGTCTTTCTTTCTCTGGATCAGACATAAAATCAACAATTACGTCTCCACTATTGACAAGTTCCACCAAATCATTATCCTTGCGAAGGGGATCTTCACTAAGAAGGAGTTTTAGGAAAATGGAAGCTTATTGTCTAAAGTGTCGCACCAAGCGTGAAATGAACAGCCCGAAGCAAGTCACCCTAAAAAACGGCCGACCGGCCACCCAAGGAAGCTGTCCTGTATGCGGAACTAAGATTTTCCGTATTGGCAAAAGCTCATAGCAACCAACATCGGTTTCTAGTTCCATACTCCGTACCGCCAAAACGCGTTTGTTAGCTGATCTACACGCGAGACCAGATGGGGGTTACGTATCTCTTATCTCCGGAGGGGCCTGTCTGATATATTTCTGACATCATCTAACGCGGTTAATAGAACTGTGACACAGCGTATCCTCATAGTTAACGACGACCCAGCGCTTTTGCGCCTGATAGACCTTCTTCTCAAAGAAGAGGGCTACGAGCCTATCCCGATGCATAACAGGACTGCGGCTTATAGTATGGCCGTTGAGGAGCGACCGAGCCTCATAATCCTCGATACTTGGTTGGGCGAACGAGATTCCGGATGGGATTTATTGCTTGCCTTAAAGGCCGACGAGATAACTGAAGGCATTCCAGTTTTGATATGCACATCCGATTTAGACGGCCTTAAGGAAAAGGCAGCGATTATCAGCCAGATGCGGGGGCTACAGGTTATAGGCAAGCCGTTCGACCCCGACACCTTACTCCTGAGGATAAAAGAGATGTTAGAGCCGACTCTCGAAGGTTCGTCGTCAGAATAATCATCTATCGTCATAGACATCATTGAAAATAACATCCGTGTCCAGGTCCTTCCACGCTCCCGCCAGCGATAAGGCGACATCTATGTCATTATCGGGGTCAGAAGCGTGCTGAGACTGGTCCGGCTGTTCGTAAGCTCCGAGTTTACTTCCAGACATGATTAAGATACTAGGCACACCCTCTTGTTCTACATGAGCGGCTATGCCCTCTTCGCGGACCCGCTCGATGACCTTAAGAAGCTCCCTATTCTTGGCGATTCTTATAATTTGAACTCTTAGCATCATTCATCTCTCACGATTTTAGCAGGATCTTTACGCAGCCGTCCGTACGGCGGGCGAAGATGTCGTAGCCGTGGGCGGAATCCTCTAACGGCATCGTGTGCGTGATCAGCGGCGTCGTATCGATCCGGCCCGACTGAATGAGGTCAACCAACGTGCTCATGTACTGTTTCGCCGGGCAGATGCCCACACGAAACGAAAGGTCTCGCAAGAACGAGAGGAAGATCGGGAACTCGAACGACGCTTCCGCATAGACCCCCACCGCGGCGATGCTGCCGCCGGGCCGTGCATAGCCGAAACACGAGCGGAGCGCTTCCTGGCTTCCGACGGCCTCGCAAACTACGTCAGCGCCGCGCCCGCCCGTGTGCTGGCGGACAGCCGTATTAACGTCTTCCTGAGCCATGTTCACCGGCACAGCCCCGAACTTCGCCGCTAGCTCCAATCGCTCCGGCAGCGAATCGACGGCCAGGACTTTAGAAGCGCCGAACAGCCACGCCGACATCACCGTACACAAGCCGACCGGCCCGCAGCCGAGGACTAGCACGATATCGCCCGGACGCACCTTTCCGATATCGGCACAGTAGTAGCCGGTCGCCAGAACATCCCCTATCAGGATCGCCTGAGTATCGTCGAGCGTATCAGGGACCCTCTCGCAGGTCGTCTCGGCCAGTGGGATGCGGACGTAATCGGCCTGCCCACCAGATAGCTGGCCGAAGCCGAACACCTGACCGCCACGCATACACTGCGTCGTTAGACCGCGCCGGCAGTAATAGCAGCGGCCACAGCTCGTCGAGAACGCCGCTACGACGCGATCGCCCGATTTGAGGTCGGTTACGCCATCGCCGACCTCTTCAACGACGCCAAGGAACTCATGGCCGAGTACGAACCCTTTTTGGGCAAACGGCAACCGTCCGTGGTAGAGATGAAGGTCCGAACCGCAGATGGAACTCGCCGTTACACGAACTATCGCATCGCCAGAAGCTTGGATAGTCGGGGCAGGCACTTCTTCGATCTGCACCTCGTTTGGTCCCTTGTACGTTACCGCTTTCATCTACCCCTCCTAAGAAGTCCGAAGTCGTCGCAAAGTCCCTTGTCTTGACAAAACGTTCGTCCTGCCTTATTATTGTTACCGGAGTAACAATCCGCAACGCCTAATCCCGCAAGGGACCGGGGGACCCGTTAAACTGGGGTGAATGTCCACAAGGACTAGGGCAACCTTTCAGCCCGAACCCGTCAGCTAACCTCGGCGGCGTAGAAAGGCCTAAGCCAGTAGGATCCTGGCCAGGGCTTTTTTTATTTGAGAGGTGAGACCTAATGACGATCCAAGCTGTGCCGCCAGCGCTGCCCCGCGTGTGTCCGCGCTGCCGAGGTTCCATGATCCTAGAGAGCGACTGGCATGGTTCCTACAGCACATGTATCTCCTGCGGCTACATCCATGAAATCGGAGCGACTACTCCAGAAGAGCTTGCGATAGAGGAGAACCCTCTACGTCAGCGCCGTCGCCAGCCCTCCCACGGTAAGCTACGACTTTAGAAATCTATCCCGGCCTATAAGAGTAGAGCCTAGGCGGAAATGCCTAGGCTCATTTGGCTATCTTCTTCCGGGTTTAGAAGTTGTATTCCTGTAATCGGCGGTCGAAGCGCGAGTTTGTGACTTCCCAGTCGATAGCGTTAAAGAAAGACTCAATGTAATCGGCACGCCGTAAGCCGTAGTCGATCATAAACGCGTGCTCGAAGACGTCCATAATCATAACGATCTGGCAGCCAGCCAAATGGCCGGCGTCGTGCTCTTGGATCCAGGTGTTGAAGAGCCGCTTGGCGCCAGGCTCCCAATACACAGCCGCCCAGCCGATGCCGCGCATGGCTCCCGTCCCTTTAAAGTCCTTCATCCAGTTATCGTAGGAGCCGAAATCGGTATTGATCTGGTTGGCCAGCGCCGATCCGCTGTCGAACTGCTTGTTGTCCTTAGTCATGTTGCCGAAGTAAAGCTCGTGCAGACGAACGCCGTTGAACTCCCAGCCGAAGCGCCTCTTCATCTCGGCGTACGATGGCGTGTTGGCCTTATCGTCGTTCACCAGTTGCGCTAATTCGTCGATCACCCTGTTGGTGTTAGTGACATAGCCCTGGTAGAGAGTAAAGTGATTTTTTAGTAGCTGCTCGCTGAATCCCTGTGTCCCGATCAAGTGGTCATAGTTCTTGGCCTCATAAGTTGGCATAGATTCCTCCTTTCTTTTGCGTGGCTCAGTTTACAACAAAACCGTCGCCCTTACTATATCTCTTTTCGAATAGTGCTATGAGGACATACAAGATTTTTCGTATCTAAAGTACAATGTAAAGGCCATGCCCTACTACGATGAAGTGCGCGCGAGGCTTGAGGAGCGAGAACGTATGCTCTCGCCTTTCGCTGCTAAAAGCTACGCTGGGCGTGGTCGTGAGCGCGCGGAAGAGCCGTCGCTGGTTCGCACGGATTTCCAGCGCGATCGAGATAGGATAATCCACAGCAAGGCGTTTCGCCGTTTGAAGCACAAGACTCAGGTGTTCATCGCGCCAAAGGGCGATCACTACGTGACCAGGCTGACCCATACGTTGGAAGTAGCACAGATAGCCCGCACTATCTCCCGAGCGCTTAACTTGAACGAAGACCTCACTGAGGGGATCGCTTTAGGTCACGATCTCGGCCACCCACCATTCGGTCATACAGGCGAAGCAGCCCTCGCCGATGTGCTGCCGGAGGGGTTTCGGCACGCTCAGCAAAGCTTACGCGTGGTTGAGAAGCTCGAAGGAGGCGGCAAAGGGCTGAACCTCACTTGGGAAGTCAGGGACGGCATCGTGAACAGTTCAAAGGTGCGCGAAGACATATTCGCGGAGGGTTTTGGCCTACCGAGCACCCTGGAAGGTCGGGTTGTGCGCGTGTCCGATGCGATAGCGTATATCAACCACGATGTCGCCGATACGATACGCGCCGGCCTCATGACCGAAGACGATCTGCCCCAACAGGCCGTTGAAGTGCTCGGACGTTCGCATTCACAGCGCATCGATACGCTAGTCTGCGACATCGTGGAGCACTCGTGGGAAGTTACCGGCCAGGCCAAGAGCGATGCGGTCCCGATCATAAGCATGAGCCCGGCTGTTCTAGCGACCGCGAACGCTCTACGCGAGTTTCTGTTCGAACGAGTCTACATGTTTGAAAGCGGTGAGCCGGAAGCGGTCCGAGGTCGAGAAGTCGTGCGCTTCCTGTTCGGTTACTATCTCGAGCACCTGGACGAGATGCAGAGTGATTTCGTTTTGCCGGCCGATCCTCCATGGCGTCGCGTGGCAGATTACGTCGCCGGTATGACCGATCAGTTTGCCTTAAGGGCTGCTGAAGAGCGAGGATTTAGCTAAGTTGGAGCACCATCGTGCACCGTTATCTAGCTCTAGCAAATACATAATAATAGCTTCTTTTGGGCTTTTCGCCGTAACTTTAGGCCTTCTCAAGTGTTTTATATATTAGACAAAGTAATCAGGCCGCAAAGCCTCTCAGTGAGCCATCCTTATGTCAGACGCCATTAGCGAAATCAAAGCCCGTATCAATATTGTTGACTTTATAGGTCGCTACGCCTCCCTGCAGAAGGCAGGACGTAATTATAAAGCCGTTTGCCCGTTTCATACCGAGCGTACGCCCTCCTTTATCGTCTTCCCAGACCGTCAGACCTGGCATTGCTTCGGTGCCTGCGGCGTCGGTGGCGACATTCTTTCCTTCATCATGCGAAAGGAAAGTCTCGATTTCGCTCAGGCGCTGCGTCAATTAGCTGAAGAGCTAGGGATCGCTCTGCCTGAACGAAACGAAAGCCGCAATAGCGATGCCCTAGAGCGGCTACGCAAGGCCAACGAGGAGGCAGCAGATTTCTATCATCGAACTCTGTCAGAGCCGGCTGGAAAAGTAGCTCTCGCCTACCTAGAACGCCGCGGCCTGGACGAGCCGATGATCCGCAGTTTCCAACTCGGTTACAGTCCTGACGGCTGGGATGGCTTGCGCAACCATTTGAAGCAAAACGGGTATAGCGAACAGGAGATGCTGAGCGCTGGTCTGCTTGTAGAAGGCGATCGCGGGCAGTACGACCGTTTTCGGCATCGCCTGATGTTCCCCATACGGGATGTTAACGGCCGCGTGGTTGGCTTCGGGGGCCGCAGCCTACCCCGGAACGATGGCGAAGAGGCACAGCCGAAGTATTTGAACACGCCGCAGACCGACCTGTTCGATAAGGGCGGCTTGCTGTACGCGCTGGATAGAGCACGGGAGCAAATCCGCCTAATCGGCCAGGCCGTAATAGTAGAGGGATACATGGATGTCATCGCCGCCCACCAGAATGGTGTCGGCAACGTAGTGGCCTCAATGGGCACCGCTCTTACAAAACAGCAGGTCAATCTCCTGCGCCGGTATACGAACAACCTCGCGTTGGCCCTGGACGCCGATCCCGCAGGGATCGAGGCAGCGCTGCGCATCCTCGAAGGCGGCGATGCAACTCTAGGCTTAGAATCGACGCCAGTGGTTAGCTGGTCGGGCATGATCCGGGGGCTCCCCGTCATAGGGGTCGATGCAAAAGTCATACCATTGTTCGCCGGCAAGGACCCAGACGAGTTCATTCGGTCCGATGTCGACGGGTGGCACAGGGCGGTGGAAAGCGCCCTACCGATGGTGGACTTCGTGATGCAGGCGATCGTCGAGCGGACAGACCGCTCCAGTGCGACCGGGAAGTCTGAGGTAGTGAAGCGGCTTTTACCGCTGATCGGCTTCCTAGCGGACCCGGTCGTTCAGGCCCATTACGTTCAGAAGCTGGCTACGACGCTCGGTCTCCGAGAAGACGTTATCATGACGAGTCTACGTCAGTCCCAAATGCAGTCACGGCGCCGAACTGAGCGCTTAGAGCCGCAGCAACAGGCGGTTCAGCAGCCTCGCTCGGAGCCGGTCGAGGAGTACCTGCTCTCCCTTTTGCTGCGGTACCCAACCCTGAAGAAGCAGGAGGCGCAGATACAGCCAGAGGTCTTCTGGAGCAGTGAGAACCGTCAGGTGTTCGAAGCTTGGCGTCGGAGCGACGACGAAGATTCCCTGCGCAAAAACCTTTCGGAGGAGTTGTATTCGTATTTGGGCAGATTGTGGTCGAAGAATGTGCCGCCTTTCGTCGACGATCAGGAGATCACTACTGCGCTGAATGATTGCCTACGAGGGCTTGAGCGAAGACGGTTGATGCTGGTAAAGGAGGCGAATGTCGAGGCGCTTGCTAACAGCAAAACGAGTGTGGATGTGGAGGAGGCGATAGTGATTGCAAAGGACGCCTGGCGCACAGGGCAATCGGTGGATGGCGATACCGCAGATTCCCCTGCTGCGGTAGCTGCTCTGCTGATAAAAGATGCGCGAACAGGATTGCAAATACACGGTAGCGGTGTGCAAGAACGGATAGATAACGATCCAGATAAATCAAACTAGGAAGTGATAAAGATGACAAGACAGTACGAGCGCGTTGAAGGAAATGAGATGAGGGGCGGAGTACAGACTAGGCAGTTGAATGACGAGGAAGTGGACGTCGATCTTCACGACGTCGAAGACGATGAGATGGAGGCGGAAGCCCAACCCGAGTATGAGGCCACCAGCAGCGACGAAGGCCGCACGGGCATAGAAGACTTGAGTCATTTACGTCCGGGAGCTGTCGACCTGGACGCTTGGGCCGGGGATATACCGAAGATCGGGGAAGACACCGAGATCGAGAAAGAGATCGAGACCGGGTTGGTCGTCGGTGAGGAAGAAGGGATCGACGATCCTGTCCGCATGTACCTGCGTGAGATAGGTAAAGTACGGCTATTAACCGCAGCTGACGAGAAGCGTCTGGCCCGCCAGATGGAAGATGGCGAATACATAGATGCCATAAACAACCACTGGAAGGAAACACGCGGTCGCAACGCTACGCCTATCGACACTTTCATCGGCTTGCTCGAAGAGCTACGCGTGATGGACGATGTTCGGCGTCTCACTATGAAGCACGTAGGCATAAAAGATATGCCGCTGGCCCGCCTCGTCGAGAATGAGCAGTTTCGCGCCACTCTAGAGGGGGAAGTAGATCATGAGTTAGGTGAAAAGATCGCCAAGAAGCTTAAATTAGAACAACTTGAGGCTGAACATCGCCTGGTTGCACTCTCCATCGTGACTCACATCCTTACTCCTGAGTTGTTGGACATCGGCTCCACACTGGCCGGCGAAGAGAGCCTTCTAGCAGCAGACATTGAGATGAAGGATAAGCTGCGCCCGCGCGAGGAGAAGTTCCGCCAACACTTCCGCCGCCTTCGCGAAGAGGGCGAACGAGCCCAAAAGCGGCTGGTAGAGGCCAACCTACGGCTGGTGGTGAGCGTTGCTAAGAAGTACATCGGCCGTGGCATGTCTCTCCTCGATCTGGTGCAGGAAGGGAACATCGGCCTTATCCGGGCCGTAGAGAAGTTCGACTACCGTAAAGGTTTTAAGTTCTCCACCTACGCCACCTGGTGGATTCGCCAGGCGATCACGAGGGCCATCGCCGACCAAGCACGGACGATACGCATCCCCGTTCACATGGTAGAGACGATCAACAAGCTCGTCCGCGTGAGCCGACGTCTCGTACAGGAGTACGGGCGTGAGCCGACCAGCGAAGAGATCGGTAAGGGCATGGAGATTACGCCGCAGAAAGTACGGGACATCGTCAAAGTATCGCAGGAGCCCGTCTCGCTCGAGACACCTGTCGGCGAAGAAGAGGATAGCCATCTTGGCGACTTCATCGAAGACCAAGGGACTATGGCGCCGGTGGAGGCTGCTTCGCACCAGCTCTTGAAGGAGCAGGTCGCGGAAGTGCTCTCGAGCCTGACGCCCCGCGAACAGAAGGTATTGATCCTGCGTTTCGGCCTCGAGGACGGGCGCAGCCGCACGTTGGAAGAAGTGGGACGCGAGTTCAAAGTAACGCGCGAGCGCATCCGCCAGATCGAAGCGAAAGCGTTGCGCAAGCTCCGCCACCCAAGCCGCAGCCGCAAGCTTAAAGATTACTTAGAGTAAAAAGCAACCAAAACTCGCCTGCTAGATAATAGCGAGCCGCGACCGGTATCATAGCCCGATCGCTGCTTGCTTTTTACTCCTTAAAATAGAGTACTTGTTACATATCGATTCATCAGGGAACATAGAGAAAATGAGCGGCCAAAGTGTCGCATGGAAGGAGAATGAACGTGACGATACCAAGCACTCTTATAACGGAGCTAGAACGGCAGCGGCTGTATATATCGCGCCTGCCGGAAGGTTATGAGTGGCCCTTATTCAATGCAAGAGTAGCTCTTGAGTCGATGCGCAAAAGCGGCTACCAAACTACGGCGGCTGCCGCTCGGGAAATTGTTGACAACGCTATTGAAGCAGGCGCCAACCACATCGATGTCGTGATAGAAGATGAGAGGTCGCCTTTCAGTACCCTACTCTCGGGTCGATAGGTTGATCCTGGGGCGCAGTATTCTCCGTAAATATCCGACAGTCAGCTAGGCTCCTTTCTGTAGGGGTGGGCGCATCCCCAGGGCCAGATGGGGTCGGTGATAATGATACCGCATCAAGAAGGCTTCCACTTGGGCCTGGCAGGCGGCTTGCTCCTCTGGCCGGTATTTCCCCCAGCCTAGACACTCCTTCCGCACCGTGCGATTGGAGCTCTCGATGTAGGCCTGCTCATTCTTCTTGTAGGGCCGCGCCACCCGATGGCGTGCGCAGTACTGCTCTACCCGCTGAGCGAAGCCCTCTTTGAACTCACTACCTCCGT
>WHTN01000079.1 GCA_009377715.1 Dehalococcoidia bacterium | reverse complement strand
CGGCCTGCGCGGCCTCGTTCACCTTTGCGACAGAATCCAAGACCTGCGCATTGCCGCTCCAGGTGGCTCGGTGTACCTGTAGCAGCGGCGTGAAGTCGGGTTGGCCGGGGGCCGTGCTGACCACGGGCATCTGTCCGCTCGCCCCTCTCTCGAAGAGATAGATGTCGCCATGGTGGCCATCTGCGTCTGCCCCCAAGAGCTTCGGCACGAAGACCAGCTTTTCCTGCTCGGCGAATTGACGGTCGGATGCATCGGTGCGCACGAAATAGGCCTTCTGTCCTTCAAAGGACGCCTCCTGGAGGCGCATAGTGACCCAGCCGCCCTGCCACTTCCAGCCCCCGTCATTGATCAGCCTAAAGTCGACAACGTCGCCGACGAGCTTCGTCGCTTGGTTTTGTGCCTGCGCTGGTGTGGCTGTCGGCGTTGCGGTGGCTCCCGCTGTGCCCACAGCGGTCGATGGCGCTTCCTCGCCGCAAGCCGCTATTAGCGCTGGAAATGCGGCCGCAAGCGCAATTCCGCAGGAATAGGCAGTCGTCCTGCCAAGAAATCTCCGCCGGCTAAGCTTACGAGTCGAACTCATCTTCATCTAACCCCCTCTTATCGGTATCAAGTTGAGTCTAAGGAGGATTTCCAGATCAGCGTCGTGATCTGGATCACCTAGGGACTGTAGATCGATTTCTCTACGATACTCCATACAGTCGCGTCTCTGGCTTGAAAACCGCCCAGGAGAACCAAAAGTTGTTTCCATGCACGATTGGGTCGAGTTGATTACCCTCTAGCGGGCCCGACGTCGCTTTGCCGGCAATGTTCCATGTGCTTCCTGTCTGCTCATCCACGAACCTCTCGCCATCAGGCTTGAAAGTAAGCACGCGGCCGTCAACGCTAGGGTCGAAGGCAACACCCGAGCCGACGTCGCGCGAGTCGGCGATAGAAACCTTATCGAGCGCCGACTTCGTGCCTGCCTTGAACAACACGACCACTGGCTGTCCGCCGACAGTGTCGTTGATGGCTCTGGCCTCGGCCAGCTTCGCGAAGGGATAAGCGACCGCCTCTCCGTTAAGGTCGATCGTCACTACGCGTTCCATCGGCTCCAAGCGGGAGTCCACGTTTCCCCTGAAAAGGAAAGGCCCGCTGTCAGTATCATAGCCGCCGTACGGATTATTCCCGTAGGCCCGGTCATATCCGGTGTCACGCGAGAGAACGAGGCCGCTCGTGAAGCTCGCCTTGAAGTCCTCATATGAGACCACGCTGGAAAGGAAGAACTCCAGCTCCTTACCCGCGTGCGTGCCAATGATGCTTTCGCCGGTAGCCTGCTGCCACCAGCTCTCGGTCTGCCGGTCGTACATTACGAGGTCGGAGAACCGCAGGTTGCCCGTAGTGCCGAAATCGAGCACCTGCCCTTCGAAAGTGCGGCGAAAGGCGATCGTCGTGTTGCAGAGCGGGCAGAACGTTATAGTGACCGGCTCTCCACCGATGACGTCGTTGACGATTTCATGCCAGATGAGGATCTGCAGGGGGTAGGCTTTGGCTTCACCGTTGTGCTGAGCGATCGCGACTGGCTCCTTCGGGTCGAGCCACTTGTCGGACTCGACGAAAGAAACAAACATTGGCTTGTTTATCGCCGGTATGCCGTCCTTAGGCGGCCCGCCGGAGAATATCTCATCGTATGGCACCGTGTGTCGCGTGAAATCGGTATCCCAGCCGTTCGTCGAGAATGAACTAATCGCTCGCTGCGCGTGCGGCGTTATGATTACTCCGTCCACTATCGTTTCGTCGGGCGCTAGCGTTCGAACGGGGGTCGGCTCGGGGTCTTCGTTGGATCTTATGGCGCCGCTGCATCCCGCAGCCAGCAAGCCGGACATCGCTACGGCGAAAAGCAGAAACTTAGGCGACCTCCACATCGGCACATCATCCTCCCACTGGCTCTGTGACTACGCAAAACTCTCCAGCAACTGGCCCTCTGTTAACCAGTAGTAAACGATATACATACCCGCAACTAGTAGTAGGACAGCGCTTATCAGGCTGGCGTGGCTTAAAGTGCGCCGGAGGAGCCTGATCAGGGCAGTCTTGAAGAACGCCCAGCTCACTGTTAGCACCGTGATAACGAACCCCATGCCGAGGGCGTAGAGTAGGAACTGCATTACCGCCGGCAGAAGCTCCGTAACGGCGATCGACCCGCCGACGACAGCCAGAAAGATCGGTAGCGTGCAGCTTAGGGAAGCAGTGCCGTAACTCAAGCCGAAGAGAAAATAGCCCTTCGGCCCCAGGCTCTCGCGATCCGTGAGGCGTGCACTAAGCCTGTCGCCAAGGGAGGCGTAAAGGTTGTTGCCGCTGAGCCGCCAAGCCCCAGCCGCTATCAGCGCTACGCCGACGCCTAAGCCTACCCAGGGCATCCACCTAACAAGGAACTGGGCTCCTGCCGAGATCGCTATGCCGATCCCTGCAAAGAGAACGACAAATCCGAGGGTAACCAAACCTCCGATGATGAGAGCTTTTGCAAGCGGATGGTGGGCTCCCGACTGGCTGGTAACGCTCTCGTTGGCGCTAAGGTAAAGGCCTAAATATGCCGGCAACAGCGAGAAACCGCAGGGATTGACGGCGGAAACCATGCCGGCGCCGAAGGCGAATCCCAGCGGAATGAAGGTGCCGGTCCTGCCGATGAACTCGCTGCTCGTCCCCGACAACTCGTTGACGGTCGAGGTTATTCCGGACGTAGCGGTGCCCGTAATAACGCTTGCCGCTACCGCAGTAGTTAAAGCAGCCACGAATGTGGCCGCCGACAACATACTGGAGTGGAGCAGATAACGGTTCCAAGTTATCTGTCGCATTGAAGGTCAGAAGATTAGGGCAGGGCCTGAAGGCGATCCGAGGCGTCTAGTAAGGCCATGACCTCTTTACGTAGTTCGTCTTCCGGAAAGAAACCTGTAACCTTCTTGAAAGTACGTCCATCCGGTGTAAAGAAGACGGTTGTCGGCATACCTTGAACCGTGTACTCACGCAAGAAGTCGTCCTCCTTGGCATAGGCAGTCGGGTAGGTAATGTTGTAGGTCTTGAGCAACTGGCGAGCATCGTCGTGAGAGCCAAGCCGCATAAACGGTCCTACGTCCACCCCTATCCAAGATAAACTCTCCCTTGAACTCGTCGTAAACTTTTTGAAAGCCCGGCATTTCGCCGCGACATGGCGGACATAGGCCGGCCCAAAAATTGAGCACGACCGGCTTGCCCTTTGTCAGAAGCTCCGAGAAGCTCAACTCTGTCCCTCCGAGCACGTCTTCGCCCTGATAGGCGACTATGCTCAGCCCGTCACGTGTGGCAACGGCGCCTTCGTCTGACGCCTGCTGAGTCGCATATGCGCTGACCACAACTGCTACTACAGCAACGCCGGCGATGCCCCAGAGTATCCAACGGTGACGCTTGACGCGCAACCACATTGAATCTAGTCCGTGTTTATTATGCGATTTGTGCCTTGACATTCTAGCCCCATCAACCTCGTATTGCTAGTATTTAGTAAAGGCGTACATTAGTTGGGTGATCTAGATCACCCAACTAATGTACGCCTTTACTGACAATAAATTACTAGGATAGTTGTGTGCGGAGCGCCAAATGGTTACGCTGGATGTATATGTAGAGACGGGATGCCTCATATGTTCACTATCTGAGGAACTAGCACGGAGGGTCGAAGCCAATTATCCGCAGGTCGTAGTGAGGGTCATGGATGGCTCATCGCTCGCGGCAGTTAGGGTTGAATCTATCGTCGCCGCGCCCACGTTTCTCATTAATGGGCACATCTTCAAATTAGGAAACCCATCGTATGACGAGCTCCGAGAGGCCGTTGAACGCACTATAAGGGATACAAGTGAACCGCTTGTTTAGATCTCGCCGCAAAAGTGTCCCAGAACCCTTGCGACCGGACGGCGCGCCGGATGGGGAGACTCCGTTCGATCGGGGGAGCACGAAGCTCGGTCTTCTCAAGATGTCCGAACTGTTTCGCGATTTGTCGGAAGAACAGATGGGCCAGGTAGACCGCATGACGGTGATGGTCCGCTGCGACCGTGGGCGAACAATTTTTACGCCAAACGAACCGGCGAAGCGCTTTTCATCTTAAAACAAGGTAAGGTCGGCATCCACAGGCTCGCACCTGACGGCAAGAAGCTTACTATAGCAATTCTTGGTCCAGGTACGGTATTCGGCGATATGCCCTTTGCAGGCCAGACCATGATCAGTAGTTTCGCTGAGGCTATTGAGGATTCTGTCCTCTGCGTAATGAACCGGCACGACATTGAAGACCTGATTACAAAGTTTCCATCCATTGGCGTCAATCTCTTGCGCTATTTAGGCCAGCGGGTGATGGAACTGGAGGCGCGCCTAGAGGAGTCTTCTCTACGGGATATGCGATCCCGGGTTGTCTCGGCTCTCTTGCGACTTAGGGAGAGCCAGGGAGGCGATTTGATAGTAGTCACTCATCAAGAGATCGCCGAGACGATCGGAACGCATCGGGAAACAGTTACACGGACGCTTACAGAACTGCGTAATAACGGGCTGATTCGGCCTGAGCGAAATCATATCTTAATCACTGACATGCCCAAATTACAGTTGCTAATAAACACGGATTACACACGCGGGAGTTGATAGTTCGCGGAGGCTGGCGTGGTCGAGGTCACCTACCTTTTTCCCCTGCCATGAGTAGGACAATAGCAGGGACACAGCGCTAGTGGGCTTCCTATACGTCAGCCGATTACGAGACCGGCTGTTCTAGTTGCTCTTTGAGGTTCTCCAGCGATTTTTCGACTTCGTTGATGAAGAGGCGGCGCATCATAATGATATCGCCTAGCTTGCCGATAGCGCCCATCGGCGGGACGTAAGCGATGGTCCAGGTCACTTCGGCCATATCCCCGATCGCGCCGACGCTGAGTTGGCTGTCCATACGAAAACTGGAGTTGTCGGACGTGCGCGACAGCACCTGCTTGGTCGCGGGGGCCTTAAAGAGGGCGCGAAGCGCTTCCTTGCGGGGGCCTATTTGAACGACGGAACGCTCAACCATCATCCCTTCGGCGCCGGGGGTGGTGGTGATCTCCTGTTCGCGCATGAAGGAGACCCATTCGATCTGATTTTCGAGCTTATTGGCGTATTCGAGCACCTGATCGGCTGGTGCGTCGATCTCTATCGATCTTTCGATCCGCGGCATTATATGTTACCTCCGGTGTTCTCTTGAGAAAATCACCCCAAACCCCCTTCGACAGGCTCAGGGCAGGCTCTCAAGGGGTTCAAGGAAATCCTTCGGACATGACTAAAAGGGGACACCCCTAAACCCCCGCCAAGGGGCTGCGCCCCATCCGGGACGGGGGAATCGTCGCAAACCGGTCTAGATCCGTCAAGAGTACCGAAGATAACGGGCACCAAAGTCACCAAATATTACTCAGATCGCTCCCTGGCCGCCGTCGCCTCACTCATTTCCAGTGTGCGCGGGCTTTGATCTGGCCTACCGAGGTGAAGAATTTGGGGTGCCTCGTCATAGGTGATTCGCTGGCTCTTTGGTGCGCCATCGCTTAGGCGGTTTAGCATACCCAGCATGACGTGGCCCGCAAGCCGCCCAAGCTCTACGTTAGGCAACAAAATGCAGTAAGCCGGCCACTTGTCCGAATAGGAAATCGGTGGAAACCCTAGCACTGCGAGGGTAAATTTAGTGGCAGGCACGCGGGCCGCGTGGAGGGCAGACACAACCTCCGGAAGCATCCCGGGGTCATCAATGAGTACTGCAGAACAATTGGATATCAGTCTTCGAATCTCTTCGTCCATCGGAGACTTGGTCCTATCTGGGCCGACACGCCAGATTACTTGCTCCTCGCTATAGGCAAGGCCCGATTCAGTTAAGGCGTTCACAAAGCCATCGAAACTCGTCCGGTGAAAGGAGATCGTGTTTCCGTGGAAGATTGCACCAATACTGCGGTGCCCTTGCGAAATCACGAACCTCGTCGCGTAGCGAGCGATCTTCGTTTGATTCCAGAAGATTGTCGAGAGGTTCCGCACGTCTAGATCTTCCGTGTCCTCTGGGTAGCTAGCTATTAAAACTATATCAGAACCGTGATCGGCGGCCCTATCGGCTAAGGCTTGAATTTCTCCGGGTTCGAAGGTCTCCAATAAAGGGCCAAATACCATGATGCCCCTAAAATTCGGCGCTGACGAGACGAAGCCAAATACGTTCCGTAATAGACGCGGATTGCGTAAGCATTCGAAGACCACCGGCTTCCGTCCAGACCGCTCCATAATCCTTTCGAAGCTCTCAACAGTCGCTCTCTGTCCTGGATTCGCGGTCACCCATGAGACTATCGCGATGTCCGCTTGGGCTGGAGATGTCGGCAAAAATAGGCGGTTTAGTACGCCTGGTGGCAGACCTCGACCTTCTAGGTGCTCGAAGAAGAATCCCTTTACCGTGTCTAGTTCAATCCCTCGGTCAAGCAGAAGCTCCACAATTGTTCCAAGCCGGGTGAGATCTGGGGAGTTGCGGCCCACACTCCAATTTGTGACAGTCTGGAGTGATACATCCAGGATTTCAGCCGCCGCCGCTCGCGTCACGCCGGCCCGCCTAAGAAGTTGGGCTAGTGTCGGATCGGCCATGACGTTAGCTTCAAACCTTTCCGTAGGATGTGCCGAGAACTCTTTTTGCTTATGCGCGTTAATTCTAGCACGTCCAGCCCCCGGGGGTGTGCTCGATGGCCCAGATTGCGAATGTGTGCCGGAAGCGGTGAGCGTGCACCCTGGCGATGCCGGTCCGCCTCCCCAATCGCTTCGTCATCTACTTTAACCCATTAGGCCGCAGTCCCACTCCGGACATTAGCCGCCCGTGCCCCGTCAAGGCTAGGAAGAGTGGCCCGGGTTCCTGTCCGCTAAGGGTGAGGTAATAATTCGCATTCCGTTTCTTGACTTCGCTGGGGATTAGCGTCTTGTCTATGCGGTTCCTGAATCAAGCCGTTCCTGAGAGATAGCGAGGGCCGGATGCTTAGGCATCCGGGTCAGGTAGATTAGGAACGCGGAAAGAGCGTAGGAGAGGACAAATAGTGCATAAAGGGGCCGGTAACTTCCGGTAGTGTCTCGCACGAGAGCGCCCAGAGTAGGGCCCAATCCTAGCATAATGGTCTGGAAGGGCGCCATAATGCCCACGATAGAGCCAAAGGCATGGCGGCCATAAAATTGCGCTACGATCATCTGGCCCAATACCCCTTCGCCTCGAGAGGCGATGCCCCAAACCAGGGCGAATGCCAGGGCCAAGGGGACGCTGTTAACATTGAGCAGCAGGATCACTATGGTCGCCGCGGCGGCAAACGCAACCATCTCGCACTTTCTTGGGGTGAATCGATCGCTCAGCCAACCCCAGACAGTGTTGCCTATTGCTCCCACTATGCCGCTGATCGCTAAAACACTGGTGGCGAATTCCGCGGAAATGCCTTGATCGCGCATGTAGGGCACCATGTTGAAGTTGATCGAGGAGATGCCGAGGGTGCCCATAGCAAGGGTCAAGGTCAACAGCCAAAATGGAAGTGTACGGATGGCCTCCCTCGCGGTCCAGGCAAATTCCTCGCTCGGGGGCGTTGCCGAGCTCAGGCGCCCTCGTCTGGCATGGGTGGCGGCAGGCTGAGTCGCCTCCAGATCGTCTCCAGGCTTGTCGCCATCCGGACGCATGCCTAGATCTTCAGGCCGTCGGCGGAGGGTGAAGATAAAGAGCGAGACGAGACAAAGGGTGAAAACACCTAGGAACTGATAAGCAACGCGCCAACTAAAGATGGCGACGAGGAGTTGCAGCAGCTGAACGTTAATGGAGCTTCCCAGAGGATGGGACATTGAGACTAGGCCCATGGCCGTATTGCGCTTCTTGTGAAACCAGTTCACTACCGTTGTGCTAGCGACTACCCCGCCCAAAGTGGGGCTGCAAAGGACACGGGCCACTATGAACGTGACGTAGAAATGCCAGATGGCGGTCATGTTCGATAGGGACAGAAACGCACAACCCGCCACCAACGCTCCGAAGGCCATTAGCCAGCGCGGTCCGTATCTATCAGCCAGGCGTCCGACAAAAGGCGTTACTAGGGCTGAGCTCCAAGTGCCTATAGTAAGGGCCAGAGCTATGGTGCTACGTTTCCAGCCGAGGTCTTCGAAGATATAGACTTGGAGCGCCCCTAATACAAACTGGTTGGCGCCGGACTGGGCGTAGCCGCCCATAATCGCCATGCCCACCATTACCCATCCGTAGAAAAACGGCGTGGACGGATACGAGTCCAATATTCGTCTGAAAGCAGTTTTGTGCATCCTGGCTATGGATTATAGCCAAAGGCACCTTCGGCACAAGTAAGATACTTTTATGGGAGCACAACAGACAGACTGAAATGCACTTATCTCATGCATAAGCCCGGGTTGCTTGTAGGGCCTCACCGAACCCTGGTAGAAAGGTGTAGGTGGATAACTTTCGGCGCAGGCTAGGGTTTCGAGAGCTACGGCTGATTCGATCGGTAACCGGTATTTACTGAGGGACTCGTTGGCGCTACCAAGCGCTATAGCATTGGAACAGGCGGAACAAGCAATGCACACTGTGACGCAAGGGCGTTCGGGACTTTCTCGATCTCGGGCGATTCACGCAGCTAAGTCCGAACTGACTTGACGGACGGCGGAGTACAGACATGGCGCAAAAGTACGAAGGCTTAATCGCAGAGACTGCACAATTCCATGGACACAACAACGACCTGATAGGCGGTTACCTAGCACGACCGCTCGGGCCCGGCCTGTTTCCCGGCGTTATCGTTATCCACGAAATCTTCGGACTATGGCCGGACATCAAAGAGTTCGCCCGCACGTTCGCTGCCCGGGGCTACATAGCACTGGCTCCAGATCTCTACTGGCGAGAGGGCTTTAGCCAATTTACCGACCCCAGCGAAGTTCGGGCTAGTCTGCAAAACATCGGCGGAATTCCGGATTTGCGTTTCGTGGCTGACCTGGAAGGGGCGGCATCGTATATCAAGACTTTACCCACTTTCTCGGGAAAGCTTGGCTGCATCGGTTACTGTGCTGGTGGACGCAACGCCGTGCTCTTTGCTTGCAATACCAACAGCTTGAGTGCAATCGTGGATTGTTATGGCGGACGTGTAGTTAGCGACGAGACAAACCAAAACTCGCCGGTGCCGGTCACCCAGATGATGTCCCGTCTCAATTGTCCGCTGCTCGGCCTGTTTGGAAAAGACGACGGGAACCCATCACCCGAGCATGTAGCAATAATGGAGGAGGAGCTAAGAAAGCACGGTAAAGCGCATGAATTCCACAGTTACGACGATGCAGGTCATGCTTTCTTTCACCCATGGCGCCCGAATTATCGGCCGGAGGCGGCAGTAGACGGATGGCAAAAGGTTTTCGCGTTTTTCGAGAGACATTTGAGGTCTTGAGCGTACGGAGCGGCAGCTCTCGGCGCTCTCGGTAGATAGATCCGTACCGTCGACTAGTGGGCCCGAATGCACGGTCAGTCGAGACTATTAGGTCATATATTTAAAAGCAGCGGCAGGCGGAGGGACGCCGGGGTGTGTTCCGAGTAGTTCGGTGTCAGTGAAGGCCAGGAGGGGAACGGTGCGTACCAGACGCTCGCTCCCGCGACCTAAGCTGAAAGGGGCCCGTGCCAGTAGGGGGCCGTTCGCGCACCTGCTTGGGGAGAGGCGACACCGACCGAATCCCCTGTGGGTTCGATGCCCACCGCTGCTCCAGTATTGACTGCTTGACGCTCCATGGGTGGCAGTCGCCGGCTCCGCAATGTTACGGCATGCCGCCGAACCTAGCTCAGGCCCTTCTCATTCAGTCTAATACCTTCCTCC
Source organism: Dehalococcoidia bacterium (assembly GCA_009377715.1). Lineage (GTDB taxonomy): Bacteria > Chloroflexota > Dehalococcoidia > SM23-28-2 > WHTN01 > WHTN01. The sequence continues at coordinate 1,346 of WHTN01000079.1, read as the reverse complement.
AAGAATTTCGACACCCGTCCTGCCGTGACGTGGAGGCCGCAAGAGCCGAGCCGCGGTCGGTCTGCTCTCCGCATAAGAGCACCTTATGGGAAAGGGCCACGCTGGGCCAGATGTCTTTATGCGATTCATAAGCCTGTGCTGCTTGCTTAGTTTAGTCCGAAACGGCTAAATAAGAGAGGCGATACTTGCACAGGCAAGGACACATTGATGTAGGTTTGCCAAGCTGGGTTCCAAGGACAAAGGAGGAAATCGATGGCGGATGTAGCTAGCAGGACTCGAGTGATGACCCTCAAGGATGAGATCAGGTCTGGGGGTTTCGGCCCGGTGCCGGGTGAGGATATACCGGGGTATGTGGTGAAGAGGCTGATCTCGCGTGACCTTTCCAGTCACATGATAAACATAGTGAGCGTGGAGCCCGGTTCCGGGAAGTTTAAGCACGCCCACGCCGGGGCTGACACAGTGTTCGTCTTCCTGGAGGGCAAGGGCGAATATCTCTTAGATGAAGAGAAAAGTCGTAGCGTAAAAGCTGGGGACATAGCCATCGCCGTTGCGGGGCAGATTCACGGCACCCAGAATACAGCCGACCGGCCATTGCGCTACCTTTGCGTTGAAGGCCCTCTGCCGAAAGAAGGCCTGGCGCTCGCCGAGCCAGGCGCCATGCCTCCCGTGTCCGACGAGTTGGCGACGATGCGTAGGGTGTGGACGCTCAAGGAAGAGATAGACAAGGGTGGCTTCGTGCCCTGGGATACCGAAACGTTGCCGGGCTACGCCATTAAGAGGTTTTTGTCCCGACATCTCTGCCGGCACATGATCCAGTTGGCGCAAATAGAGCCAGGTCACAAGAAAGTTCATACGCACGAGGCAGAGAACGTTCTTGTCTTCCTTGAGGGCGAGGCTGAGTATTTCTCGGAGTGGGACAAGACGCAACCCGTGAAGCCGGGCGACATTTGCATTGCAATGGCAAATGAAGTTCACGGCTTTCGTAATACAGGTACTGAGATGATCAACTTCCTGGCTATTGAAGGGCCCCTGCCACTGATAGACGCCTCCGCCAAACACGCAGGATCTCACATGAGCTAGCCAATCCCAAGGAGATACGAACTAGGAAAAAGCGGGCTGCTGTGAGGGTGGTCAACAGGATTTGCTGGCCGGAGAGCCTATGCCATGGCGCTCCCCTTTAGGTGGTGTCTAACCTGTTGGAGTCGTGAACGCTAGAGCACCATGGAGGTGTGTTACCCTATGGAACAAGGAAAGGGCTACTGGCAGCAATTACAGCAAAGGCGGTTAAGCCGTCGCCGTATGCTTAAAGGGGCAGCCCTAGGAAGTGCCGGCCTAGCCGCCGCTGC
>WHTN01000078.1 GCA_009377715.1 Dehalococcoidia bacterium | reverse complement strand
CAACGCTCAATACTCTGATGCCCATATTCGCAAAAGACATCTACGGCCTGGGCCCGTCAGGCTTCGGGTTCCTAGTAATGGCCATCGGCATTGGCAACTTCGGCGGCGCGCTGTTTACGGCTGCGCTGGGCAATCTAGAACGGCGTGGACTCTTGCAACTCATCTCGCTCTTCGTAACGGGCATCTCGTTGTTCGGGTTCGCGTTCGCACCGAACATTTATATCGGCGTTCCGCTTCTCCTCATATGCGGCTTCGCCGAAATGATCTTCCTCCCCACGAACACTACGCTAATGCAACTATCCGTCCCAGACCATATGCGTGGACGCATTACAAGCATCTTGCTGCTCAACCCGCTACTCATACCTATTGGTTCATTCCTCGTAGGAGTTGGCGTGGATGGCTTTGGCGGTCCCGCGACTGTCGCTATCTCAGCGGGCGCTTCGACCGTGCTGGGTCTTTTCGTATGGGCGGCATCGCCGCGACTACGTAATCTTAGGCTTAGCGACTTGAAGTCTGCGCGCGAAGCCGCTACTTAACGTGTAACGGCCCGCTCAGTCGGCTGGGCTGGCGCCTTAGAGGCTAGACCTGGAGCAACGGGCCACCGCGATCGAGCACCGTTCCGTCCATCTTCACGACCGACGGCCGTTCTTCGCAGTAACCGCCGAATTCGCACTTGTCGAAGACGAAGGCCTTCTTCTCCTTGTCGTACATGATCTCCCACGTGCCGACAACCACACCCTCCAAGCCGAGATCTAGTTGCTGCTGCAACACTTTAATCAGCGCCTCTAACTGCTCCCGTCCCATAGCTACATATCCTTCCTGAATGGTCTGCTGCCATGATAGCAGGTATGATCGTACGCTAAAAACCTCCGCCCAGGCGCAGTCGTCATTGCGAGCCTTTCGACAAGCTCAAGATAAACTCCGCGAAGCAATCCCTGCCCGTTCTGTTACGTTACTTTTCATGCGTTTATGCAGAGCAGAGATTGCCACGGCCATTTGCAGTGGCCTCGCAATGACGATTGGCCTTTCAGACTCAGATCGTACAACTGAAAGCACTTGGGCAAAACACACCAATGTTGACAGGATGGCATAGCAGATGTATAAGAATGTCACAGAACCACGATAGACGAAGGCAATCGAATCTCGCCCCGCAGGAGTTGACCCATGATAAACGTGGACGACCTAGTAGATAAGCAGACCAACTTAGTCAGTCGCCGTTTGTACGTCGACCAGGAAGTTTACGAACAAGAACTGGAACAAATTTTTGCGCGTTGCTGGTGTTATCTCGCTCACGAGTCCCAGATCCCCAACCCCGGCGACTTCGTCTCTGCGTACATCGGCGAAGACCCAGTGCTAGTCGTCCGCGACTCGCGCGGCAAGATCAACGCCTTCCTCAACACCTGCCGCCATCGCGGCATGCGCGTCTGCCGCGCCGATCAGGGCAACGCCGCCGCGTTCACCTGCACGTACCATGGCTGGACCTACGGCAACGACGGTAAGCTGGTGGGCGTGCCCGGCTACAAAGAGTACTACTACGAAGAGTTGGACATGGAGAAGTGGGGGCTGGTGCCGGTGGCCCAAGTCGATACGTACAAGGGGCTCATCTTCGGCACGTTCGATCCAACGGCGCTGTCGTTACAAAAGTACCTGGGCGACATGGCCTTCTACCTCGATTGCTTCGTTGACCGCAGGGAAGGCGGCAGCGAGATCCTCGGCGGTACGCATAAATGGATAATGGACTCGAACTGGAAATTCGCCGCTGATAACTTCCAGGGGGATGGCTACCACGTCCCGGTTACGCACATTTCAGCGATACGCGTCGGCTTCAGCGGCAGCGTCCGCCGGCCGAACAACTACTTCGGACGTAGTCTTGGCGCTTACACGGGCAACGGCCACGGACTCAATTTCAGACGCGAGCCCTTCGAATACACGGCCGGAGTCCTTAACGACTATATGAACGATATCCTCCCGAATATGGAGGAGCGCCTCGGCGCCTTAAGAGCGCGAGAGATAACGCCCATCAACGGCACCCTCTTCCCCAACATGTCCTTCCTGGGCAGCCCCTCCCACGCGACCATCAGGGTCTGGCACCCACGCGGCCCGGATAAAGTCGAAGCGTGGTCTTGGTGCATCGTCGATAAGAATGCGCCGCCAGAAGTGAAAGAAGCGACGCGCCTGGGCAGCCAGCGGATCCAAGCCGGCCCTGCAGCAACGTTCGAGCAGGACGACGGCGAAAACTGGGGCATGTGCACGGCATCGAGCAGAGGCGTCGTATCTCAGCAGTTTCCGCTTAACTATCAGCTCCGACCCGCGCCCGACCGCTTCGATGAGGAGTTGCCAGGCGTCATAAGCGATTCGCCCAGCGAGCGCAACCAACGCGGCTTCTACGAATACTGGGCTGAGATGATGGCCTGCAGACCATGGAGATAGCGTACGACTATGTAATGCATCTGCGGGATAAATTCCGCAGCTTGTATTGCTGGGCAGCTTTAAGGAGGTAGATTGCGTGATCGATTACCGCTCGTTTGTCGATGCTAAGCAGGGCCTTGTGGACAGGCGCATCTTCACCGACCGCGAAGTGTACGAGATGGAACTGGAGAAGATATTCGCGCGTTGCTGGTGTTATCTCGCTCACGAGAGCCAGATCCCCAACCCCGGCGACTTCGTCTCCGCCTACATCGGCGAAGACCCTGTGCTAGTCGTGCGCGACTCGCGCGGCAAGATCAACGCCTTCCTCAACACCTGCCGCCACCGCGGCATGCGCGTCTGCCGGGCAGACCAGGGCAACGCGGCGGCTTTCACCTGCACGTACCACGGCTGGACGTACGGCAACGATGGCAGGCTGGTAGGCGTGCCGGGCTACAAAGAATACTATTACGAAGAGCTGGATATGGAGCAGTGGGGCCTGGTGCCGGTGGCGCAGGTCGATTCATACCATGGCTTTATATTCGGGACGTTCGACGCAGAAGCGCCATCGCTGTTGGATTATCTTGGGGATATGGCGTGGTACATGGACACCATGTTCAACTGGAGCGAGGGCGGCACCGAAGTGGTCGGTGGCGTTCATAAGTGGGTCATACCGTGCAACTGGAAGTTCGCGGCCGATAACTTCCAGGGCGATAGCTATCACTTTCCCCTCACGCACATCTCGGCAATAAAGGTTGGGTTCGGCGGAGGCGCCGCGCGGCGCGCCGAACAAGACACGAACCGCGGCCGCGGCACCGGCACAAGCGTGTACCCCGGCTTCGGCCACGGCACGACTGTACAACCTGCGCCGCCTACGGCGGGCGATCCGGCCGTTAACGCCTACCTGCAATCGACCTTTCCACAGGTGAAAGATCGGCTCGGCGAGCTGAAAGCGGGCCGCGCCTGGAACATCCACGGCGGTATCTTCCCTAATTTCTCGTACCTGGGAGCGCATAGCCACCCTACAATCCGCGTCTGGCACCCGCGCGGTCCCGATAAGATAGAAGTTTGGTCATGGGGGTTCAGGGATAAAGCGGCGCCTGAGGATGTTAAAGAAGCCTGGCGGCTGGACCTCATCTGGACGTTCTGCATGAGCGGCGTCTTCGAGCAGGACGACGGCGAAAACTGGGACCAGTGCACGGTCTCCAGCGCCGGCACGGTGGGGCGTCGCTATCCGTTCAACTTCCAGCTCGGACTCGGACACGAGCGTCGCGACGAAGACCTGCCCGGCCGCATCAGCAGTTCGCCGAGCGAGACGAACCAGATCGGCTTCTACGACTTCTGGGCAGACCTAATGTCGTCTGAGCGCTGGACGGATGTGCTCGCTAAGCAAGGCAACAAGTCAAAGATGGAAAGCCGCTCATAGTTTGCGTTAAAAGCGAAGGAGGAAACTAATGCTACATATCAACCGGGACGAGGTAGAAGAGCTTCTGACATACGACGCCTGTATCGAGGTATGTGAGGAGCTACTGACCCTAAAAGGTAGAGGCGAGGCCGACGAGATACCGAGGATGCATTTGAACACCGGTATCACCAACTTCATGATCTTGCCCGCGATGATCAAGTCGAAGAACGTCGTCGGGATGCGTGTTTACAACGTCGGCGGCGCGCCCATTAAGCTGATGTACATGCTTTGGGACGCGGAGGGCACACCGCTAGCGATGATGGACGCGATGTGGATCCGGGACGTCAGGACAGGCTCCATCGGCGCGGTTGCGGCCAAGTACATGGCCCGACCGGATTCCAGCAAAGTAGCGGTCTTGGGATCCGGCCGGCAAGCCCGCAGCGGCCTGACCGCACACGCAAAGCTCTTCGACATCAAGGAGTGCACGGTGTTTAGCCCCAACAAGGAGCACCGCGACGAATATGCTCATGAGATGGGCGAAGTAACCGGGCTAGACATCACCCCCATGGAATCAGTGCAAGAGGCCATTAAGGGGGCGGACATCATCATCACCGGCACAGGCCTGAACATGGGCAACCAGAACCCGCTGATCAAGGGCGAATGGCTGGAACCAGGGATGCACTTGAGCAGCATCGGCGGACGCGGCGAGCTAGCCGACGATATAGTGACCAAGTCCGATAAAGTTGTCATCGACTCCAAAGCGCAGTTCCCATACGAGAGCCAGGACGTCACAGCGCAAGTCAATAAGGGCCTGCTCAGATGGGATGACGTAATCGAGCTGCATGAGGTCGTAGCAGGCAGCAAGTCCGGAAGGGACAGCGCTGAGGAGATTACGCTGCTGAAGACGGTCGGGACTCCGCTGCAAGACCTGTTGCCCGCTGCCAAGGTGTACGAACTCGCGGTTGCTAAAGGTATGGGCAAAGACTTAGGCCAGCTCTTCCCGCCGTCGAGCGGCTGGTACGCTATGGCGGAGGCACAGGCGCGAGCATAACTCAGGGTGAGCGGATCAATCGTCATTGCCACGGCCACCACAGATGGCCGTGGCAATTTCACAACAACGATAACGATAGGCAAGGGCGCTACGCGAACGTAATAAAACGGGAAGAGTTGCTTCAGCGCAAAAGCGCTTCGCAATGACAGTAAACACCCTTCGACAAGTACATCCTGAGCCTGCCGAAGGGCTCATGATGAGCGGAGAATGACTATCGTAGCTCCAGGTCTTTAGCTCTGCCTGAGCGAAGCAGGTCTAAAGGTCTGCAGCTACGATGACTTCCCGCCAAGCAAACGTCTACCGCTGAACGGAAATAAGGAGCGGCTGAGTGTTTTACACTCAGCCGCTCTCGCTTTTGCCAAACTCGGCTAGAGTCTGCGATTACTGACGGGACTCTAGGGGGCCTTCAACGGCGATGTAGTAAAGCCGCTTGTCCTTGCTGGTGTTCAGGAAGCCGTGGGGCTGGTGACCTAGCGCTATGCACATGTCGCCGGCCTTGACAGGGGTCTCTTCCCGTGGGTCCTCGTTAGAAACATAGGTGCCCTCGCCCTCAAGCATGTAGAGAACGTTCTCTGCAGGGTGAGTGTGGACCTTGGTCATGCCGGGCTCTAGGTAAGCAATGTTGATCATGTGCTTCCAGAGCTTGCGGTCGGGGTCGGTGATGCCACCGCTGCCGATCATCTTAACGAAGTAGCCCTTGAACTGGTTCGGCTCGAACTCTACGAAGCCGCCCTTCTCGATCTCTTCGCGGATGTTCCATATTCTTTGCATTACTGCTACGGTGTCAGCCATTCTTGCTCCTCCTTTTATATGTTTAAACTTTGGCAAAAGCCGATGCGTAAAGAATAAGCAGTAGTCCGAAGCCTGTCAAGGGCGTAAACAATAAAAATGGTTGGAGATTCCCATCCTGCGGGATTAAAATCCCGCAGCTTATATCGCGAAGCTGCGGGATTTTAATCCGCAGACATTCCTACGATTCGCCCAAGCGTACGAGAGCCTACGAAAAACTTTCGGCTTCGCGCCAACTGTCAGCGGCCATGAGCTGCGACCAGCGACGATAGAAGCCACGCTGACTCATCTCGGTCGGCCCATCCATGCTCCTACCCGGAAAATCCTCATTGAGCTGCTCGCGACCGAGGCCAAGCTGATAGTTAAACGGGAGTTCGCGAGCCATGGTTCCCATGTTGCTCGCGGTGCACTCGCCCCAATTCTCTCCGTCGTCCTGTTCCAGGGCTCCACCTGGGCTGAATGTCCGCACGACGTTCAGACGCATAGAGTCCTTCACTTCCTTCGGCGCAGCTTTGTTCACGAAGCACCACGACCAGACCTCTATCTTATCGGGGCCACGCGGGTGCCAGACCCTTATGCTCGGGCTGCCGATCAGCGAGAAGTTGGGGAAAATCGTACCGACAAACGGGTCGATGACCTTATATCGCGGGCCAAGCCGTTGCTCCTTCTCCCCGGCTATGCCGGTCAAATAAGAATACACTTGGGGCCAACGCTCCTGCGACCACCTCTCGTCTATATCCGTGTTCAGCCTGGCGATGATGCCGTGGCCATTCCCCGGGCTAATCTGGAAAGCGCGCCGTGGCGCGCCGCCACGATTCGAACCACTCGAAATCCCGGTCTTGAAAGCGGACACGTGCGTGGTGGGGAAATGGTAGTTATCGCCACAGAAGTTATCAGCGGCGAACTTCCAATTGCAGGGGATGATCCACTTATGCACGCCGCCGAGTATCTCAAGGCCCTCAGGACCGCTATCGAAAAACATCTCAAGATACCACGTCATATCGCCAAGGTACTCCTGCAAAGATGGGGCTTGCGGATCGAAAGTGCCGAATATTAAGCCCTTGTAAGAATCGACTTGCACGACGGGGACGAGCCCCCATTGTTCCATATCTAGCTCTTCGTAGTAATACTCTTTGTACCCCGGTACGCCGACTAGCCTGCCATCGTTGCCGTACGTCCAGCCATGGTACGTGCAGGTGAAAGCCGCCGCGTTGCCCTGATCAGCGCGGCAGACCCGCATACCGCGATGGCGGCAGGTGTTGAGGAAGGCATTGATCTTGCCGCGCGAGTCGCGCACGACTAGCACAGGGTCTTCGCCGATGTAGGCGGAGACGAAGTCGCCGGGGTTGGGGATCTGGCTCTCGTGAGCGAGATAACACCAGCAACGCGCGAATATCTTCTCCAACTCTTGCTCGTATATCCCCCTATCGACAAAGATGCTGCGCTTGATATGGCCGCGTTCTACGTCTACGAGGCTTGCGGGTTCAATAGTCATAGAGATATCCGCCTTAACTATGAAATTTTGTAGACTTCGAAAGACTCTCAGGTTACGTCAGATATAGCATAGGCCAATAAACCTGTCAATTCGTACTTCGTTCCAGAAGACCTGAGCACATGAGTAGGACGGAACTCTTCGAGCAAAGGCCGATTATTTGCGGATGCGATGATATGCTAGAGGTAAGTGGAAATCGCGCCGCCCGACCCGTACAATGTGTGGGTTGCCGCTAGCTTACAGTAGTCCGACACCCAACAATTAATGTTCACTACTCTAGGCAAGATCGTCCTGACTTTACTCTTTCTTGCTAGCGTCTTAGGCGCTGGCGTAGCCTTCAGATTATTCTCGGCGGAGTCAGGGTCGTCCTCGGTTTCAACGACTCCCAACCGGTCGACGGAGGAACCACTCACCCAAAATTTTACTGAATTGGTCACTGATACGCTGATATTCGACGCAATCCCAGGAAACGCGGACACGCCGAGGCCCACACCTACGCCACTGCCTTGCGATTCATCGACACGGTATAGCCCACTGCCAGACGCGCAAGTTTTGACCTACTACGGCAATCCCTACACGCCGCAAATGGGCATTTTGGGTGAGCTGACGATTGGCAATTTGGTGGAAAGGCTGCGTTCCCATGCCTCCGTATACGACTCTCTGAACGGCGCAAAAGCCGTACAGCCTGCGCTACATATCGTCTACGCGACAGCCCAACCGCTGCCAGGCGATAGTGGCCTCTACCTTCTGTACGTAGACCACACTACGCTGCAACGATACATCGACGAGGCCTGTCGCAACGGGTTCCTCGTGATTCTCGACCTCCAAATAGGCAGAAGCAACGTAGAAGCAGAAGTTAAGAAGATACTAAAGTACCTTCAATACCCGCATGTACACCTTGCTCTCGACCCTGAATTCGCCATGATGGATGGTGAAGTGCCCGGCGAAGCGATAGGATCGTTAGACGCTGTGGATGTTAACGCCGCTCAAGGACTGCTGCAAAGCCTCGTAGAAGAACACGATTTGCCAAAAAAGATGTTGATCGTGCATCAGTTCTTAGAGGACATGATCACCAACCCGGGGTTGATAGAAGACTACCCGGCCGTGGAACTGGTCGTCGATATGGATGGCTTCGGCGCCGCCGCAGATAAGATCGCTAAGTACCACATATTCACGCCAAAAGCCGATCATCCTGGCATAAAGCTCTTCTTCCAGCAGGACGTCGGCTTAATGACAGAACGCCAGGTCTTGGAGCTTTTGCCCGGCGTAATTATTTATCAGTAAGCCGCCGATCTCCGTTCGCTGCTCTCCCGTCATTGCGAAGCGCTTTAGCGCTGAAGCAATCTCAGCCCGTTCCGTTACGCCATTCTATGTATCGCTACTGTAACTCAGAGATTGCCACGGTCGCCCTGGCGTGAGCCTCGCAACGACGAGGCTATGGGTCGTTGCGAGGCTCACGCCAGGGTCGAAGCATCTCTGCCCGTCCTATTACACTTCTAGTTCATCTGCTGACCACTCTTACGGCCAGAAACTACCCTTTACCGCTGTAACAAGCTCGATGTAATCGACCGTGTCTTCGTATAGGACGCCAGCTATCGTATTCCCATAACCCTGGTAATACGAGGCCAGGGTGCGTTCTATATTTCCTGTGGCCGTTTGCAATATCCTGAGAAGACGAACCCCAGCTTTGACATTGTCATAGGCACTCACGTCCTCATTAAGAGGATGGCCGAATATGTCTTGTTCGAGCCAGGCAGCTGTTTCGGGCATTATCTGCATAAGACCCATCGCCCCGACCGGGCTTACAGCATCCTGCCGCCAGCCGCTTTCCACCAAGGCAATAGCTTTTACCAGGTTAGGGTCGACTCCCTCAGCGTGGGCGAGGCCATCGATTATGCTTTCTATCTGCGGCGATACCGGCTTAATAAAGTTTGCGGCCGATAATCTTGGAATGGGAATAACCAGAGATTGGCCCACGAAGATGAGGTTAGGATTCGCCAGATCGTTAGCCAGCCTGAGCACCTCTAACGATATTTTATATTTGTAAGCGATCTCGCTGAGGGTATCACCCCGCGTGACTTCGTAATTTTCGGATGAAGAGTACTCTTCTTGGTTCGAAGCTGCCGGACCTTGTGGGATCGTCAAGGTCTGGCCCTGAACGATCAGGTTTGGATCGTCGATGCCGTTAGCCTCGATTACGGCCGACTCTTCTACATCGTATTGGACGGCTATGTCCGACAGCGTCTCGCCGGCTGACACGAGATGCTCCGTGTCCGCGTACGAGACGTTTGCCACGGCCATAGTGGCAGCAGCGCTTAAGATAGCGGTAGCAGCGACTAAGCTAATAAGTTTCATCGTAAGCCCCCTTCGCTTATGTATCCTATATATAAAGACAACCGAAGGGCCACTTTGTTGCAACGATTTTCAGGATAAAAGGTAAAGTTGCACTAAATTAGTCATTAAACAGCAAAGAAACACAACGGAGCTGGCGTTGTGCTGTCGACAATGGGAATAAGAATGATTTAAAAGGGGGAAGCCCTGCTTAAAGCAGGGCTTCCCCCTTACCCTTAACTTAGATTAACCGCTGCCGCGGAGCTTATCGCTGCCCGTCTTCTCCTCTATCTCTTCGAGGACTGCGGTGTCTTCTTCTTGTATCTCGTCTCCGCCGGTCTTTGTCTTTCTCTCTTCTTCAGCGGTGCGCTGGATATCTTTGCTAGATCCGCGTGGCTTCTGCGCTGTCTCCTTCTCGCGTTCGTTCATGGGGACTCCTTCCATATCTCGCTTACGCTCGCGATGGCACCGAAGTGGCGAGAAGCTCGTCGAAAAGCGAGCGGTAGTGGATCATCGCCTGTCTCAGGTCCTCCGTACCGGCTTCGCTTCGTTCGTTAACCTGGGAGATGCCGTGCGCCGTGCGATAATCCTCTATCAGTCGGGGATGATCGACCGAAATATCCTCCCACCTCCGCTCGATATCGTCACCCACAGGGTATCCCCTCGCTTTCATTACTTCAGCCACCAAACCGTCGGCCTGCTGTATAGCTGCGGAGGGATCATCAACAAACAAAGTTTTGTGTGCTGCGCCAGGCCTCCGAGAAGCGTTGCCGCTCTTCATTGGAAAGCGGCTGAAGCTGAAGCCGGTCTACCCGTTCAGCCCTGGTCCTGATGTCCTTTTCCGCCTCGCCGCGGTCACCGTATTCGTCCACAGTGCGGTCGTATTCCGGTCCGAATCTACCGCGCAATTCCCCTGAGCGTCTGGACTTACTGGCAAATCCTAACAACATAGCTATTAACAAAACTCCTAAAGCAGCTGCGACTACCACGATAACAATCATCCAAATTTCCATGCCTATTACCTCCTAACGATGACACTAAGCCAATTCAACTAAAAACCAAGTAAAAGCCTCTTCCCGAAACGTTGCATTCTTATGGCAAGAGCAATTAGGCCCAGTACTGGGTCTAATTGCTCTTAGCTTATCAACCTACTTGACCGACAAGCGACCGCATTTGAGAATGGCATCCGCATATGTCGAGTCTATAGGCATTCCTAATTCGACGGCCGCCCAGGATGGCAAACGCTCTTTACAGTCAGCGAGTCCACGCATAAGCGCATCAATAGTCCAAACAGCATCATGCTGACCTATCAAAACCAGTTTCTCCTTCGCCCCGTTCACCACCCAATTTAAAAAGCCATCTTTCAATTGATCCAGCGTTAACTGTTCTCTATCGGGCATTCCGCTTTTGTCGTTTCGATAGCCGATAGACATCCCTTCTCACCCCACTTATGCAGCAGCCGATGTCCACGAACCGCTTTAAGCGTTATTTCTTCTCCTTAAACTCGTCCACGCGATCGGCCGGGAGGATTATGTTTATCCGAGACTGTGTCATATCGCCGACGAAGTCCTGTCCAAGCCAAAACTTGTCGGACTTCGCATTAATTAGGAACTTGGTGCCGCTGACCTCTTTGACGGTACCTATCAACTCGCCGTTTCTCGTATAAACTTCTGCTCCGGGTGTAATCTCGCTGGTGACTCCCGCTTCGTAAGTCATGTTTTCGTTCCTCCTTAGCTTAAACGGTACCAAATTGAGTGCTTCATCTAGATAAACTGGCTTGAGAATTCATAAAAAACGTATTGCTTTTTATGCGCAGCAAATAAGGGCTGGATAACTCCAGCCCTTATTTATCGATCAAAAAAAGGGTCGTTCGGTTAAGGAATCAGCCCCTTGCACTTTGTAGTCGTCCAACAGTGATTCTGGCACGGCGAGCGTCACTTTGTTGTTGGCGACGGTGCCGGCACAAGCATCGACTAGCCAGTACGCGCCAACGTTGCCAGCCACTTTAAACCTATCCTTGTTTACCTCCTGTACCGTCCCTAGAAACACTTCGTCATCCGTGTAAACTTGATAACCCTCTTTGATCTCCGCTGTCGGACCAGCACCATAAAGCATTTGTGTATCCTCCTCCACGGTTTGGATAGGAAGAATCTACTATACACCCCACTTAATCTATATAAAGGCGAAGGCACAAAGCATAGCAAAAATATATACGCTTTAAGGCCTATAGCCATTGATAGTGTTGACAAGAACCGATCACAAGCCTTAAATTCTTTGCATCGGCAGGGTGAATTTTCTTTAACACCAAATAGGAGGAAACATGGCCGACGTAGCAGTAAGGACCAGGGTAAAGAACCTGGACACAGAGAAGACTGGCGAATTTCGCCCGTTCCACGAGGACCAGTGGCCCGGATACTTCATCCACCCACTACTCGAG
>WHTN01000077.1 GCA_009377715.1 Dehalococcoidia bacterium | reverse complement strand
AGAGGTGGCCCGTAAGCTAACCGCAGCCCTCAAAACCACACAGGACGGCTTGCCGCTTATAGGCGAGCGGCAGACGACGCGGCAATACCTCGAGAGGTGGCTAGAGAGCATAAAGCCTTCTTTGCGACCATCGACATACAAGTCCTATGGCGAGATCACCCGCTGTCACTTGATACCTGCGCTAGGCCACTTTTCCCTTGCCAAGCTAACTCCGCAACATATCCAGCAGATGCTCGCTGCGAAGCTGGGCGCCGGCCTCTCCCCGCGCAGAGTGCAATACATAAGGGCTGTGCTTAGGCGGGCGTTAGGGCAAGCGCTAAAGTGGGGCCTGGTAGGGCGCAACGTAGCAACCCTCGTGGACCCGCCACGCCTGGAGCGCTTTGAGATTAAGCCGCTAGACCCTGAGCAGGTCGGGACTCTCCTAGATGCTGCCCGTGATGACCGGCTGGACGCTCTGTATACGCTGGCTATCTCTACTGGTCTGAGGCAAGGCGAGTTATTGGCGCTGCGCTGGGCTGACATCGATCTCGATGGCGCGAGACTGACGGTCGGCGCCACGCTGCAAAAGGTGGACGGCCAGTTTCGCCTACTAGAGCCAAAGACGGCGAGCAGCCGTCGCGCGGTAGACCTCCCAATGATGGCTATATCAACATTGCGGCAACATAGGACACGTCAACTGGAGGAGCGTCTTAGTCTAGGTGAAGCCTGGCAGAACCCTCTAGGTCTCGTGTTTACGACAGAGGCCGGGACGCCGCTGCTTGCCACCAATGTCGTGTACCGATTTCAGAGAATCTTAGAGCGGGCAGGGCTGCCGCGTATCCGCTTCCACGACCTTCGGCACACCTGCGCAACGCTTCTACTGGCTCAGGGCGTTCCGCCGAGGATGATCATGGAAGTCCTGGGGCATTCCCAGATCGGCCTCACTATGAACACCTACGCCCATATCCTGCCGGCGCTACGGCAACAGGCGGCTGACGCAATGGATGCTGTATTGGGCGGCGGGAGGGTCAATAATTCGTGAAAAGTCAGACGTTTTGCCGTCAGTTTTGCCGTCAAAATGCCGTCAGGGTAAGCGTATCAGTGTGTGAGATGCCAATAAAATACGGCGTACAGGTATAAAATTGGTGCCGGGGGCGGGACTCGAACCCGCACAGGGACTGAACCCTAAAGGATTTTAAGTCCTCCGCGTCTGCCATTTCGCCACCCCGGCAGTTGTGCTCATGCATCCAGCCCAAAGACGCGAGAGGCTCAGGGCTTGCCCGCGCCGCCACCACATTATACAAATAGTCGTAATTAGGAGTCCAGATTCGCGAGTGCGCGCGCTAAACCCGCCAACGCGCCGTTGTACTAGCGTCCAATTCGGTCCACCGCTACGGAAAATGGTTCATACAGGCCTGGCAGACGCTCGTGGCCGATGCATCGCTATCGGTAGGCAAGGCTTCTGCGAAAGTATCATAGGTTTCGAAGACCCAACCGCACAGAGTCATCCATCCCTCGGTCATCGCCACGTGCAGCAGCCGGTCCTGAGCTTCCGTAACAATTATCCACACGTGTCCTTCTGGTGGGTGGGGAAGTGTTTGATTTTGAGGATTATTCATTCCATGCTCCTTTGCGATTGCTGTACCTAGAATGCCATTCACCGGCTGAAGGAAGCGCTACTATCAATGGAGCAACGTATAGAAACCATATCAATCTACAAAGTCTCCCTCTTTTCCTGACGATCCAACTTTGGCTATTGCGTCTGAGACTCGCTTAGAAAGAGAGACCATTTCTGCGCCGGGGTTGAAACGGAATTGTTACTATTACCGCTCAGTGTTTTACGCGTTTAGCGACAATTCTCCGAAATAATAGGCACGGGTCAATTTAGAAAGGAGTAACAACAATGTTAGACCGACTCAAAGGCAAGGCCAAACAGGCAACCGGAACAGCTAAGGAAGAGGCGGGCAAGGCTCGCGGCGATAAGGAACAAATGGAAGAGGGACAAGACGAGAAGGCCGAAGGCAAGGTCCAAGACACAGCCGGCAGAGTTAAAGACAAAGTGGACGATATCAAGGACAAGGTTAAATAGCCCTTTAATCAGCAGGCCCGCCAATTGGCTGGGCCTGCGAGCTTAAGCAGCCCCAGACAGAAAAAGCCCCATACGGGGCTTATTTCTGTCTGTCATATGGAGGCGACGGGCGGATTCGAACCGCCGATAGGGGTTTTGCAGTCCTTCCTAGCCCGTCCATCGCCGGCCTAGGCCGTCCATTTCAGGTATGAACCCCCTGCTGCCGCCACCCAAGACCACTGGCGTTTGCCGTCATTCGCCCGTTTTGCCGTCAAAGATGTCGTCAGGAGTGAAGATTTGCTATAGGCAGGCGTTGGCTATTGTCAGCAGCAGCCATAGCAGCGGCCATGCCGTCATTCCTCACAATCCACATCTTGCCGTACCATTACGCTCGTAGATATTTGATCATCTATCTGAAGGCGCTTGAGTCATAGTCATACTACTCAGGTTCGCAGCCAAAAGTAGCTGCCTCGATGCCGCCACAACTAGACCCTGAACCTGAACGTGAACCCGGTAACAGTGAAGCCGCCACGGCTAGCCCGGCCACTATAAGTGCTAGAAGTGCGAAAATCACTAGGCCCATTATGAGCTCTCCCATCTCAGTCGTTGGCAGTTTCATGACGCAATACCTCTCGTAGTATAGTAGCCACTCGTTTTTCTAACATGGCGACATCACGTTATCACCATGTATCACATCTTGCCGTACCATTACGCTCGTAGATATTTGATCATCTATCTGAAGGCGCTTGAGTCATAGTCATACTGCACGGGTTCACAGCTAAAAGTAGCTGCCTCGATACCGCCACAACTAGGGTCGTCGTAGTACTCTGTTGAATCTGAACCCAGCAGGGAGGCCGCCGCGTAAAAACCGTATATTAAGCCCAGTATGACTACGGTGCCTATTATGAAATCTTTCATTTATCCTTAAAGAATAACCATCCCAAAATCATTGCGATTGGCATCATAACTATTTAGCGCACCAAGTTGAGCTTTATTCATAATTCCACCCCTGATGGATGACATCGTACCAAACGCTTCAACGCCTAGCGCAAGACCTCGAACCATACCCAGGCGTTGGCTATTGCAGCATCAGCCATAGCAGCGGCCATGCAGTCATTCCTCACAATCCACATCTATAGTGGGCTCAGCATAAATTTCCCTTCGTACTTCATTACTTGCTTCACCGAGTACCTGAAAAGTCTCAGTAATATCCGAGCACTTCCAGGGCGGTAAGCCCTTAGCAGCAATAATCGCTTGATACACCGTACGCGGAACCTTTACCGACCGCGGTTGTATTCCCTGTGGGCCTGCCACTCGTGCCCTTACCTCTAGTTGGCTAACTCTGTCGGCCAGGCCCTGCTCTTTATAGAACAGCGTATAGCCCTGTGCCCACGCGACAGCGACAATAATACCAAAAACCATCGATGATAGTAGAAGGCCAAGCAAGCCAGACTTTATCATTACTCCTCTCACCGTACCTTCTTTTAGTAGCAGCTCACCCAGTCTAGTCCACATCCTGGCTTAAGACAATCGTCAGCGTCCGGTTATCCTGATTGAGGTTGACCTGAGCATTATCGCGATAGACGTGCGGCCTCGCCGCCTTTAGCAGAAATATCAACAGCGTGTAATATTGCCACAGGCGAGATATGCGGCAAGTAAAGCCTGCTGGCGCCTTTTTTTAAGCCGTGCTACTTGTGCCATCGTATACTGTTTATGTGCCTAATCCCTTGATTAAAAGGGGGCTGAGACGATCTCCCAGCGCTGTGCTCACGGCACGTCCTCATCAGCGCGCAGCACCATCGTTATGCCCATGCTGCCGCGATGCTCCACCGTCTGCCCCGGACGCCCGTCCAAGTGCTCGGTGATGTAGCTTAACGCCGCCAGGCGCGCGTTGGGGGGCGCATTCGGGTTCAGTGCCATCTCTATCGCTACCGCGGCCAGCGCGTCGGTCTTGCGCTTACCATCTGGCAGCTTGCCCCGCAGCGCTCGCTCTAGCGCCTCGCGCATCGACGGACGGCCGTTGCCGACGGCTAACTTGTTGCCTTTTTGAAACGGCATGTTATTGCTCTAAGGCATGCATTAAAACTACTACCTTAGCCGAACATCAGGAAGAACAATACGACACGTCTAATTCAACGACTGTATGCAGTGGATTCACTCGAACTACTATATTAACGCTCGCTGTCCCACAGTTTACAAAGTTTTAAGCGGCCTTAACACGCACTTAATGCTGCATTAACACGGGAACTCTACGATGGCTCCGTTGGCTTAAGAAAAGCTTAAGAAAAGAAGGAGGAAATATGGCGGTTCAAGATACTCGCGTAACTAGACGTCGGTTTTTGCGTAATGCAGTTGTAGCCGCGGGAGCAGTGACGCTTGCCCCCGGCCTTCAGGGACTCGGGCTGCTGGCAGAGAACGGCCGCGTACAGGCTGCGCCGGGCAGCGGTGGGTACGGCCCGCTCTTCCCAACTCCCGACCTGCGCGACGGCGTGTCGCGGCTAGCGCTACCGGAGGGCTTCAAATATCGTTCCTTTGGCCTCGCCGGCGAACCGATGTCCGACGGGAACCTTACCCCGCTCGCGCACGACGGTATGGCTGCCTACAGCCTGCCCAATGGCGAATTGAGGCTCGTCCGAAACCACGAGGACCGAAATGCCCCGGGAGCTGGGTCCACCGGCGGCGCACCCAAGTACGATGCTCTTGGCGGTGGCGGCACTACCACCCTGGTTATAAATCCAACCACTCGTGATCTTGTGTCCGCCTGGGTGAGTATCACAGGGACGACGGTCAACTGCGCCGGCGGAGAAACTCCGTGGGGTTCCTGGCTCACCTGCGAGGAGACGAACGTCGGTGTTCCTCAGGGCTGGCAGAAGCAGCACGGTTACGTCTTCGACGTTCCAGCGTCCGCGAACGGGCCGGTAAACCCTGGCCCACTGAAGGACCTTGGCCGATTCTCTCACGAAGCGAACGCGGTCGACCCCAAGACATGGTATGTTTATGAGACCGAAGATAACGGCAGCAACAGCGGGTTCTATCGATTTGTCCCTAATCGGAAGGGCGATCTGCTGGGTGGTGGCGGCACGCTACAGATGCTCGCGATCGATGGCATGCCGAACTACGACACCCGCACGGGTCAGACCGTTGGTGTCAAGCTGCCCGTGACCTGGGTGGACATCCCGAACCCAGACCCGCCGCTCGTTAGTAGTAGCGACGTGTTCAATCAGGGTTTCGCCGCGGGCGGCGCTCGTTTTGACCGCCTGGAAGGCTGCTGGTGGGGGAACCAGTCTGTCTTCATCGTTTCGACGAGCGGTGGAAACGTAGGTGTAGGTCAGGTGTGGGAGTATCGGCCGACTGGGAGTGGGAACGGCTGGCTTTCCTTAGTATTCGAATCGCCAGGCGAGTCCGTGCTCGACGGACCCGATAACATCACTACAACGCCCCAAGGCTCGCTCCTCCTATGCGAGGACGGCGACGATGACCAGTACCTGCGCGGGATAACGAAGCACGGTGAGAGCTTCGATTTCGCTCTGAATCTCCAGGACGAATTCGAATGGGCGGGAGCTACGTTCGCGATGCACGGCCGGGGCGGTGGCAACGCGGAGGACAAAGTGAATGGCCAGCATGTGACGCTGTTCGTGAACCGCCAGGGGGCGACCAGCGGGCCGAATCCTCCAGCTGCCGGCAGAGAAGGTATGACGTTCGCAATCTGGGGGCCTTGGAAAAACGGAGCACTCTAAGTAACGCTTTGCAGGGGTAAGAAGCGGGGGTGCGCTCCGCACCCCCGTCCGTACATTTGATTGTCCTTGCAGGCCTTGTCAGCGAATATTACACGCTGCCCTCTTGCGCTTTTCGCTTCTTATCGCGGGCGAGATCCCACTGCATCAGTATCGCCGACGCCATCGCGATGGCTGGGATGTTCTCATTCTCAAATACCTGGTCTTCGGCAACGAACTCCGTTTTTTGCCACGCGCTCATCCCTGTGCCACACGGTGACCTTGACTTCGATCCGTTCCCCCGGTGCAGCCATCAGGCCACTCCCTCGTATCGTGTGCCCGCCCGCTTCGTCGGTACGTCATCGTAAAGGTCGAGCAAGCTGAGCTTCTTCGTTGACTGCTTCTAGCCAGTTATAGTGGTTACGACGTGGTATCCCGGTCTGACGCACTGCGAGACCAATATTGCCGCAGTCACGATACGCAGCGAGTAACGCCTGCTGCCTCTTTTTTTGCTGCGCTACTGGTGACGATCCAGGACATCGGCGGCGGGAAGACCCGGATGTCGATCGCTAGCGAGTTTCCGACCGTCGAGGCGGTGGAGCAGCACGCTGCGATGGCCATGGAGGGCCTGACGCAGGCCGTCGGCCAGATCGACGCGATCCTCGCTGCCCCAAAGCCGGCAACTCGAGGAGCCGACGACGAAACTCCATAGTATTGGGAGGAGGCCAGCCTGAACCCGCAGTAAGACCGTGCCGCGCCCGATGAGATCGGTGCCGCCCTGTCCGACTGAACGACACAGAGCAACGAGAAAGGAACCACGACCATGAAGCTGACAACCATCACGCACGTCTCTGTTGATGGAGTGATGCAGGGACTCGGCGGGCCGGATGAGGACCGCAGGGGCGGATTCGAGCGCGGCGGATGGGCCTTGCCGCTGTTCGTCGACGAGGCTGCGATGTTTCTCGACCAGGTCTACCAGCGCGCCGATGCGTTCCTGTTCGGCCGGCGGACCTACGAGATCTTTGCCGGCTCCTGGGGAGTTGTGGCAGATCGACAACGACCTTGTCGATGAGATCAACCTGTGCTACTTGTGCCATCGTCTACTGCACATGTGCCTAATCCTTTGATCAAAAGGGCCCTGCGTCGATCTCCCAACGGACTCAAGGCTCATCGCTTGCCTTCCCCTTCTCCGTGAGCGTCACGACGACGCAGCGCCCGAGGGCGACTAACGAGATCAGGTCGTCGGCCGCCAGCAGGTCGAGCGCCTTGCTCACGTCGCTCCGGCTAAACGCGTCCCACTTGAGTTCAGCGTAAGCGGCGTCATCTAGATACATCGTGCGTTTCTTTCTTAGGTCGTTAAGCAGCGCCGCGGCTTTAGCCTCGGCCCTACTCTGGACTCTTGTGCCCCTTGTCTTTATAGTTGTCATGCTACTACCCCTTCCTGGCTTACCTCGTACGCCCAGTAGCAAGAGGTGGGCCGAGCTCTAATTTAGATCCTCTTAGAGGAAACTCACCTTCTCCCCGCCTTCTCCCCCGCCCGCTCAATTGCCCGATGCCAAGCCGCGATGATGGAGAAGTTCACGAGAGCTAGGAGCCTATCGTCCGATAGCCGCCTCAGGCTTTCAGGCAAAAACGGCCGGATTTCGCCCAATACCGTGTGAATAATCGTGTTCATCGGCGTCCCAAGGGCCACCATGATGGCCGGCTTGTCCGCGGAGATCTCGGCCACGAGGGGCTGGGGCAGAGGCTCCTGCGCCTGAATCCGTAGCTTACCATCCTCATCGACAAATAGCCTGCCGCCTAGTACCTCAACTCGCCGGATTAGCTCAACCGCGCTCATTTTATCTCCGCCTCCCAAGACTTGCCCCTTTTGTTACCCAACCCAGGCCTCTCCCCTGATAAAGGCTGAAAAAGTGCGTCCGCAGCGTCCGCGTCGTCCGCCGTAGGTTCAAAAGCGGCCCTGGACGCGGACGATGGTGTGCTATCAATGGGGTAACTCGCGTCCGCGAAAGGCCCTACATCGTCCGCGCGTGAGGCATGATTTGTATCTGGCGCGGACGCAGCGGACGCGACGGACGATGTTTGCGCCACCTTTCTAAGGATAATCACACGCTCACGTTTTGAGCCTCTACGCTCAAATGTGGCGTCGATCCCGACGCCGCGGAGGTTCGGCGCTACCCTTCGAAGCTGACTTGAAAGAGTCTGCGGGCTCTTAGGCCAACCGTAAGGAGGCTTTCGGTCAACAGGCAGGAGGCCGCTAAGCTTGGCGAGTAACTGCGATGCCGTCCCCTCGTATCCCTCGAAGCTGTCAGCCTCCGTTATCTGCCGGACAAAGGCTGCTACCGCCGCAGCTTCGAGCGCCAGAGACTGGGCATCAGCAACGTTGCCCAGGTAGGCTTTCAGGAACTCGCCCCCTTCCCATGGCAGAGCCTCCTCCGCTGCACCTCTTGGGCCGTGACCTCCGGCGGCTTAAACGATAATTGCATTGAGATGACCGCTAGCGACCAAGCACCCGGGCGTATGGATACGGAAAAGTGAAGAAAGGGAGTAGACGATGAGCACTAAGAGGCGTGGCCACGGTGAAGGAAGCATTTACAAGAGGGCTGACGGCCGCTGGGAGGGCCGCCTTAGTCTGCCTGGTGGCCGTAGAAAGGCCTACTACGGCAAGACACGCGGAGAAGTGGCCCGTAAGCTAACCGCAGCCCTCAAAACCACACAGGACGGCTTGCCGCTTATAGGCGAGCGGCAGACGACGCGGCAATACCTCGAGAGGTGGCTAGAGAGCGTAAAACCCTCTTTGCGCCCCTCAACACATAAGTCCTATTGCGATATCGCCCGCTGCCATTTGATCCCCGCCCTGGGCCATATCCCCTTAGCGAAGCTAGGGCCTCAGCACATCCAGCAGATGCTTGCGGCAAAGCGCCAGACCGGGCTATCGCCCCGTAGGGTGCAGTACATAAGGGCTGTCTTAAGGCGAGCCTTAGGCCAAGCCCTGAGGTGGGGTCTTGTAGCCCGCAACGTAGCCACCCTGGTAGACCCGCCGCGGCAAGAGCGTTATGAGATAAAGCCCCTGAGTCCCGATCAGGTGGCTACCCTCTTAGAAGCCGCCAGGGGGGACCGCCACGCCGCGTTATATACACTGGCCATCGCCACCGGGCTACGGCAGGGCGAGCTCCTGGCGCTGCGTTGGACGGATCTCGATGAGGGCCGGCAGAGCCTCACTGTAGGCGCCACTTTACAAAAGGTGGATAGAGAGTTCCGCCTGCTTGAGCCAAAGACTGCCCGTAGCCGGCGCGCGATCGATCTACCTGCCATAGCTGTCGCAGCCCTGCGGCAGCATAGAGCTAGCCAGCTAGAAGAGCGATTGCGGTTGGGAGCGGCCTGGCAGGACTGGGGCCTTGTGTTCGCTACCGAGCAAGGCACCCCGCTGGACGCCAGCAGCATAACCCACCGGTTCCAGAAGCTTTTGAATCGAGCAGGCCTGCCGAGGATAAGGTTTCATGACTTGCGCCACACCTGCGCCTCACTCTTGCTGGCCCAGGGCGTGCCGCCGCGCATGATTATGGAAGTGCTCGGCCACTCGCAAATCAGCCTCACGATGAACACCTACGCCCATATACTGCCAGCCTTGCGCCAGCAAGCAGCCGAGGCCATGGATGCTGCTTTGGGCGGCGCTAAGGGCCAATAACAGGTGAATTCGCCGTGTTTTGCCGTCAGTTTTGCCGTCAAAATGCCGCCCTGGGGTTCAGCGAGGGGGATAAAGCTTGGAATTTAGATATAAAAATTGGTGGCAGGGGAGGGATTTGAACCCACGACCAAGGGCTTATGAGTCCCCTGCTCTACCACTGAGCTACCCTGCCGCCAGCTTAGAGATCGTATCGTTCCCTGCGATGCTCTGTCAACGAGTGAGCGTTCGTACAAAATATCATTCTTGTCTCCGCAGGCGATTCGCCCTTTGGCGAGAGCGACCCCCTTCGATGCCTCAGGGTAAACTCCGTGAGCGAAGAATCTTACGTGTGACTTGTACTTACGTAAGACTCTTCGCGGAAGTGCTCAGAGTGACATCGGATTTAGACAAGCCAACGAACACGTTAAACGCACGTAGCGGCGACCTTTAGGTCGCCAGATGTGTTTTGACTGGCGAGCTTTAGCTCGCCGCTACGGCGATGCTCAGCTTGTCAGGCTGTCCTCGCTAATGTACGCTCGTGGCATGCAAGTTAACGAGCTCATGGTCCGCAACATCGTCGTGGGGGCTGTTCCAGGAGAACTGCTACATCATCGGCAACCGTCGCACCGGCGAGGCGGTTTGCATCGACCCCGGCGACGAACCGGAGGAGATATTGCATCTCGCCAAGGATATGGGCGTGCAGATAAAGCTTATCGCTAACTCCCATGCCCACATCGACCACATAATGGCGGTCGGTCCGGTGAAGCAGCAGACCGGCTCACCATTCTTGCTACACCCAAACGACCTCTGGCTGGTGGAAAGCGGCTGGCAAGCGGCCGCCGCCAGGCTCAGCATCGATGTGGAGCAACCACCGCTGCCCGACGCATCCTTGGCGCACGGCGATATTGTGGAAGTAGCGGGCGTACGGCTGGAGGTGATCTACAGCCCCGGCCACACGCAGGGTAGCGTCTGCTTTTACGCGGAAAAGATGCTTTTCAGCGGCGATACGCTTTTCCAAGGCACGGTTGGCCGCACCGATCTACCGGGCGGCGACCATCCGCAGATGATAAGCAGCATCGTGGACCGCCTGCTGCCGCTGCCGGACGAGACCATAGTCCTGCCCGGTCACATGTTGGAGACAAGCATCGCTCAGGAGCGGCAAACTAACCCCTTTATCCTGCAAGAATTGCAGCGACGGGGGCCACAGTAGATGGAGCGGGTGCTTTTCGTCTGCACAGGCAACCGCGCTCGCAGCCAGATGGCTGAAGGCCTGCTTCGCCATCTGGCGAGCGACCGCTACGAGGTTTTCAGCGCTGGTACGGAACCGAAGGGCCTCGCTCGGACTTCGGTAGCCGTGATGGCCGAGATCGGCATCGACATCTCACAGCAGTGGTCGAAATCCTTGGACGAGTTCGCAGGCCAGTCGTTCGATTACGTGATAACGGTCTGTGACAATGCAAAAGAGCAGTGTCCGGTCTTCCCCGCGAAAACGCAGCTATTGCACTGGAGCGTGGCAGACCCAGCCGCCGCCGAGGCGCGCGGTGAATCTGTCGAAGAGGCGTTCCGGGCAGCGCGCGATGATTTACATAAGCGGATCGCCGAGTTTATCGCTACGGCAGATTAGGGACGACGCCCCTCGACAGGCTCGGGGTGAGCGGAATTAATATGTCATCCTGAGGAGCAGGGCGACGAAGAATCTAGGTTGGAATCGGCTCTTTCGCATATTAATTCTAGCCCTTCGACAAGCTCAGGGTGAGCGGAAAAGGACCCTTACCGCTCATGGATTTCGACAAGCTCACCATGAGCGGTTCACTAATGTCATAAACTAACCCCAAGCCGGATAGCCGCCCGTTATCGATTGATACTGCCCGCCGAATAATCCAAAATTATCCGTGATCATCAGGGCCAATCTGTGGCTATTCTCGTTCCTATCCTCCAGACGGGCCGCCACCGAGGCCGGGCTTGACCATACCCTCCGGCGCGAGTATGCGGTCGAGATCTGCGTCGGGGAGCGAAGTGCGCTCGCGTGCCATCTCGCGTATCGTCCGTCCGGTCTTCGCCGCCTCTTTCGCTATCTCAGCCGCGGCGTCGTAGCCGACCTCCGGCGCGAGCGCGGTCGCCAGCATCAGGCCCTTCTCCACCATCTCTGGCCCCTTCGTGGTCGCGACGATCCCTTCGACGCACTGACGGCTGAAGTTGCGCGCCGCCGCGGCCAGAAGGCTTATCGATTGCAGCAGGTTGTGTGCGGCCAGCGGCATCATCAGGTTGAGCTCGAAGAAGCTGCCCTGGCCGGCCTGAACGATAGCGGCGTCATTGCCGATGACCTGCCCTGACACCTGGATGACCGACTCAGCGATGACGGGGTTGACCTTGCCCGGCATGATCGAACTGCCCGGCTGCACCTCCGGCAGCGCCAGTTCGCCGAGGCCGGCGCGCGGGCCGGAGCCGAGCCAGCGGAGATCGTTAGCGATTTTGAAAAGGCTGACGGCCACCGTGCGCAGGCTGCCGCTGGCTTCCACGACGCCGTCGAGCGTGCACTGCGCTTGAAAGTGGTTCTCGGTCTCGTTTATCTGGACGCCCGTCATCTGGGAAAGCCGCTGGCAAACGCGCGCCGAGAATTCAGGGTGGGCGTTTACCCCTGTGCCGACGGCCGTGCCGCCGAGCGCTACTTCAGATAACTCGTCTTGCGCGTGACGGAGCCGCTTGATCCCGCGCTCCACTTGGCCAGCGTAGCCGAGGAACTCCTGACCGAGGAATGGGCGTGG
>WHTN01000076.1 GCA_009377715.1 Dehalococcoidia bacterium | reverse complement strand
AACACATGAAGGACGCATCCTCCTCATCCAGCGCAATCACGAGCCGAAGATGGGCGAGTGGTCTTTCCCATCGGGCTTCGTGGACGCCGGCGAAAGGGTCGAAGAGGCCGCTATCCGGGAGGTGCGCGAGGAAGCGGGAGTCGAGGTAGCTCTTCTGGGCCTTCTCGGCGTGTACTCGCGAGCGGGGGAGAGAGTGATCTTCATCGCCTACGCGGGCGAGGTCATCGGCGGAGAAGCTACGCCGGGCGACGAAGCGATCGCTGTCGAATACTTCGAGCCGGACAATATGCCCGCCCCGGCTTTCCCCCACGACGGACAGATCGTCCGCGATTGGCTGGCGTTCATAGATCGACTTCGATCGTAAAGGAGCAAACGGATGCAAGTAATACGTTTCAACTACGGGGAGAGAGGTCCCGTATACGGCATTGTCGAAAACGACCATGTGCGGCCGGTAGTCGGGGACATCTTCGGTAATTTTCTGCGCTTGGGCTCGGCCGTGCCGCTGGAAAGCATTAAGCTCCTAGCTCCGGTCGCACCCAGCAAGATCCTGGCGATGGCGCTGAACTATCCCAGTCATGTAGGCGAAAGACCCGCTCCGACACAGCCGGAAATATTCTACAAGCCCCTCTCTTGCCTTATAGGGCCGGACGAGCCGATAGTAATTCCGAAGGGCACGGAGAGGGTCGACTACGAAGGCGAACTGGTCGTCGTGATTGGCAAAAGGACTAAAGACGTGTCGACAGAAGAGTCGCTGGACTACGTCTTTGGCTACACCTGCGGTAACGACGTCAGCGCTCGCGACTGGCAGCGGAACGATATGCAGTGGTGGCGCGCTAAAGGCTCGGATACGTTCGGCCCGGTAGGACCCTGGATAACCACCGACCTCGATCCTACTACGCTACAGCTAAAGACGAGGGTAAACGGCGAGGAGAAACAGAGTTCGCCAGTCTCGGAGCTTATTTACGGCATCCCTGAGATGATAAGTTTCGCTAGCCGCTGCGTTACGCTGGAACCAGGCGACGTTATCTTCACCGGCACCCCCGGAACGACATCGCCGCTCGCCAAGGGCGACGTTGTCGAGGTTGAGATCAGCGGCATCGGCGTGCTCAGCAACCCAGTAGACGAAGCTTAGAGGACGCAGCCTAAGATCGTTACAAGCGGGCCCAGATATCCTGACGTTTAGCGCAGTGGTCGCAGAGCGAGGCAGGCACTCTGGTCATGACACCCTCCCGCCGCGACACGGCTAGGCGGTGATGCAAATGCGCTTCGCAGTATAGACATGCACACCTGGAGCATTCAACCACCGGTGTTTCTCCACAACCATCCTGAGCGCAATGGCCGACAGCATTCCGCTGTTTGGCTTCTCTTTTGTACTCTAGGTGGCGGACTAAGTCGACCGCTTTGTCCTGGCACGGGCGTCGGCTGCATATTTCCTGGCCGTCGCTGTGGATTTCGCCGTGGGCGCGACAAAACCGGCGTCCGCAGTACTGGCAGATCGCGACGGCTTCTTCCTTACAGGAACGAAAACGGGAGGCCTTTAATTCGCAAACGTTTGTCGTAGTGACCATGCAAAGCTTGTGTAGCGAGTGGCCCTACGCTCTGGGCGCACTCGCGTTAGTTCTCCGGTCGGTCGTGACTTGCGACGCTTAAGTGACTGACGATCTTCTGCGCTTCGGAGCCGACATCGAGGTCAACGGCGTCGCAGTATGTAGAAAAGACCGCTCGGTCTAGGAGACGGATGCCCTCGGTATTGAGTTCGCCAGCCTGCTGGTGGCGCAGCTGAAGCAATCTGCTGAGGCGGCGTAGGAAGAAGAGCTGAAGGACGGAATAATTCTCTTCGCTATCTATCAGGAAGTCGTGAAGGGCTCCCTCGATTGTTTCGCCTGCTTTGCCTGTTTGCTCCATTTGGCACCTCGATCTTTATGACGATCTACCGCCAAATTCAGGATATCGCACTCGCAATTCAGCCGCAACCGTCTTTAGACACCAAGCGGTTCGATATCCGAAAACGCGCCCCACCCCGCTACTTATCGCTGAATGACCGATCCGCGTGCCCCTCCTGCACCTTTAGGTGCAACTGCGCCCGTAGTGACATTATGCTTGTGCTATTCGCGGCTCGATCGGCATCGCCCGCGCTTTCCCACAGCGTAATGCGGCATACCTCGTTCGTGTCGTCCTGAGCCTTGCGAACATAGCCTGCTATGTAACCGGATTGTTCGCTGGAATGCTCCATGATCTCGCGATTCAAGCGCTCGGTTTCTCCTTCTTCGCCCAGCATTGGTTTCATTAATGAGATACGCGCGTAAGGCATCACATACTCCTAAGTGAACAAAATGAAAAACGATGTCTCAGTTTAAAGCAGACCTGAGAAGATTTCAACGCTAATCAGTCGCGTATCCCACGCTAAAGCTGGCTTTGCACAAAAGTACCTGGAGGCGCTGTTTTTGTCACCCTGAGCACTTCGCTTCGCTCAGCATAAACTCCGCGAAGGGTCTTACAATCAAACGTGTACCTAGTTGCTTCGTAAGATTCTTCGCTCCTGGAGTTTACCCTGAGTTTTATCGAAGGGGTCACTCAGAATGACATTTTGTGCAAAGCCGCTAAGGTTGCCCATGCCCGCGGCGCGAGATAAGATGGAAGCTGGACGTCATGCCCTCCATATTGAGTACAAACTTCTCCGAGACTCTCCGCGAGCTAATAGCGCAATCATTCCAAGACTCCGATCGCCTGGGCCGCCCCCTGGTCTGTATCTCAACCGCGATCCCTAATACCGACGCCATCGGCGTATTCGAGCAGGCCCAGGGCGGCGAACGCTGGTTTTGGGAACAACCGGACGCCCAATTCTCACTGGTGGGCACCGGCGCCAGCGTGTTTTTATCCGGTCGTGGTAAGAGCCGCTTCGCAGAGGTATCGTCGGCCTGGCGCCACACGGTCGCAATCACCCTAGACGATCCGGCCGGTCCGATGCCGATCTCTACCCCCATCTGCGTAGGCGGCTTTGCCTTCGATAGCCGGCGAACGGCCGATTCACCGTGGGAGGATTTCGACGACGCTTATTTCTTCGTCCCGAAATTCTTAGTTACATCCAGCAAGGGCAATAGCTGGCTCACCGTAAGCCTTCTCATCGACCCCGGCGCCGATCGCGATCGCCTAATCGAATCTACCCTCTCCGAACTAGCGACCCTCCTGAACGGCAATACGGCCAGGGACGCAGAGCAGGGACACGGTGGCCTGGAAATCGAGGGCACTTCTGATAGCAAAGATCACTGGAAACGTTCTGTTGGATCGATTGTGGAGAAAGTGGTGGACGGAGCTATCGAGAAGCTGGTGCTCGCCAGAAACATCGAGATACATTTACAGTCACCTCTGAACGTAAGCGGGATGCTAAGAAAAATTCGATCTCGCTACGGCAACTGCACGATATTTGCCCTCAGCAAGGGTGAGAGTTGCTTTCTTGGGGCGACTCCAGAGCGATTAGTATCTTTACGTGACGGGACTGTAGAAGTCGCTTGCCTTGCGGGCTCGGCTCCCCGCGGTGCAAGCGAGGACGAGGACTGTCGCCTGGGCGCCGGACTAATGTCGGACGATAAAGAGCGATGGGAGCACGATCTTGTGGTCCGTACGGTTGAGGATACGCTAACCACGGTATGCTCCGACTTAACCGTACCGTCTGCTCCCAGCGTTGTTAAGATGCCGAACATCCAGCATTTGTACACGCCGATCGAAGGCACCGTCAAAAGCGGCATAACCATCTTCGACCTGGCGGAACAGCTCCACCCGACCCCTGCCAGTGGAGGCGTCCCGCGCGAGAGCGCCCTCGATCTTATCCGTTCTTACGAGTCTTTCGACCGTGGTTGGTACGCCGGGCCAATAGGCTGGGTGGATAAGAACGGCAGAGGCGAGTTCGCTGTAGCCATTCGTTCCGCTCTACTAAAGACGAACGAGGCCACTCTTTACGCGGGTTGTGGCATTGTGGCGGATTCTGACCCAGAGCGGGAGTACCAGGAGTCCGAGCTTAAGCTACAATTGATGCTATGGGCACTCAACGCTACCCAGAGTTAGCACCGGGCAACGTCCTACAGATGTTCGTCGGCGCCTTCGTCGATGAATTAGCCCGTTGCGGCGTAACAGATGTTTGCCTCTGCCCCGGCTCACGTTCCACCCCGCTAGCGCTGTTACTACGCGATCATCCCGACATCAAAGTCTGGCCCCATTTGGACGAACGTTCCGCCGCTTTCTTCGCGTTGGGGATAGCGAAGGCGAGCCACAAACCGGCCGCTATCGTCGCTACGTCAGGCACCGCGGCCGCGAACTTTACGCCGGCAATCGTGGAAGCGTATTACGCGCACGTACCATTGTTAGTGCTAACCGCTGACCGGCCGCTGGAATTGCGCAGCGTCGGCGCGAACCAGACCATCGATCAGGTCAGAATGTACGGCTCCAACGTGAAGTGGTCAGTCGAAGCGCTTATGCCGGAGGCCACTCCCGAAGCGATCCGTTATTCCCGGACGCTGGCGGCGCGCGCCGTGGCGATGGCCATCGCTCCTTCCGCCGGCCCAGTGCATATTAACTTCCCCTTCCGCGAACCGCTGACGCCGACCCTTCACAGCGACCTGATCGTCGAAGCCGGCTTCGCCTCGCGCGAGGGCAAGTTGCCGTACGTCTCGATCCGGCAAGGCGCGCTCGATCCTGATGCTACGACCGTGGCTTCGCTGGCGCAGGAACTTGCGGACAACGACCGAGGAATGATCGTTTGCGGGCCGCAAACCGATGGCGGTTTTCCAGCGGCTGTTACCCGCCTCGCAAAAGCACTGGGTTATCCGGTGCTTGCCGACCCGTTGTCGCAGGTCCGCTGTGGCCCTCACCACACGGACCTCATCATCGATAGCTACGACGCCTTCCTGCGGGACGCTGATACGACACAATCGCTCGCGCTGCAAGTCGTCTTGCGCTTTGGCGCCACGCCTACGTCCAAGGCACTGCTCACCTACTTAGAGCGACACGCTGACAGCCGCCAAATCTTAATCGCTGAAGGAGAAGGCTGGAACGATCCGTCCCTTGTCGCCAGCGACATGATACGGGCGAACCCGCTTCTGTTGTGCGAGACCCTCACCGCCGCAATAGACTCTTCGAACGCCGAAGCCCCAGCAGCATCCGACTGGCTAAAGCGATGGCAGGCCATAAACGAGCATACGCGAGACGCATTGCAAGGCGAATTCAGGTCTGCCGCAAACGTCTCCGAACCAGGTGTATTTGCAGCATTAGCGGACGCTCTTCCCGACAGAACGACAGTCTTCGCGGGCAACAGCATGCCGGTGAGAGACCTCGATACTTTCCTTCCCGGCAGCACCCATCCTCGACGCTTCCTGGCCAACCGGGGCGCAAGCGGCATAGATGGAGTCGTATCGAGTGCGCTAGGGGCGAGCGCAGCAAGCGCGGGTCCTTTGCTGCTCGTAATTGGCGATCTGTCGTTCTACCACGACATGAACGGCCTACT
Source organism: Dehalococcoidia bacterium (assembly GCA_009377715.1). GTDB lineage: Bacteria > Chloroflexota > Dehalococcoidia > SM23-28-2 > WHTN01 > WHTN01. The sequence continues at coordinate 6,994 of WHTN01000076.1, read as the reverse complement.
AGCGATCAAGCAGCATAAAATCAAAGCCACGATTGTTCTTATAAATAATGACGGCGGCGGTATCTTCTCCTTCTTACTGCAGGCGGAACAGACGAACTATTTCGAAGAGCTTTTCGGCACTCCCCATGGCCTCGACTTCCGGCCTGCCGCAGAGATGTACGGGCTGGCATATCAGAGGGTCGAAACTACAACGGCCTTGAGGGACGCTATCGCGTTATCTGTCGCCTCGGAAGGCAGCACGCTTATAGAAGTACGCACTAGCCGAACGGAGAATGTGCGCCTCCACCAAGAGTTATGGCAAAAAGTATCGCAAGCCCTACGAAGCAACGTTCCCGGATAACTCCATGACACGTCTTGCGGTCAGCGGAGAGGGCCCGCCCTTGCTGCTACTGCACGGCTTCACCGGCAGCACAGCTACCTGGTTACCCTTTGTCGAACGTTGGGAAGGCTTCACCTGCATGGCGGTCGACATCTTAGGTCATGGGCATTCCGACAGGCCGCAAGACCCAGAGCGCTATACGATGGAGCGGACGGTCGATGACCTGCTGGCACTGATGGACCGCCTGAAATTAGAGCGCACGGCCGTCCTGGGCTACTCGATGGGCGGACGCGTCGCTTTACACCTTGCACTCAAAGCGCAAGACAGGCTCACGGCTCTCATATTGGAGAGCGCGTCGCCCGGCATCGAAAACCCTGCGGAGCGAGAGGCGAGGGTACGTGGTGACAACCAACTCGCGGAAGACATCCTTCGTGACGGCATCGAGTCATTCGTCGACCGATGGGAAGCGCTACCGCTATTCGCCAGCCAAGCGCGCCTGCCAAAGGCGACGCGTGAATCGCTACGACGCCAGCGGTTGACGAATGACTCTCTCGGTCTGGCGAACAGCCTCAGGGGCCTTGGCGCAGGGCGTCAGGAACCAGTGTTAGGTCAGCTCGGCCGGCTCACCACCCCCACATTGCTTATAGCGGGCGAACTGGACAAAAAATACACCGAACTGGCAGGGCAAATGGCCGAACGGCTGCCGCAAAGCCGTCTGCATATCATGCCGGATGCCGGTCACGCCACGCATTTGGAGCAGCCTCTAGCTTTCGTAGAACTGGTGCCGAGCTTCATCGCCGCTCACGGCCTGGAGCCGGCGCCTACTCAGAGCGTGTAACCTTACTGTGCGGATAGCTAAACTACGCTGGTCTTCGTTTTCGGTTCCGTTTCGTTCCTCGTTCGCAACCTCTAAAGGCGTCATTTATCACACAGACGGGCTGATCATCCGGCTGGAAACTGACACCAGGATAGCCGGCTTCGGCGAAGCAACTTCACTGCCCGAGTTCGAGGGTGGCACGGTCCGTGATCTAGCGGCCGCCCTACAAGAGATCGTCTCCCAATTTATAGGCCGGGATGTCCTAGAAGCCCTTACCGACCTCGACGATGTCGCATCTGAACAGCGCGGCCTCGCGGCGGTGAAGTGCGGCCTGGAGACCGCGTTACTAGACGCCATCGCGAAGGAGAAAGGCATAAGCATCGCGCGCTTCTTAGCCGATGCCCCGGAGACTGAGATCACCGTGAACGCCACCATCGGCGCCGCTTCAATCGAGGAAGCGACGAAGGCGTCGACGCTAGCGCGCAACGCCGGTTTTCAGACCGTTAAACTGAAGGTCGGCATGGCCCCGGACGTAGAAGGGGAGGTCGGGCGTGTCGGCGCTGTGCGTGAGGCGCTAGGGCCGGACATCGCTTTACGCCTCGATGCGAACGGGGCATGGAATGCTAACCAGGCGATAGCAACTATCGGAAGCTTAGAGCAATTCGACCTCGAACTCATCGAGCAGCCTACTCCTTCTCACGAGTTCTCTACCCTTCTGGACGTACGTATAGCTGTAAGCACCCCTATTGCAGCCGATGAAAGCGTTACAGGAATCGAAGCGGCAGAGCGCCTACTCGGGATCGGCGCTGTGCAGGTCTTAGTTCTTAAGCCGATGGTCGTCGGAGGCTTGCGAACGGCCTACCGCATCGCTCAAACGGCCGCTGCATCGGGCGTTCGCTGTATCGTCACAACGACGATCGATGCCGGCGTTGCCACTGCTGCGGCTTTGCATTTAGCTGCCGCCGTAAAACCTCAAGGCCTCGCGTGTGGGCTAGCGACCGGCGAGTTGCTCGCCACGGACTTGCTAGTCCGCCCGCTGGAAATCTCCAGCGGGCGGATGAAAGTCCCGTTAGGCTCGGGGCTGGGCGTTCAGGTCGACGAAAACTTATTAACTAGCTTCGCCACTGGCATAGTGGGCGAAGTGCCGTAGTCTGCTGTCGGCTCCTACTTCCTTATCCGTCGCTGCGCAAATACGCCGCCACCAAGAGTTAGCAGAACTGCTCCCGCGGCTATAGCATATATAGCAGCGTTGCTGGAAGCGTCAGCTTCGGGGCCACTGCCCGATGCTGGAACGGTCGCGAGCCTTGGCGTTGAGGTGCCTCCGGTGCCGGGTGTGCTTGTAGCGCCGGGTGTGCCGGTAGCGGCTGGGGTCGATGTCGGTTGCTATCCCCCCTGGACGACGACCGTCCCGGACATACCGACGCCACCGCTGGTGCCGTGGAACTGGCAATAGTAGGCGTAAGTGCCGGGCTGGCTAAACGTAAACTGGAACGTGTTACCAGTGTTTAAGGTGCCGGAACCGAACTGGCCGGTATCGCTCGTTACTGTATGCGGCAAGGCTCCCGTGGCCGTCCACACTACCGTAGTGCCGGCGGTGACGGTCAGCGACTTCGGTTCGAAGAAGTTATCGCCGGCCGAGACGGCGGCCTGCTGGGATAGAGCTTCGGTCGGCGGGCTGGACTGCGTCCAGACAGCGAGCAAAGCTGCGGCGGCTAATGCGAGGGAAAGCGCTGAAAGAGGTAAGATTCGTTTGTTTGCTAGTTTCACTTTTCTTCTCCCTTCTACTGCGGCGTAAGCTTGAGTTATTAGGGATACGTCAGCGGCTAACGGACAGATTCATAAGAGGCTGAAATCTTGCTGAGAATCATTCTCGCAAACATCTACCGATTCAGCAACGCCAGCGAGCCAGTCATCAGGACGACTACGAGCCAGTGGAAGACAATTGGGCCCGCCAAGTTATGCGTACGGTGCTGTAGGAGGCTCATGAACACTCCACCAACGAACAGGCCCACCAACGAGCCTGCCTGTGCGAGCGCCGCAAGCACGGCCGAATCCGCGATGTTCGTCTCTTCGATCGTGCGGTAGTTGATGACGATATGCCAGAGAGCGAACACGATTGACGTAATGGCGATGCCCGGCCGTACGGAAAATAGAGCGGTCATCTTCGCTTGAAGTATCCCCCGAAAAGCGACCTCCTCGAACAGCGCCGTGCCGAAAGGCTGCTTTATGAACGCCCAGACGAGAAAGCTCGTCAGGGACAACTCATCGACGGCGTCATACCGGATCGGCTCGTCGACTACTATCGGGAAGGCGAAATATACGATCACAGGGATGGAGACAAGCGCCGCCAGCGCTCCACCGATCGTGGCGCTCCTTAAAGCATGCTCCCTGGTTAAGCCAATATCGGAGAAAGCAAGGCCCTCTATACGCACGACCCAGTACACAAGAAGCAACGTCAACCCGATGTTCGCCGAGACGTAAGCGCAGTCGAAGTCCTCACGTACGTCGGAAGGGCTTAGCGAGACGATGTTACCGTAGAGCAGAAGGGCCATCGCGAAAGCGAACGCCCTCTAGCTCTAGGCAGGCGGATTCGCGTACCGGTAGAGTTCGAACGGGTGCAGCGCATGGTCATTCAAGAAAAACTTCGCTGGAGGCAGGGGGAGGCTGCAAGCACCAGAGACCTGTCGCCTGTGGAAGGTCCCTTTGTTGCACGAGAACTTTAATACGCCCCAATCGCTCAGGGTCGATTAAAGTAAACACCGCCTGCCGCCGCGCGTAATACTCTTCGAGTCCTGAGTCGCGCTCAGCCGCCGTAGGTGAAAGACCCCCGCCGATGCCGAGCGCAGTCAGGAACTGGGACTGACTGATTAGACCCAATGTATCGAGACCACTTCGTTTGCTCTCATTCATGAGAGTCGTGAAGTCGACGTGCGCCGTCATGTCTTGATAGCCGAGGCGGTCAAACGGATCGGCGCTGGCGGTGTGGCGGTAAAAGCATAAAAGCGTGCCATCTTTGCGCCACGGCGCGTATAATTCGGTTGCCTCGTAGCCGTAATCGAAAGTCAGTACAACGCCCCGTTTAAGCGCCTTCGCGACCCGCGCCATCCAAAGAGGCGCTTCCAAGTTGACCTCGGCGCGACAGCCTTCGCCAGGCAATAAGCCCGAACGTTCGAAGTAGTCTCGAAGTTCATTGGTCGAAGGCCGACCTGAGCTTTCTACAAACTTTCCGTACTGCCAGTCCACGTAGATCTCTCGCAGTTCATCGTTCTCGATGGCCACCCGATGCACCGGAAAGCTATCGACGAGTTCGTTGCTGATAACGCAGCCAGCAATATCTCCACTAACGCCTTCGGCCCAGCGCACTTTATCCGCGCTCAACGCGGCAACCTCTAACGTACGCCCGGCTTCTCTTCGTAAAGCATCACTACGTTCGACCATGCAGTAGACTACCGCCTCATAGAAGTCCAGGGCGTGCTCGCGCGCCCACTTCAAGACATCGCGACCCAAAACGCCGCGCCCCGCTCCCATTTCGACGACCTGAAACAAAGGTGGACGCTGCATGATCTCCCAGACCTGCCATAGCTGTTTGGCAACCATATAGCCGAAAACGGAATGCACCTGTGGACTCGTGAGGTAATCGCCTTCACGCCCCATCTTGGGACGGTTTGAGTTGTAGTAGCCGTGCTCGGGATGGTAGAGCGCCATCTCCATGTAGTCGCGGAAGGTTATGGGGCCTTCTCGCCGAATGCGGCCCACTATCAACGCTTTAAGGTCGGCGTTTTCAGCGGCAGGTCCGAATTCGTTCGCGGTGGGATCGCTCACGATACGATCTTAAATGATCGCTTCGGAGGAGCAAAGCTAAGTGCGCTCTAGCGCGGTCAGTAGAGCGAGATCGTTGCTGATAATGCCGTCTACGCCCCATTCGATGAGCTGGCGGGCGCGTTCGACATCATCAACTGTCCAGGTGTAGACCGTGATGTCCCTATCCTTAAACCGAGCAAGCACTTCTGGCGTAATCATCGCGTGATGAAGACCAACGGTCTGAATCGAAAAATGGTCCCGGTTTAGCCAGAGGCGGTCCAGACGCTGCAAAGTATTAACGGAGTAACAAGCCTTTACGCCGGGAACCTTCTGGAGTTCGTTTAAAAGTCGCCAATCGTAGCCTGCGACGATTACTTCTGACAACGGCTGTTCGGTTAACAAGCGTTGCAGATCAGCCGAGTAGGCTTTGCGGAGATAGCCGGCGTTTCCTTTCATGTCCAGCATCACCGCTTTGCAATTGCTTAACCGCAAAGCGATCTGGGACAGCGTCACCGGACGACGCACGACCCGGAGGTACCAGCCGGCTATCGATAAGAACGGCCGCTTAGCGCCGCGGGGAAGGTTAGCAAGGTTGTCGAGATAGAGAGGGAAAGGCCCAAGCTGCCTCTCGTGCCTAACGACCAAACGCCCTAAGTGGAACCAGACGTCCGCCTCGATCATATCGACCGGAGACGCGAGCGCTAGTTCGAGTCGATCGAGGTCGTTACCGTAGCCGTGAGCGATAGTTAGCATAGTAAAAGAGCCTCTACTAATTCTAACGAGTCACTAGCTGCATCGCTATGACGATGATGCCTAGACCTCTCATTGACAGAAATCAGTCCTTCTTTAAAATGGCGGTACATTCAAAAATATGCAAATGGCTAGACTCTCGTTTTTGCTTTGCTCCGTTATGGCGGTCCCGCTATTACTGGCGACTGCTTTTTCATCGGCCGATAGTAACGTCGAACTGTTGGAGAACGGTGGCTTCGAGCAAGGGACAACGGACTGGTTTGCTAATCTTGGTTCGTTTACGATAGTCGATGCGCCCCTTCATGGCGGTCAAAGCGCTGGTCAACTCACAGTCGCAAACGAACAAGCCAATGTGGTCTCCCACATAATTGATGTCCACAGTGATGCCAAATATAGCTTCATAGCCCACATAGCTCGCGATCTGGAGAGCGAGGGTGCAAGAGCTTTTCTTCGCATATCTTGGTTCAGTGACCCCAACGGCTCCAACAAAATCGGCGGAGTAGATTCCAGTATCGTCGTCTTCGATGAAGCTGACTCTTATCATGTCGCTACTATTGATGACACCATAGCGCCTACGAATGCAGTCTCGGCAAGAGTCGGTGTTTTCGTCCCTGGTCCAGAAGGAGCCATCATATTTTTAGATGATCTTAGCTTCACCGGCCCGCCGCCAGCTACGCCCACGCCAACTCCTAGCGAGACCGCCACCGCTACGCCGACCGACACTCCAACGCAGAGTCCTACTTCAACGCCGACAACGACTCCAACGGCGAGTCCCTCTCCGACCGGTACTGTCTCGCCTTCTTCCACGCCAACGTCTACACCAACCGTCAAGCCATCCGCGACCCCAACAAAGACGCCGTCGCCTACGTCCAGTCCAAGGCCATCAAGAACGCCTAACCAGACTAACACCCCAAACCCACGGCCGAATACGCCTATCCCCACCCCTACGCCGATCGCTTTCACACTGATCAACCCAAGCTTCGAGCAGGCGGTTGGTAACGTACCCATCGGCTGGCAGAAGTTCGGCGGCGAAATGGGCCAGGTATCGCAACCGAAGGCGGACGGCGATTACTCCTTGGCCTTCACCTCAGAAACTGGCTCAACAAAGTGGGTATACCAAACCGTGCTTGTCGAGCCCGGTAGCTACTACTCGCTCTCTGCCTTCGCCTTAAAGGACAGCCCCGTTATACAAGACCTCTGGCTTCGCATCTCCTGGTACGCCAGTTACGATGGCTCCGGAAGTAGCCTTAAGAACGATGACTCGCCGCTGCTAAGCCAAGACTCGCCGGATTTCCAGGCCCTGACAG
>WHTN01000075.1 GCA_009377715.1 Dehalococcoidia bacterium | reverse complement strand
GATCGCCGCCAGGACCGGCAGCAATATCGATGCGAAACTGTGCGTCGTCGAGAAGACCGTCGCGAACGACCAGGGCCACGCGAAACCGCGGAACACTTCGATATCTCCCCCCGGATCATCCGAATTGGCCCAGGCGGCATAGGTGCCGAACATGGTAAGGGCCAGTATGCCGATAGTTAGAACGAGCAAAATATACGGCATCCAGCGCGTCCTAACTTTTATAAGCTCCGCCCTGATCATCGGCAGTAGGATCGCAGATCGGACCGCCCCGGTGTCGGCAACCATCAGGCGGTGTCTCCTTCGCCGGTGACTTCGAGGAAGAACTCTTCGAGGCTCGTCGCACGCGGCCGCAGTTCGGCGAGATAGATGCGCTCATTGGCGAGCGCTTCGCTAAGTTCAGCAGCGCGGGAGACCGGAGCGTCTATCTCAATGTGATCGTTATGTCGTCTGATCGCGCGCACCCAATCGATCCCTCTGAGCACACCCACCGCTCTGTCGGGCGCCGTAACCTTTATTTCCAATCCATCTTCCCGATGAAGAAGCGCGGAGACCGAGCCCTGCGTAATCATCTTGCCGCCCTTCACAATGCCCACGTGATCGCACATCTGCTCGACCTCACTCAGCAGATGGCTGGAGACGAAGACCGTCTTCCCGACGCGGCCCAGCTCTTTGATAAGGCCGCGAAACTCGCGCATACCTGCTGGATCGAGACCATTCGTCGGCTCGTCCAGAACGACGAGTTCAGGGTCGCGTAAGAGCGATACGGCCAAGCCGAGGCGCTGTTTCATGCCAAGCGAATACGTACGAACCTTGTCCTTGCCGCGCTGCCCCAAGCCAACGAAGTCGAGAGTCTCGTCGATCATCTTGCGCGTAACTTCGCCAGAGAGCAGTCCGAAGACGCGCAGGTTGTCGCGGCCGGCAAGGTGAGGATAAAAGGCAGGCGTCTCGATGATAGCGCCGGTCCGCTTTAGGACGGTCGCTAAATGCTGACGGCAATCGAGACCAAACAGTTCAACGTGGCCGGCGTTCGGACGCAGCACGCCCAACATCAGGCCTATCGCTGTGGTCTTGCCGGAACCATTCGGGCCAAGGAAGCCGTAGACTTGACCTCTTCGCACCTCAAGGTTGAGGTTATCGAGCGCTAACAGGCGACCGTACTTCTTGGAAAGACCGACAGTCCTTAGGACGACTTCCGAATCGCTGTGAGTCATTTAGCTTGGCTAACTTAGCCCTGCCGCAAACTTGCGACGAGTTGTGCCACAGCCTCGTATCTTCCGGCGGGAGGCACGATGTAAACGCCAGCGCCGGCGGCCCGAGCTACTTCGATGGCCTCCCTTGCTATCGCCAGGCCCTCCAAGTAACCCTCGTCTCCGGCGCGGCGCATACGCTCGCGGACATCTTCGGGCACGTCGATGCCCGGGACTTCGTTATTGAGGTATTCCGCGTGGCCGAAGCTGTTTAACGGCAGTATACCAACCAGAATTGGGACGTTTAATTTCTTGGAGCTTTCCAGGAACTTCTCTAATACCGCAGGATCATAGACAGCCTGGGTCATCAAGAACTGCGCGCCCCCCTCGAGTTTGCGGCGGAGCAACTTCATCTCCGCCTCAAGCGAAGGGGCGGTTGGATTTACCGAAGCGCCGATGAAAAACGAGCCTTTTTCGCCGATCGGCTTGCCCGTCCAGTCCATACCATCGTTCAGCATCTTGAGCATCCGCACTAGGCCGACGGCATTAATGTCCCATACGCCGATGACATCGCTGTAGCCACCGGCAGACGGCGGGTCGCCGCGCAGGCAGAGGATGTTACGCACGCCCATAAGATGGGCACCGATGAGGTCTGAATGGATGGCCATGCGATTACGATCCCGCGTCGTGAAGTGAACGATGGTCTCGACGCCTACCTGCTGTTGCAGCATAATCGCCAGGAACGAAGGGCTCATCCGTACACGCGCGAGCGGGCTATCGCCCACGTTTATAGAATCGACGCCGGCATCCTTCAGCAACGATGCGGCCGCAATGATCCGTTTCGGGTTAAGGCCGCGCGGGGGGTCGATCTCGACGCTTATAACGAACTTGCCCGCCGCAAACTTCTCCCGCAACGTCGTAGGCTCTTTGGCGGCTGTGGCCACGTTTGCTTCTAGCTGATTCTCCACTATCCCCTATACCTGCTTTCATGCATGCTATTAGTTCGCAAGTTATTTTACTACACCGCAATCGCTGTAGGCGGTTAAAGGAAGGTCTGAGTTCGGGGCTGGGTTAAACGTCTGGTGGCAAGCGACGCTGGCGGACGCCGGAGATCTCATCCTTACGCTCTTCTGGAGCAACGACCTTAAGTGCAGTCACCAGGACGAGCGAGCCGAGCAAGCTCCAGATAAGCGGCAGACGCTCGATTACCAGAAGGAGCGGCAGGCCGAAAATGCGTGCCCCTATCGCCCCGATGGCGGCGCCAGCTAAACCAATTAGGAGCGTCGTGCCGATGCCGCCGCGTTTGTACTCGACGAGCGATTGCGCGACGGCTCCGATTAAAGCGGCCAGGACAAGCATAAGCACAAGGCCGATGACAGTGCGGATAACGACCATCGCTAGTACGAGGAGGATGAGGGCTATGAGGAGCAATATCGCCATCGTCCTTCGATGTTAACTAAACTCTCATCCTTACGACAAGCCGCCGGAACTAGAAACGGCTGCCTACACCGTTCCATTGAGAACAGTTCTAACTAATTCGACCGGGAGGGCTTTGTGAAATTCTTAATAAACATAGATATAGTTGACATAGCCTAGCTAGTGGAGTAAAAAGGCCTCAAGCGGGACTCTAAAAGGAGGGAAGCAGATGTCCGAAGAGAGCACTTACTGGCGTAATTTCTGGCAAACGAAGCTCAGCAGACGTCGAATGTTGCAAGGAGCGGCGGTGGGAGGCGCCGGACTCGCTGCCGCCGCTGTCATCGGTTGCGACGAGGAAGAGGGCAGCACATCTCAACAGCCTTCGCAAACGGGCGCCGCAGCCGCGGACGAGCCGAGGCGTGGCGGCACTCTTACCTGGGCCGACTTCGGCGTCGATGCTCCGCACATGGACCCACACACCAACTCCTTTGCCGCGCTGCACGATAGGGGGCCGGCGATGATCTATAACCGGTTGATGATGTGGGACCTCCCGAAGTATCCGGAGGAACTGGTCCAAATTGGCGATCTATCGGAGAGCTTCGAAAATCCTGAGCCGACCACTTTCGTCTTCAAGATGCGGCAGGCGGCAAAGTGGCAAAACATCTCGCCCGTAAATGGCAGGGCAGTCAAGGCTAGCGACGTCGCCTTTAGCTATCAGAGGCAGGTCGAAGGGAAGGCGAGCGCTGCCGTCATCTCTGCGATCGACAAGGTGGAGGCTGTAGATGACGCCACGCTTCGCATCACATTGAAGACCCCCGATGCCGACTTCCTTTTCGCTGTTGCTGATACGCGCTCAAAGATAGTGGCACCCGAAGCAGTGGAGGTAAATGGTAACCTTGAACAAGGTCCCATGATAGGCACCGGCGCCTGGATCTTCGAGGACTGGGTGCCTGACCAGGCTCTTAAGCTAAAACGCAACCCCGATTTCTGGCGAAAGGGCGCCGACGGCCAAGCGTTGCCGTACGTAGACCGGTACGAAAGGCCGATCCTTCTGGATACGCAGACGGCGCAGGCAGCGTTCAGGTCGGGACAAACTGTCAATGTCAACACGAACGGACAGATCACCAAACTCCTCCAGCAAGGCGTGCCGGACCTGATGGTGACAGATGAAAAACTGTTACAGGTCGTTAGCTACATACCTATCCTGGTCAACCCTGCGAAGTCGCCTACCAATGACGTCCGGGTGCGACAAGCCCTCAGTCTACTTCACGACAGGCAGCAAGTGATCAGGGACATGCTCTTCGGCAGCGGCTGGATAAATTCAGGCGTCTTCGTTCCTTCCTTAGACTGGCACCTACCAGAGGCAGAGATCAACCAGTTGCTAGGCAGGGACGTGCAAAAGGCAAAGCAGCTGTTACAAGCGGCCGGAGTCGATCTAAACAGTTGGACGCCGATCATCGAATCCGGAGCATTGGGCGCAGGCGGCGATGCCGAGAACAGGGCCGCCATCCTCCAAGCCAACTTAAAGGAGGGCGGCGTTAATACGACGATAGGTCTCATAGACAAAGTCGAGATCACGGAGCGGGTCTACCGCCGCGGCGAATACGATATCTACTACGGAAGCCATCGCCCGAGTGGTGGCGGCACGAACGGCCACCTCTTCCTATTCTTCCACTCTACCGGGACCGACGCCACATTCGGCATGAACTCGCTTCGGGATGCCGAACTCGACCGGATGATCGAAGAGCAATCCGTGATTTTGGACGAGCCAGAGAGGCGCAAGGATTTACTTCAGCGGATTATGCGTCGGAACATCGAGCTAGCGGTGAATCTGCCCGGTTATACGCCCAACGGAGAGACGGCCGTACTGCCCAGAGTCGCTAATTTAAAGGATATGAGCTCCGAGCCACACAAATTTGAGGAGATCTGGTTCAAGTCCTAACGGTTTTTGCGCATGTCATTCTGAGCGACCGAAGGTGCGAATCCGTAATTTTTTGTGTTCGGATTCTTCACGGAGTTTATCCTGAGTTAGTCGAAGGGTTCAGTTTGAGTACGTTACGGAGTTCTGCTCAGGAGCGTCGCGGAAGGTACGGCATAGGATCGATCGGGACGCCGTTTCGGTGAAGTTCGAAATGCAGATGTTCGCCCGTACACCAACCCGTACAACCCGTGTAACCGAGCACTGCGCCCTGATTTACGACGCGTCCTACCTCGACGGCTGCGCTGGAAAAGTGGGCGTATACAGTCTTATAACCGTTGCCGTGGTCTACGACAACATAATTGCCCCATCCTGAGTTGTTTCCGACCTCGGTGACGCGACCTCCGGCCGCGGCTAAGACCGGCGTCTTACTGCCTTCCGGCGCGTCGATGTCGATGCCCTTGTGGACGCCTTCGCCTCTCGGCACACCGAAAACGTCCGTGATGGCGCCCTTAACTGGCCAGATGAAAGCGCTTGTGTCAGCAGTGCCGATGTTGCCAACAGGTTCTAAGTAATCGGCTGCCCCCCAACCCAAATCTGTCAGATGCCACCATATGTATCCTTCATTCTCAACCAGACCATCATCGATGACAGCATCGGTGCCTTCAGCTATGCAGGACAGGAGTTCGCCGTAGGGAGTCGCTCGCATGTTGAGGCAATAGCCGTCGGTGTACGCCACCCTCACCTGGGCGCCTATACCGAGCGAAACGGGCAGCGGCTCCACGGACGGTGAGGGGAGCTGCAGGAAGTCGCCTGCTGACCAGCCCAGGCCTGCCAGACGCCACCACCAGTAGCCGCCGTCATAGATAGGCCCGTCGTCGATAACGGCTGTATAGCCTTGCTGCAAGCATGACAAAACGTCACCAGAAGGAGCAGAGCGGACGTTGAGACAATCGCCCTCAGTGTTCGCGACCACGACCTCCGCGCCTACGGATAGCGGGCCCGCGTAAGCCTCGGTTGGGACTACGGTCGACCGCTGAGTCCATTCCATTTCTGACTTAACGTAAAGCACACTGATCTCGTTTTTGCAGAGCTGACCTAGTGAGCTTATCTCCGCAGGTACGGTGGGGTCGAACAGCTTCCAAGTCTGGTCAGCTGGGGAGAAGATAGCGACTACGTTGAGGCTGCCGGACTCGAGGACGTCATTGAACGCGCTCTTTATAGGCTCGCAACCGTCCATATTCCAGAGGACGAAGTTCCAGCCGGCAAATAAGGTCCGGACTTCATCGGTAGTCAACGGCGCTAAGGTTGTAGGGGATTCGGGTGTGGGCTCCACAGCCCGCGCTGCGCCAGGGGATGACAAACCGGCAGAGCCCCCCATGAACCCTGCGCTTGCTGGCCCCCCCAGCAGCGATATGACGACTGCCACAACTAGAACTAAAAGCGTTCGCATGTCACATTGTGCGCCATTATACCGTAAATAGCGGATTTGTCCACTCTACTATAGGGTTCAGACGGATCATCTCTAGGCATGTTACGTCCTTCACAGGCCGTTTAGCAATAATAAATAATTGACTATTACTTATGGTTGATTTTTGCCGAGGCATGTGGGAATATTAGAGAATCCTCCAAGAAGTTACGAAAAAATGAGTTCGACCTCTAGAGATGTCCAAACCAACGCAGCTACCGCGGCTCTTGAAACGGACGCCTCGACCGGCGACGATGCCCGCTTAGCGCAAGTAGACGCGCAAATAAACTCAATCGAGGCGCCCCGCAGTAGATGGAGCCGCACGCTAAACCTGCGCACGTTCTCGTCGCTAAAGCATCGAGACTTCGCTCTCTTCTTCGTTGGATCATCCTTCGTAAGCGCCGGCCAGTGGCTACAGCAGATCACGCTAAGCTGGCTGGTCTTCGAGGCGACGCGGTCGCCGTTCATGGTCAGCCTGGTGATCGGCCTAACGACGCTTCCATTCTTTTTCGCGGGGCCTGTCAGCGGCGTGCTCGCCGACCGCTTGAACCGCCGGTTCCTTTTGCTGGTTACCCACGCTTACCTCTTCGGCGTTACGGCTATCATGGCGCTGTTACTGGTTACCGGTATAGCGGAGGTCTGGCATCTCCTCGTCTTCTCGCTCGCCTCCGGCATAGGCTGGTCGTTCATCTGGCCGGTGCGCATGGCTATCGTCCCGGCGTTGGTGCCTCGAGAAGAGCTCATGAACTCTATCGCGTTGAGTTCGGCGTCGATGAACTTTACCCGCATCGCCGGGCCGGCGCTCGGTGGTTTGCTCCTAGCCACGATGGGCGGCGGTGGCAACTTCTCGGTCCAGGCCATTTTCTATGGCGTCATGGTGCTCATGATCTTAACAATGAAAGTGCCGGAACGCCCCGACCTCGGCCAAGCTCAAACGAGCAGCTTCTGGAACGGCATGATGGAGGGCGTACGTTACGTACGTAAGAATGAGGTTGTGCTCGCGTTGCTCGCGCTCGGTGTGACGACGCTCACCCTCACGATGCCGCTGCAGAGCCTTCTTCCGGTTTTCGCCGGCGAAGTTTACGATATAGGCCCGGGCGGCCTGGGTATAATGATGTCTTTCGCCGGCCTCGGAGCGTTCGTGGGCACACTGACGGTAGCGAGCATCGGCGATATCAAGCGCAAGGGACATGTGTTCCTCACCTGTTTCGCCGCGATGGGAATATGGCTGGTGATCTTCGGGCTTACGCCGTGGTTGCCACTTGCGATCGTTTTCCTGATGATCCTGAGCGTCTTCCAGATGACTTTTATGACGATCCACCAGACGTTGCTTCAGACCGCTGTAACCGATGAAGTACGCGGGAGGGTGTTCAGCATCAACATGATGACGTTTGGCATTATGCCCCTGGGCACGTTCGCGGCCGGCGGCGCCGCCGAAGTGATCGGCGCACCGGCAACTATGGCCATCATGGGCGTGATCATCACGATTTTGGCGGTCGTGTCCTTCGCCCGCTTAAAGGTGATCCGAGAGCTTTAGCGGTCGAATCGAGCGTAAAAGAGGCCCGAATCCACGGGCCTCTTTTCTTTTATAAGCTGGACGGCTAAGTCTTGCCCCTGGCCTTCTCTTCTTTCGCAAGCCGCTCTTGCTCCGCGACGTGCCGTTCCAGCAAGTCGAGGGGCGCGAAGCGAGACATCATGCCAAGGCCTACCAGGATGACGACGATGTCATCGAGCTGACCTAGGACCGGCACGAAATCCGGGACGAGATCGAAAGGCAACGCTAAGTACATCACCAGCAGGAAGGGCATCGCTCGCAATCCGAACGGGATGCGGGAATCGCGCATCAAGGCCTTCGCCAAGTCCAATTTGTCGCGCGTAGGCAGCTTGCCGATGCGCTTCATAATATCGCGGCCTTTGGAACCGACGAACAGTCGCAATAACTTAGTTGCTACTCCAGCCAGCAATCCCTTGCCTCCCTTGTGCGTCATGATGTTTTGTCTCTATAGAAATAATACCATTTTGATAGCGCTCGCGAAGTCGCCTTTATCCCATTGTTAGCACCGATTACTTAGTTTGCGATCAGTAGAGTGTTAGCACGAATAAGCCAAACGCTCGGGAGGGAAAGTTATGGGCACAACAGCGGCGGACATTCTTATCGAGACGATTCACGACTGGGGCGTCGATACCGTCTTCGGCCTGCCGGGCGACGGCATCAACGGCATTATGGAGTCATTGCGCACTCATAAAGAGCAAGTCCGCTTCGTTCAGGTGCGACATGAAGAAGCTGCCGCCTTCATGGCCTGCGCCTATGCGAAGTTCACTGGCAAGCTCGGCGTCTGTCTAGCTACCTCAGGCCCAGGCGCGATACACTGCTCAACGGTCTTTACGATGCCAAGCTGGACGGCGAGCCTGTCCTGGCGATTACCGGCATGCCCTATCACGACCTTATTGGCACGTATACCCAGCAGGACGTAGCAGCGTACAACGAACGGATCATGGGGCCTTCACATGTGGAAAACGTCACTGACCTTGCTTGCCGCACAGCGCTGAGCTATCGTAAGGTCGCCCATATCGGCTTTCCTGTCGATATCCTGCCGCGCGACGGGCCTGTACGTAGCCGACCCGGCCGAATGCGGCAAAACGCTGGACGAAGCGCTCGCAACACCAGGGCCGGTCGTGGTCGAAGCGGAGGTTGACCCGTTCGAACCGCCGTACCCACCGAAGATCGAAACCGACCAGGCGATCAAGTTCGCTCAATCGCTTCTGAAAGGCGAGCCTAACCGCGAGGAGATCGCTCTGACCGTGATCGCCGATAAGATACGCGAGCTGATTTAACTCCGTTGCCGTGACTAAGGCGCCGCTAGAACTGCAGCGGGGGGGGGGCGCTCAGTGGATAATCTCCACTTAGCAGATGCAAACTTGTATGAAATGCCGCCGAAATATCAATATCGACCGCTTTTATATGTTCGCAACGTCTTATCGTGCACAATATAAGTGGAAGCGATTCCAGATAGGCTAATCGGATTAAGGAGAGAGTAATGTTACGGCAACTCAACGAATTAAAAGGTTTCACAATCCACGCGACCGATGGGAATATAGGCACTGCTCATGACTTCTACTTCGATGACGAGCACTGGACAGTGCGTTATCTCGTCGCAGACACAGGAGGATGGATGCGTGGACGTTTGGTACTGATCTCACCGATGTCGCTTGGAAACGTGGACTGGGCGATGCGAGCAGTAAACGTCCAGTTAACCAGGCGGCAAGTCGAGGACAGCCCGGGCATTGCCACTGACGAACCGGTCTCCCACCAATTCGAGACCTCCTACTACGATTACTATAGGATGCCCTACTACTGGGCCGGCCCTTACACTTGGGGAATGTGGCCGTACCCTTATGGTTACCGGACGGCGCCTATACCGCAAGCAGACCTCGATAGAATGGCAGAGCGCCATCACTGGGACCGCCATCTTCGTAGCGCAAGCGAAGTTAAAGGCTACCACATTCAGGCACGAGACGAGACTTTCGGCAACGTCGAAGACTTCATTGTCGAAGACGAGTCTTGGGAACTTCGTTATCTACTGGTCGACACTGTGGACTGGTGGTTCGGCAAACACGTCATCGTTTCACCGAAGTGGATCGGCGACATTAGATGGAGCGATCGCAAGGTCTATCTGGATTTATCGGGGGAGGACATCAAGAGTTCACCTGAATTCGATGCGTCGCAGCCCATGGACGTACAATACGAGGAACGACTACTTGGCCACTACGCGGGGAGGACGCGGAACCGCTCTTAACAAATGAGCCGCTAATGAACTGTCTTAGTGTGACTGCTTTGCAACCAGAACTCGCCAAGCGCGTTCTTTTTAAATGAGAATGTAAATAATACACGTTTGATAGCCATCCTCATAGAAGGTTTATTAGCTTGTTAGCTTCGTTTGTCTAGGTGATCGCAGAAGCAGCCCGCTCTCGGAGCGGGCTGCTGTTAAAATGATCATGGAGGAGTGCTCGTCTTATACTAACCAAACGGAAGAAACCGAACATTTTCATCAAAGAAGGGAATATGCATGGCAACAGCTAATACGCCCAGACAACAGAAAGCTTCGCACGGCCAGGCGAAAGAAGAACGCAAACATAATACGCTGAGCCACAGCCGCGCCTCGATCACGCGGAGCATTAGCGACGCGCTGGTGATAAAGGCGGGCGATATCTTCTTTCTTAGCGAAGCTGATGGCGACGTCCCATTAGAGGGAGGCCACGGGTTCGGCCTGTATTATAACGATTGCCGTTACCTTAACGCTTACGAAATGCGGCTCGGCAAGACTAAGCCCGACGTATTGATGTCAAACGTAAGCCAGGGCTTTAAAGCTATCTTTGAGTTCACAAACCGGGAAGCCGACGCGTCCCTTACGGCGCTACCTCTAGAGAGCATCGGCATAAAGCTAGAGAGGACTCTGGATAGCTCCTCTCTCAGCCTCCAGGACGTTTACTCCATTAGAAACTACAGCGCGCAGGGGCAGCAGTTGACGTTATCGCTCATGTTTCGCTCGGAGTTCGAAGATATATTCGTCATTCGCGGCCTATTCGACAGCAATATCGGTAAGCTGCAGCCACACTCCTGGGAGGACGATGTCTTACGCTTTCTTTACGATGGCGCCGATGGCTATAACCGGTGTCTGAACGTCCAGTTTTCGCCGCCGCCATCTTCAAAGCAGGAGACGTCAGCTCAGTTCGATCTTAAACTCGGCCCGGGAGAGCAGCAGCAGATCTACGTCTCACTAGCTGTCGTTGAGTCTCAAGAGACCGGAAAATTGCAACCGGCGCGCGACCAAAAGCCCGTTAGTCACACTGCACAGGTACAGCAAGCGGAAGCCGACATCTGGGTCGCAGAGAATATGCACATTAAAAGCAACAGCGTTATTTTCAATAGGATAATAGAGAGGGCTTTCCGAGATCTGCGCGTTTTAAAGACGAGCATCCGCGGGCAGGACTTTTTCGCAGCGGGCATCCCGTGGTTCGCCACTTTATTTGGACGCGATAGCCTCATCACCGCTCTCCAAACGCTGCCGTTTAACTCCATGATAGCCACCGAAACGCTTAAGCTGCTGGCCTCGTACCAGGGAACGAAGGTCGACGCGTGGAGAGACGAAGAGCCTGGCAAGATACTCCACGAGTTAAGGGTCGGCGAATTGGCACGCAGCGGCGAGATCCCACACACTCCTTCGTACGCCACAGTGGACGCGACGCCCTTGTTCCTCATCCTCGTCGCAGAATACGTTGATTGGACCGGGGACTTAAGTCTCCTCAACGAGTTAGGTGATAGCGTTGAGAAGGCCTTGGTATGGATAGACGAATACGCCGACGTAGACGGCGACGGCTACGCGGATTATAGGAGTACAGTCGATGCGGGCCTCGTGAACCAGGGCTGGAAAGACTCCGGCGACGCGATAGTCAACGTTGATGGGACTCTCGCCATTCCTCCCATCTCCCTCGTCGAAATGCAGGGCTATGTCTACCTAGCGAAAGTCGCTCTTTCGAGGCTTTATAGAAGGACGGGCGAGAACCAACGTAGCGACCGATTGATAAAGGAAGCGGAGGCCCTGCGCTCAAACTTCAACCGTGACTTCTGGCTGGCCGACAAAAGCATCTATGCCCTAGCGCTTCAGAGCGAAGACAAAACGCCCGTGTCGGTCGTATCGTCCAATCCGGGACATGCCCTCTGGGCTGGCATAGCGGACCCCGATAAAGCCGGGCGTGTCGTGAAGCGACTGATGGACGGTGACATGTTCTCTGGCTGGGGAATACGTACGCTGTCCGACAAGGAGGAAGCCTACAACCCCATTGGCTACCATCTGGGCACCGTCTGGCCGCATGACAACTCGATGATCGCCACCGGCTTTCGTCGTTATGGGTTCGACGACGAAGCTCAACGGGTCTTCGACGCTCTCTTAGACGCTGTCCTCGAGTTCCCGAATAACCGCATGCCAGAGGCCTTCGCGGGATTTGGTAGGGAGGGTTATGGGATGCCTGTGCGTTACCCCGTCGCCTGCCATCCACAGGCGTGGGCGGCGGGTTCTATCCTTTATATGCTAATCGGTTCGTTGGGTTTGCGACCCGACCCCTTTGAACGAAAGCTTTACATCGTTCGTCCGCGACTGCCCAGGCTCGTCAACGATCTGCAAATCGATGACTTCAGGGTAGGTAGCGATAGCGTCGACCTTCGCTTCCAGCGCACTAGCAACGGCTCCATCGAAGTGATCGTCGCGAAAAACGACGGCCGGGTGGAGATAGTGACGCAGAACGCATCTTAAGCGCTCTTAGAAACGAAGCGCTTAAGCAGGCATAGAGAGCTTAATACACCCAGACCAAGAGAGGCGACTCCGAACCACGACCGGTGGGTGGTCAGCCAGAGCTGCGGACTGCTCTCTTTCGAGCGGCTATCGAAGTCGCCGTGGGCGCCATGGTCACCCGGCACAGGCTCCCAGAGGTTTATCCGTCGATCCGGCTCGACCATACCATCGTACTGCTGTGAAGCATAGCCGGTGCGTCCCAGCCTCTTGTCGAGGTAGCCTGGCGCGATTCGATTACCCAGTATCGCCAGCACAGTCGGCCAGCCAACCCATAGCTCGCGGCGCTTGTTATGTGCTGCCCATTCGATAGCCCTCGCTGCCACTTCGGGCTGATAGATGGGCGGCACGGGCTGCGGTTTGCGCGGCATCCGCGTCTTGTTCCCAGCT
>WHTN01000074.1 GCA_009377715.1 Dehalococcoidia bacterium | reverse complement strand
AGAGTTAAAGCTCGCAAACTACATATCTAACACTATGACGTTCCCTATAAGGCCCTACATTGTAGAAGATAAGGGACGCTTGAGGCGCTGGCCGAAGAGTACGCCGATTACTTGTGATCCTATGTGGCGAGCTTAGCTTGCCACACGCGATGGCGACCTGAAGGTCGCCGCTACATCACCCAGTAATGCTTTGTCATGGTCGCTATAAGGCTCTATGCTCCCGAAGATCGAGGACTGCTTGAAGCGCTGGTCGAAGAGTACGGCTATTACTTTGTACAGATAGATCCACTAAAGCGAAGCCGCAAAATGCCTGGCTATGCCCGTTCTTTAGTCGATAAGATGATCGAGCAAGCCGAAGCGAAATCCGGCGCTGTCTTCGTCGCGATGGATAGCGAAGGTTGTCGGCTTTGTCGCAGGCGTCCTTGAACGATCGACGCCCGAGCAAGAACTCGATACGGCGCCTTTTCGGAGCGGACGGGTAATCGAACTGTTCGTCCAGTCGGCCTCTAGACAACACGGGGTTGGAGCGGCGCTACTACAGAGGATAGAGGATCATTTCGTCGAGTTAGGCTGCGATAGCATGAGACTGGAAGTCTTTGAGCCTAACAACTTAGCGCACGATTTCTATAAGAAGCGTGGCTATAAAGACCGCGTTATCGATATGCTGAAAGAGCTTCCCGATTAGAGCGGAATGTTCCCATGCTTCTTTTGCGGGTTGCTATCCGTCTTGCTACGCAACATCTCCAGCGCTGCTATGATTTTCGTGCGTGTTTCTTTCGGTTCAATCACATCGTCGATGAAGCCGCGAGTGGCGGCGATGAACGGGTTCGCGAACTTCTCCCGGTACTCGGCTATCATCTCCTGTCGCGTCGCATTCTGGTCGTCGGCCGCTTCGATCTGGCGTCGGAAGACGATGTTCACCGCCCCTTCGGGCCCCATCACGGCAAGCTCTCCGCTCGGCCAGGCGAAATTGATGTCGCCGCGCAAATGTTTGCTGCTCATCACTATGTAGGCGCCGCCGTATGCCTTACGCACTACAACGCTCACCTTGGGCACCGTGGCTTCGGCGTAGGCGTAGATGAGCTTTGCGCCGTGGAGAATGATGCCGCCGTACTCTTGCGTGGCGCCGGGCAGGTAACCCGGCACGTCCACAAACGTCACTAGCGGGATGTTGAAGCAGTCGCAGAAGCGAACGAAGCGCGCTGCCTTTCGAGACGCGTCGACATCCAGTACGCCCGCCAGCGCCATCGGGTTGTTGGCCACGATGCCAACGCTCTGGCCGCCCATGCGAGCGAATCCGACCACGACGTTGGGCGCGTATACGGGCTGCACCTCCATGAAATCGCCGTCATCGACTACGCGTAGGATGATGTCTCGAACGTCGTAAGGCTTGGCCGGATCGTTGGGGACGATGCTGAGCAGGTCATCCACCGATCGCTTGGGGTCGTCTTCGTTCTGGAATAGCTGAGGGTCTTCCATGTTATTGGAGGGGAGGAAGGACAGGAGCCTCCGTACTTCTCGAAGCGCTTCTTCTTCGTCGGCCATAGGGAAGTGACAGAGGCCGCTCTTGGTGGAATGGGCCAGCGTTCCGCCGAGCTCCTCGTGGCTGACCTCTTCACCTGTGACGGCGCGGATTACGTCCGGGCCGGTGATGTACATCTGCCCGATGCCTTCGACCATAAACACGAAGTCAGTGAGAGCTGGTGAGTAAACAGCGCCGCCTGCG
Organism: Dehalococcoidia bacterium; assembly: GCA_009377715.1. Lineage (GTDB taxonomy): Bacteria > Chloroflexota > Dehalococcoidia > SM23-28-2 > WHTN01 > WHTN01. The sequence goes on along the minus strand of WHTN01000074.1, from coordinate 11,142 downwards.
CCCGGGCCCATGATGACCGATATTTGCGGCACGACTCCTGAAGCCATGACGTTGCGCAGGAATATCTCGCCGTAGCCTTTGAGCGAGGCGACACCCTCCTGGATGCGAGCGCCGCCCGAATCGTTAAGACCGATGACCGGCGCTCCCGTTTTCACGGCTAGATCCAGTATCTTACAGATCTTCTCGGCGACCGCTTCGGAGAGCGAGCCGCCGAAGACGGTGAAGTCCTGGGCGAAGACGAAGACCTGACGACCTTCGATGAGGCCGTAGCCAGTGACTACCGCATCGCCGTAGTACTTCTGCTGATCGAGACCGAAGTCCGCGCTACGGTGGGTGACAAGGGCATCGATCTCTTGAAACGTGCCCGCATCCAGCAGCATTCCCAAACGCTCGCGGGCGGTATGCTTCCCTCTGCTATGCTGGGCTTCTACGCGCTCTTTGCCGCCACCCAGTTGGGAGAGGCTTTTAAGACGCTCCAGTTCCGCGAGTCGTTCTTCCAAGGACATGCTAGCGTCCGATCCGTATCTGCGTTAGGGCAACTGGAGTTGGTCTCCGACATCGAGGCTTGTCGGATCGGTGATGCCGTTGATCTGCAACAGTGCGTTTACGTTTACGCCGCATTTTTGTGCTATCGATCCCGGGAAGTCGCCAGGCTGCACGATATAGGGGTTGGTGCACGTTCCTGCCTGACCGGTTGGAGCAGGAGTTGATGTAGGAGCAGGCGTGCTCGTCGCTTGCGGGGTTGGTGTGGATGTCGGCTGAGCTGTCGTTGTTGGCCTCGGTGATGTCCCTGCAGCCGGTATAGTCAAGACCAGACCGGAAGAGATCTGGGCCGGGTTCGTAATGTTATTGATGCGAGCCAATTCTTGTACGTCTACACCGAAGCGCGCCGCGATCGCCGAAAGGTTATCGCCTGATTGCACCGTATAGGTAGTCTGGCCGCCGCTGCCCGTAGGACGAGGCGTGCCGCTCCCGGTCGCTCCCGGCGTTTCATCGACGTAGACCACTTCGGGCGGCGATGCCCATGGCGTACTAGTGGGGATGTCCCCCTGAGTCGCACCTGGGGAGTTAGTAGTTAGGTTGTTCCCACCGCTCCCGCAGCTAAGAATTAGCGCCGCTCCTATTAGGAGCAGCGATATTACAACGAGTTTCAATATCACCTGCTCAACCGAGGTTCTGCGGCATGATAACATAGCACGCCCACCGCAACAAGCGACTTGCTCTTAACCAGCGGGATATCTTAATATAGCCACAATCCAACTGTTGAAGGTAGGCGTGGGATGCTGCCTTCAATCCTCCCCCCAAGTGGCCATCCGCGGTAGCGGATAGCGTCCCCGCTGACCGACCGTTTTTAATCACGTTTTGCGACGGCGACGTTGGCGGGGAGCATGGCTGATTCTCAGCATATAACGTTAGAGTCTCTAAGTAAGGTCTACCCGGTTAATCAGGGCCGAGACCTCGTGGCCTTGCGCGACATCGACCTGAAAGTCTCTTGGGGCGAGTTCGTCGCTATTATAGGGCCGAGCGGTTGCGGCAAATCGACGCTTCTACGGCTCGTCGGCGGTCTGCTCAAGCCCAGCGCCGGGCGCGTTCTTGTCAACGGCCGAGAGCCTGAGCAGGCCCAGCGAGGCAAGGAAGTAGGCTTCGTCTTCCAGGACCCAGCATTGCTGCCTTGGCGCACGGTTTATAGCAACGTTCGCCTCGCCCTGGAAGTGAACCGCAATCACAGGCAGACGCGCGACCCGAACGAACTGCTCGAATTCGTCGGGCTGGCCCCGTTCAGTGGTTACTACCCCCATCAACTCTCCGGCGGTATGCAGCAGCGTGTCGCTCTAGCGAGGGCGCTCGTCTTCGACCCGCCGCTGCTCCTGATGGACGAGCCGTTCGGCGCATTGGACGAGATCACTCGGGCGTCAATGCGTTACGAACTCCTGCGCATCTGGCAAGCGACCAAAAAAACGGTGCTTTTCGTCACTCATAGCATCGCCGAAGCGATCACCTTAGCCGATAGGGTCGTGGTCATGTCGAGCCGTCCGGGGGAGATTAGAGGCGTAGTGCCAGTCGATCTGCCGCGGCCGAGGACCGAAGCGATGGAAGGCGAGCACGAGTTTCAGGAGTATGCAGCTCGGCTGAGGGAGATGTTAAGGGAGTAACGCCATGGAAACAGGTCTGGCAGAACCGGCTGAAGGGCAGGCCATCGATGCGCGACGGCAGCGCCGCCTGGCGCGAAGCGTTAGGCGTATCGCCGGTGATGTCTTACCACCGGTTATTGTCTTGACGATCGGCATTCTGTTTTGGGAAGTCTGGACGCGCTGGCGCGATATTCCACCTTATCTGGTTGCCCCGCCGTCGATGGTGCTCGACCGCCTGAGGGATGAACCTTCATTCTTCGTCGGGGAAGGCCTGGTGACTCTCTACGAAGCGCTATTTGGCCTGGTCTGCGGTGGCTCGATTGCCATCCTCGCCGCCGTGGCTATGGCCCACTCACGTCTGGTCGAGCGAACGCTCTTTCCAATTGCGATCCTGATCAAGGTCACGCCGATCGTGGCGATTGCACCGCTGCTGGCGATCTGGTTCGGCTTCGGGCTGGCGCCTAGGGTTGTGATCGCGGCCCTTATCAGCTTCTTTCCAATCCTGGTGAACACGGTGACCGGCCTGCGTTCGACAAATCCGGACGCTCTCGCTTTCCTAGCCTCTATCCACGCGTCGCCATTCAAAGTGTTCATAAAGTTGCGAATGCCTAGTTCACTGCCGTACGTCTTCGCCGCCCTGAAGGTATCGATGCCGCTTGCCCTGATCGGTGCCGTTGTGGCCGAGTGGTTTAGCGCGGATGAAGGGCTAGGACTCGTTATCTTCGCGTCGAACGCGCAGCTTGATACGCCTACATTGTTCGCGGCGGTAACCGTGCTCGCGGCGATGGGCGTTGTTTTAAATCTGGTAATGTCTTTGACGGAACGCGCTGTGCTTTTCTGGCATGAATCGGTAAGAGAAAGCAGGTAACGATTGGAACCTAGAACGGCTCGTAAATTTGGTGCCTTGCAGACTTTATTCTGCGCAATAGCCGTAGCCGTTATCTTCGTTGTCGCATGTGGCGAAAGCGAGGGAAGTAACCCATCGCAACAGACCGCAGGAGCGACGCCTCCGCTGGTGAAGGTAAACTTCTTAGCCGCGTTCAAGCCTCAGGCGAACTTGCCGTTCGTCGGGGCGTACGTTGCTCAGGAAAAGGGGTTCTTCGCTGAGCAAAACCTTGAGGTTGACATAAATCACGTCACCCAGGCGGGCGAGGCGTTTCGATTGCTTCTCGCGGGAGAAGCGCATTTCACCACCGCCGATGCTGCCATCGTCCTCGAACGCCGCGCCAGCGACCCTAGCCTGCCGGTCGTCGCCGTCGCCCTCATTGGCCAGCGGGGGCAGCAGGGTTTCGGCGTGCTAGGCAACTCCGGCATCCGGAGCCCGGAGGATTGGGAGGGCAAAACGGTCGGCTATAAGGGAAGTAAGCCAACGCCGGACTATATGGCCGTTTTAGAGGCTGCCGGGGTCGATAGAGGCGAGATCGAAGAGGTCCGCATCGGCTTCGACGTGCGTTTGCTCACGGAAGGCACGGTCGATGTCTTCCCGCTGTTCCTTTCGAACGAGCCGTATACGATACGCAAGCTCGGCTTCGACCTCAGGATCTTCGAAGCCGCCGATTACGATGTACCGACTCTCGGGCTCACGTACGTAACGACGGACGAATACGCGAGTGAGCACCCGGACGAGACTAGGCGCTTCCTCAAGGCCGTCCTGTATGGCATCGACTGGGCCAATGACCACCCAGCGGAAGCCATTGATATCGTCATGAATTACGCCCCGAACGAAGACCCCGAGCATATGCGCTATATGCTCGACATAGAGCTTCAGGGCGCTTTGACGGAACAGACCGCAGCAAGTGGCATCGGCTGGATGACCAGCGACCAGTGGGGAGCGCTTAACGAAATGCTGCAGCGCTACGAGGTACTATCGCGCCCTCTCGACGATCCGTCGGTCGCTTTCAGCGATCGCTTCGTGCGCGAGATATACGAGGATGGTAAGATCCAGTGGCCGTAACGGCCTCGTCACGCGGGTGATATCTATGTCATTCTGAGCGACCCCTTCGACAAGCTCAGGGTAAACTCTGGGAGCGAAGAATCTGCGTTTGAACTATTTTGAGGCTCGCAAGGTTATCCGAAGCCAGTGTAGATTCTTCACTTCGTTCAGAATGGCATAAGAGAAAGAAGATTTCTGGACACTAGCGCCAGCGAGCGCTTAGAATGCTTGCAAAGCCCTTGAGTTGCGCTTGGGAGGACTCTTTTGCCCAGAGCAAGCACTGACACCATCGCTGAGCTACGCGCCCCCATCTACGACCTCGTCCGCCAGTACGTCCGAAGCTACCGACAATGCCGCTACGCCGACGTTCGCGTCGAGATCGGAGAGGGCAAGGTCGCTTCGGTCGAGAACGGTATGGACAAGCAAAGCTCAGAGGACTACGGCTTCGCCTTCGGCGTGCGGGTCATCGCCGGCGATAAAGCCACTGCGCCGGGCTACTTTGGCCAGACGCTCGGCAGTGCCGACCTCCCGAACCTGCCGAAAGTGTTGCGCGCCGGCCTCGACCACGCTTATCATCGTGCTATTGCCAATGCGCAGCGAAAATCGGCGAGCCGTGAGCGCTTCGGCCCGCTTGGAGATGCGCTCACCGACGCGGCTCTGACGCCTATCGATGTGCAGGAAGCTACCGTGAGCGCCCATTACCAGCGCGATCCTCGAGAGGTGCCTCTGCAAGAGGTTATGGACTACGTACGGGAGGTATCCAGGACTGCTAGCGCGGTGGCTGACGGTGTGGTCTATAACTACGTCTACGGCGGCACGATGCTCAACCGCCAGCTGTTCTGCTCCTCCGAAGGAGCGAACATCGACCAGACGTCAGCCTTATCGGAAGGCATGGCGTACATCGTTGCCCAAGGCAACGAAGGCGTGCAGGAGCTGTACGACTTTATCGGCCATCAGCGCGGCTGGGAGGTCGTGACAGGTGGCGTGGACGAAGATTACTTCCAGCTTCCGAACCTCATGACCTTCTCGACCAGCCTCGCTCGGGACACTGTCGACCTCTCGAACGCTCGCGCCTGCCCTATGACCGACAAAGAAGTGGTCGTCGTCACAGACCCGCATTACAATGCGCTCGTCGCCCACGAGGTCGTCGGCCATCCGACCGAACTCGACAGGGCGATGAAGTACGAGACCGGCTATGCCGGCCGCAGCTGGCTCTTTCGCGACATCGAAGAGACGCAGATCGGGAAGCAGATCGGCTCGCCGCTGGTCAGCGCTTACTCCGACCCGACGATGAACGGCTTCGGGTACTATCAGTACGATGACGAAGGGACGCCGGCGCGCCGCACGCCGCTCATAGAGAATGGCGTCTTCCAGGGCTTCATGAACAGCCGCCAGACTGCGGCCATCGTCAACGCGCCGCCGAATGGCCATTACAAAGCCACCGATGCCTCCCTGGTGCCGCTAATTCGCATGTCGAACACCTTCCTCAGCGGCGGCGAAAGCGACCCGCAGCGGATCATCAGGGACGTCGAGCACGGTTACTACGTCGTCGGCCATCGTATACCGTCAATCGCCGAGTCGCGCGAGAACTTCCGCATTACGGCGATGAAGGTCTATGAGATCCGCAACGGCGAGATCGGCGAGCTTTACCGCAACGGCGGCATCATGTCCGACACGCGTGACTACTTCATGAGCATCGATGCCGTCGGCAGCGACTTCCGCCTCTTCTCGATCCCCAACTGCGGCAAAGGCCAGCCGATGCAGACGAAACGCATGGGCAACGGCGGCCCGACGATGCGCGGGCGGGCGAGGCTGAGCGGAGCCTCATAAAAGAGAGTGCCGAGAGCCACTGCGCTGTTAAGGAGGTACGAAACTATGGCAGGGGCGAGTTCAAGAGGGCAGCTATGGACATTAGGAATATGGCTTACCCAGTCTGGGCAAGAAGATGCTTTCCAGACGGCATGGACAGAGTTCGCTCAGTGGACGGCCGAGCATCAGCCAGGAGCATTGGAGGCATACCTCTTGCAGGACCCACAGCAGCCGCAACGTTTTTTCTCTTTCGGGCCGTGGGAAAGCAGCGAAGCGATCCAGGCATGGCGTGAGTCGCCCGAATTCGGCGCTTTCGTGGGCAAGGTCACGCAGCTATGCGATAACTTCCAGCCGAACATGCTCCATTTGGTATCGCATGTGGAGTGGCGCTCCAATCATTAAATAATGCGGACCGGCGTATAATTTTGCTATGAGTCAGGCTCGGAGATACTCATCAACCGGTAGAGAACTTTTACAGAAGGCTCACGAAGCCTTAGCCCAGGGCGACCTCATCCAAGCGTCGGAAAAGGGCTGGGGCGCCGCTGCCCAGACCGTAAAGGCGGTCGCGGAAAGACGCGGCTGGCAACACAACGGTCACCGTCACCTGTTTGAAATTGTTAAGCAAGTCGTCGATGAGACAGGCGAAAGAAGGATACGGGAGCTCTTCATAACGGCGAACTCTTTGCACACTAACTTCTATGAGAACTGGTTTACCGAAGAAGACGTTGCTGCCAGCCTCGACCAGGTGCAAGAACTGGTCGATCGTCTTGAGCTGCTGCTTTCATAGCTATGCAAGAACGTAGGATGTGGCAGCCTTGGCGGTCGGATCTGTCCAGCCGCGAACTGCTTGAGCAGGCTCACGCAGCGCTCGCCGAAGGCGACACGCTTGGCGCGTCCGAGAAGGGCTGGATGGCAGTCGCGCAGGCGCTGTATGCGCTGGCCGACGAGCGCGGCTGGGAGGGGCGCCGCTTCCGCGTCGTACCCCAGGCGCTCGCCTACCTCGCCGACGAACCGAACGGCCGCGAACTGCAAGAGCTTTTCCTCGGCGCGTATGCCCTGCACATGAACTTCTACGAAAACTTCCTGCCGGAGGAAACGGTTGAGGTAGCGCTGGAGCAGGTTCAGAAGTTTATTGAGAAGCTGAAGCTTTTATGATCCCCACATCGCAACTCCGCAAAGCCGCTGAGGACGCCCTCGCGTTCTTGCGTACGCAAGACGATATCGAAGAGGCGGAGGCGTTTGTCGCCAGTAACGGCCAGATGCTGTGCCGGCTGAACTACACCTCCCACATACCGTCGAATGGCCTCGAAGAGCCGAAGTCCACGGAGTCGTACGGCATCGGCCTGCGTGTCGTTCTGAACACGCCGGAGGGCCACAAGGCCAGCTTCGGCAGCGAGGGCAGCGATATCTCGCTCGAAGGTGTGCGCGAGGCGCTCGCCAAGGCGCGCAACGGCGCCGTCCTCGACCCTGAGTTCACGACCCTTCCCCGCGCGACGGGCGAGCGGCGTACGCTCAGCAACTACCACGACCCGATGCTTATGCGCGCCAACGACGACGGTCTGGTCGAGGCCGGCTGGCAGGTGATCGACGGCTCGCTGCGAACGTACATGTCGTCGGAGGACCTGCTTGCGGCCGCCGAAGGCGGCGATCTCCGCAAGCTGGGCCTCATCGTCAGCGGCGACGTCACGATCCTTCAAGAGCGTATTGCCGTCGCCTCATACGCGATGCCGCGGGTGCAAATGGACGAATCGAGCCTCATCATGTCGTTTATCACCTCGATGGTCGAGAGGCGTGACGCCAAGGGCAGCGGCTACGGCGCAGCCCAGCGCCTCGCCGAGCTGGCGCCGTACGACGCCGGCCGCGACGCCGCCGAAGGCGCGATCCGCCAGATGGATGGCGTCCGCGTAGGCGACGGCGAGTACAAGATAATCTTCGGGCCACAGGCGTTCATGGATATCCTTTCGAATCTCATCGTGCCCGGGCTGAACCTCGGCCTTTTCTACGCTGCCAGCAGCCCGTTCCAGGGCAAGCTGGGCCAGCAGATCGCCTCGGAGAAGCTCAACATCTACGACGACGGCGCCGCGCCCGGTCTGGTAGCGAGCAAAGGCATCACCTGTGAGGGCCTGCCGACCGGCCGTACGGAGCTTATCCGCAATGGCGCGCTGGTGGGGCTGATGGCGAATTGGTACGAGAGCCAGCGTATCCTGCGCGACCCCAAAGGCCGCGAGAAGCTTGGCGTCGACCCGGATGAATATGCCTTGGCGATGGTGCCGCGCAACGGCTTCCGTTTCGGCACTGGCGGCGGGCGTCTCTACGATCGAGATCCGGGCATCAGCGGCACGAACATCGTCGTCGAAGGGGACGGCCGTTCACTGGAGGAGCTAGCGCGCGAGGTGAGCGAAGGCCTGTACGTCGGCCGCCTCTGGTATACGTACCCGGTCAACGGCCTCCAGGCCGGCGACTTCACCTGCACGGTTATCGGTGATTCTTATCTAATCAAAGACGGTCGTCTGGCCGAGCCGGTAAAGCCGAACACCATCCGCATAAACGACAACATCAACAACATCTTGCAGAACGTCATCGGCATCGGCAATTCGCGTCGACCGGCGCTCATCTGGGCCGCCGACGAAGTCGTCCACACGCCGGAAGTGGTGGTTAGCGGCGTCCACGTGCAAGCCATCGCCGGGTATATGGAGCAACTCTAGTGAAGACGATCTACGCCCTTCGACAAGTACATCCTGAGCTTGTTGAAGGGCGGCGGGTGAGCGGAAAAGTGACGCTCATGGTGAGCCTGTCGAACCATGAGCGTTTTGCAATGGCTTAGCTGCTCTAGCCCGTCGTGTGCCCGGCCTCGGCGGGGTCGCGGCCGTTCGTAAACTCCGCCTCGTCCTCATCCGTAATTGGCTGTCGCAGCTTCGCGAGGATCCCTTGCCGCGGCGATAACGCGAGCGCCAGGGCGAAGAAGCCCGTAGCTACCAGGACTATCGCCGCGCTGGCCGACACGTCTGCGTGCCAGGCGATGAAGAGTCCGGCGATCGATGACAGCACGCCGACGACCGCTCCTACGGCCATCATGGCCGGCAGGCTGCGGGTGAGCAGCTGGGCCGTTGCCGGTGGCGCCACCAGCATCGCCAGCACGAGCACAATGCCGAGCACTTGCAGGGCCACAGCGACTGTCAGACCGATGAGCGCCAGCAACCCGTACTGCATCGCGGCCACCGGTATGCCCGTCGCAGCGGCCATCGTAGGGTCATAGGCAGTAAAAAGCATCTCCTTATAGAACAGGCCGACGAAAAGCAGGATGCCGAGGCTCACAGCTAGAATTATCCAGACGTCGTTCCAGGTGACGGCCAGAACGCTGCCGAACACGAAGCTGAAGAGGTCGACCGTATAGCTACGCTGCCGGCTGACCAGTAGGATGCCGAGGGCGAAACTCGCCAGGAAGATAATGCCGATGGCGGTGTCGTAGCGCACCAGCCCGCGCCGGGCGATGAAACCGATAGCAAGTGCCGAGAGCAATGCCCCGATCGCAGCGCCAAGCTGTAGGTTCGCGCCGATGACGAAAGCCACGGCCACGCCGCCGAAGCTCGCGTGCGGCAACGCATCGCCGACGAACGCCATGCCCTTAAGCACCACGAAGCTGCCGACCACCGCCGCTACGATACTGACGAGCACCGCGGCGATAAGCCCGCGTTGCATAAACTCCAGGCTGAACGGCTCGCGCAGGAAATCGAGAATTTCAGTCATTTTCGGTCATGGCCCCACGAAAGTCCGGTCTTCACCAGGCAGCACCAGGAGATGTCTTTGGAACGTCTTGCTGAGTAACTCCTCGGTGAAGACTTCCTCCGCCCGCCCGAACGCTACTACACTCCGGTTCAGCAACACCACGTGGTCGAAGTTGGCCGCCACGCAGGAGAGGTCGTGCGTGGCGACGAACAGCGTCTGGCCGTCCACGCGTAACTCCTCTAAGAGACGTAGAAGGTCGTGCTGGGCCGTAGCGTCTACGCCGGCGAGCGGTTCGTCGAACAAGAGCAGATCGCTTTCCTGGGCGAGCGCCCGGGCGACGAGCACGCGGCGCTGCTCGCCGCCTGAGAGCTCGCCGATGCCGCGTTGCCGCCGGTCCGCCATACCGACCCGTTCGAGCGCTTGCATGGCGATCTCGTGGTCGCGTTTCGTTGGTCGTCGGACCAGTCCCAGCTTGCCGTAGCGTCCCATCAGGACGACATCGTAGGCGGTGACGGGAAAAGCCCAATCGATAAGTTCGAACTGCGGCGTATAGCCGATGCGACCTTTGTATTCCTTACCATCCTTGTCGAAGATACGCACGGCCCCTCGCCATGACTGGTGTAAGCCCAGCATTACCTTCATCAAAGTCGATTTGCCGGAGCCGTTTGGGCCGACAAGGCCGGCCAGGCAGCCCGGCTCGATGGTAAAACTGACGTCTCGTAGGGCAGTGTGCCGGTTATAGCCGGCCCAGAGGCCGGCCACTTCGACGGCAGCGTTAGACACTTACGTTCCTCCCAAGCAGCGGGCGATCTCATCGGCGTTAAAGCGCATCAAGTCGACATAACTTTTAACTTTGTCGTCGAGCGAGTCGCTATATAGCGTGCAAACCATGACTCCGGCATCGTCGGCTACACGTTGCAAAGTCCTGCCCTCGGTGCCAAGCTGGGGTTCCACGAATACGGCGGGTACGTTTTGCTGTCTAATGGTACCCGCTAGCTCCGCTATATCCGTGGGGCTCGGCTCTTGTCCAGGTCCGGGCGCCACGAAACCAACGACCTGAAAGTTGATATCGCGAGTCAAGTAGCCCAAGGAATCGTGCGTCGTAACAAACTTACGGCGTTCAGCGGGCACGGTTGCCACCTTGCTTTTCAGGTATTGTTCTAGCTCATCGAGTTCGGCTTCATAGCGCGCGTAGTTTTGTTCGTATTCCTGTGCCCCCTCGGAGTCTGCCTTCGCCAAGCTTTCGCTTATCATGCGGGCGTACTCTTTTACGTTGGCGATAGATAGCCAGAGGTGAGGGTCTTCATCGCCGTGCTCATGTCCTTCCTCCTCTTCACCCTCATAGCCCTCTTCCTCGTGTTCAGCGGACTCAAACGGGATGATCGATACTCCCGCCTCTTCGGCGCCCTCCGCTAGTCGAACTAGCGGAGCACGTGAAGGAAGGTTAGGCCCGATGATCTTCAAAGCCGCAGGCTCTAGTCCTAAGCCGTTCGCGAAGGCCAAATCAGCCTCAGTGATGCGTTGAACATCGCGGGGAGCTGG
>WHTN01000073.1:283-12889 GCA_009377715.1 Dehalococcoidia bacterium | reverse complement strand
CGTATCTATGTCCAACCCTCTATGAAAAGCACTAAACGTTGGCATGTCGTGAGTGTTCGTGCTGGCCATAGAGTTTGCTGGGGGCGCCGGAAAGATAGTTTCTTTCTGGGGGGACGCTTCGTACTGGGTGACATACATACGCTGTATATTGTGGCGCGACATAGCGCTCTGTACGTAGCAGGGCACCGTCCCGAGGTCTTCACCGATAATGGTCGCCTGATGTCGATGCGACTCTAAGCTCAGGATGGCGTACATCTCATCTGCTGGATAACGGATGTACACACCGTTCTTCGGTTCAAGGCCTTTCGGGATCCAGAACAACCTGTGCAGGCCCATGATGTGGTCGATCCGCAGCATGCCCGCATACCGCAAGTGATGGCGCAAGCAGTCGATGAAGTACCGGTGACCTTGATTTCGAGACGCTTCTGGATTAAGCGGCGGGAAGCCCCAGTTCTGCCCGTGCATGAATAGCGTATCCGGTGGCGCGCCTACGGTGACGTCCGAAGCGAAAGCATCTCGCTCGCGCCAGACGTCGTAGCTGTAGGGATGTGCGCCTAAGGGCAGGTCGAGGTACAAGGGCTTACCGTTCGGTCCGTTAACTTCGGCTAGCTCGGAGAGCTGCCCATCGGTGAGCCACTGCGCATACAAGTGGTACTGCATAGCGTCTTCGTCGTAGTCGCCTTCATCGAGAGTGCCATCGCGCATGCTAGCTGACCACTCGGGCCAAGGTCTGCCTTGTTTCTCATGTGCAGCGCGAAAGCGGGCGTAGTCTTGCACTTGTTTATGCGTCGTTAGAAATTGCTGAAACGCGTCGCGCCGAGGGCCAGGCTCCTCGAAGAACGTGCGGGCAAGCTTTTCCATAACGCGCCGTTGTAGGGCCGCCTGGCGTTGGTAATCCACCAACCGCGCCGAACGTAGCTCCTGCAGCAACGCCCTCGTCTCTTGTGAGCCTAGCAAAGCCTGCGCTTCGGCGTTGCGCGCGATCTCCGGAACCTGCGTAACGTCGATGTACAACTCATTCCAAAATAGGCGGCTGGCCGGCGTGTAAGGGCTGGGTTCGAACGGTTCGTCTAGAAAACTTGCCAATAGTGGAAGAGTGCCTACAACGCTGCCGCCAAGGCTGCCGCTCCACTCGATGAGCGTCTTCATGTCGCTGAAGTTGCCGGCTCCCCAGCTGTTTTGGGACCGGAGCGCATACAGAGGGGCGAATAAGCCCCACTTCTTACCGTGATCCGGCGACTTTGTAAAAGCACGTCGCGGGGCTGATATCACTAACGTTTGGTATGTGCCGCTAGGTGAAATTAAGCTGAGACGATGGTAGCCGAGTGGCAACGTCGGCAAGCGGAGTTTGCAAAATACGTAGCGAGATCCTCCGACATCAGTGAGTTTTGGCGGTGTGACCAATGCGAGATCGCTTCGCCAACGCCTAACATCGCCGTCCTCTAGCGTGAGCTCGCAATCCACCGGCATCGCAACTCGATCGGCTGGCGTTCGAACGTCGATGCTAGTTTCGAGGCCGTCCCAAGCGACGATGACCGGATCGACGTAGCGTTGCCATAGTTCTTCTCGCCTGTATCGCAGGGCGCCCGATACGTCTGAGAGCCTTTGGATGGGCACGCCGAGAGCCTTCAAGACGGCTAATAAGGATTCTTCAGATGCTCGCCTACGACTCTTAGAGGCATCGTAGTAAGCGTTTTGTACGCCATAAAGGCTGGCGAGTTGAATTAATTGCCCGATAGGTTCTACAGCCATTAAGTAGGGGGTCTATCCTCCAGCAAGTGGAGGATACCCTGGACGGGTATCCCGATCCAATCAGGACGGTTATTTAGTTCATAACCTACTTCGTAGATCGCCTTCTCGATTAGGAACGCGTCGAGCAGAGTCTCTAGTTCTTCTCTAGTCTGCGGCAGAAAGTTGGATGTAGTCGCAGTTTGCAAGTAGGATTTTAGGAATGCGGCGCTGGTCCAGGTATACCAAAAATCGGCCCAAGGCTCCAGGGATGGTAGATCGGTCGGCCGGACGTCAGCGTGTGGGACTTGGTCTGATAGCGCCGCATGCGTGGCGTAGTGGAACGACCGTAGCATTCCCGCTACGTCACGAAGTGGCGAACGCTTTATGCGACGCTCGCTGAGCGGCCTGGCAGGCTCGCCCTCGAAGTCGATTATGACGAAATCGTTGCCGGTATATAGCACCTGGCCCAAATGGTAGTCACCATGGCAGCGTATTCGCAGCGCCGATATTTTGCGGGCAGTGAGGGCCCGAATCCGCCCGAATATCTCCCCTTCGCGGTCTAGGATTTGGGATGCTTCTTCGCGCAGAGCTTCCGGCCAACTCCTAGAGCGATCGCGGAGCAGTTGAAGGGTTTGCGCGGTATGATTCCGCATCGCCTGGTAGAGCGACTGTTGATACAGCGTTGTAAAAGGTTCGGGCGAAAACCGGGAGTTATCTGAGGCGGACGCCAAAGCTAAATGTAACTCGGCTGTCCGTTGTCCTAAAAGCTCTGCCGATTGCAGGTAGGTGCCCATCAGTTCATAAGCCAGCGCCGGCGTCTCCTGGTTAACTCTATCGAGGATATGACAATGCCCCCGCTCTTGAGGAGCTTCGTTCGCCGGACGCGCCAAGGCTTGCTCGAAGTAGCCGGTCAGCGAATCGAGAGTGTACTGCCAGGCATCGCCTTCATTGGGGACAAAGCCCTGTAAGATCCCCAAGGTATGGGGCTCACTGTTTCTCCTTTGGTATTCGATCGCTCCCGCCAGTGAAGGTGTATTGGGGAAAGAGGGTTCTTCACTGAGGAAACGTAAAATTTCCAGATCTGGGTTCGTGCCCTCTCCCAGCTTCCTAAACATCTTTAGGATGAGGCGATCGCCGTAAACGAGAGAGGTGTTGCTCTGCTCCGCCTTCACGACATTAGGTGTCAGCGGCGGGTACTGGTTGGCGCCATATAACGCATGGAAGGAACGGGCAGGCCAAAAATGCACGTCGCCCGATTGTCCCTTAAAGCGTCGTCGTCTCGCCGTGGCGTTCAAGAGAGACGCACCGAAACTGGGCGACATTAGAGCGTCGTAAAGGATACCCGTCTCTGCCTTACGCCGGACGTGTAAACGGGCTATCTCAGCTTGCAGACCTTCGTTTTTGAGTCGTTCAGCCTCCTCGATGCTGGCGTAAGCGATGGGGAGAATGTACGTCTCTGATTCTCCTTCCACATAGTCGACAGCCACAAGGGCGATGCAAGCCTCTGGTTGTTCTGGCAATGAGCCGATAGAGATGACATCGACGATCGTAGTAGTTTGTATCGTGCGTGCTTTGCCTCCGAACCAGCGTCGAGTCCTCAGATAATCTGTAAGGGCGCCCTCCAAGGCGATCTTGGCATTGCCCCTGAATATCTCCGCCCATGAGTTGATCGCTATAAGCGTCGGTAAATGGTCTGTGGATATGCCCTCGGCCTGCTGCTCGATGGTTTGCGGCTCAAGGGCGAACCAGTAAAAGGCGTGAGGGCCGACCGTAAAGAAGTAGGGATCGTCCGAGATGGCCGGAAAGCGAGTCCTGCCGAAGAGTTCGACGGGCGCCGTTCCTTTGTACGCTGATAGATCGAGTGAAGTAGCCTGGACGAAACGTGAAAGATTGGCGATGACCAAGATAGATTCGCCCTGATACCGACGGATGAAGGCTAGAATCTTCCTGTTCTCTGGATATAAGAACTCGATAGTGCCTCGACCGAAAGCCTTGTAGCGCTTTCTTAGGGCGATTAATCGTTTCATCCACCAGAGAAGCGAGTGCGGATTGTTCTGCTGAGTCTCGACGTTGATGGCTTCGAAGTGGTATTCGGGATCGATTATGACCGGCAGATAAAGCTTTTGCGGGTTGGAGCGAGAGAAACCTGCGTTGCGGTCTCCGTTCCACTGCATTGGAGTGCGTACGCTGTTGCGATCGCCGAGATAAATGTTGTCGCCCATGCCGATCTCATCTCCGTAGTAGATGATCGGTGTGCCCGGTAGGGAGAACAGCAAGCCGTTCATAAGCTCGATGCGGCGCCGATTGTTGCTCAGAAGGGGCGCCAGTCGGCGGCGAATGCCTAGATTGATTTGCGCCTGCGGGTCGTGGGCGTAGACGCGGTACATGTAGTCCCGCTCTTCATCCGTCACCATCTCCAGCGTTAATTCGTCGTGGTTACGGAGGAATAGAGCCCACTGCGAGGATTCCGGTATCGCAGGCGTCTGCCGCAGAATTTCGATTATCGGAAAGCGGTCTTCCAGGCGTATGCCCATGAACAGCCTAGGCATGACCGGGAAGTGGTACGCCATATGCGACTCGTCACCCTCGCCGAAGTAGGCGCTCGCGTCCTCCGGCCACTGGTTCGCCTCGGCGAGGAGCATGCGGTTCTTAAACTTCTGGTCGATGTGACGACGCAGCCTTTTGAGGAAAGCGTGAGACTCGGGAAGGTTCTCGCAGTTCGTGCCCTCACGCTCGTACAGGTAAGGCACAGCGTCCAACCTCATGCCGTCCACGCCCATGTTCATCCAGAAATCGACGACACGTAGTATCGCGCGCTGGACAAGGGGATTGTTGTAATTGAGGTCCGGCTGATGGGAGTAAAAGCGGTGCCAGTAATAGGCTTTCGCTACTGGGTCCCACGCCCAATTCGAGGTCTCGAAGTCCTTAAAAATGATGCGCGCTTCTTTGTACCTCTCAGGGGTATCGCTCCAGACATAGAAGTCGCGCCAGCGGCTCCCCGGCACTGCTCTTCGCGCTCGTTGGAACCATGGATGCTGGTCGGAAGTATGGTTCAGCACGAGCTCTGTGATAACGCGTAAGCCGCGTTTATGGGCCTCTCGCAGGAAAATCTGGAAGTCTCGCAGGACGCCGTAGCTCGGGTGGATGTTGGTGTAGTCAGCGATATCGTACCCGTCGTCCCTGAGCGGCGACGGGTACATGGGGAGCAGCCATAGGACAGTAACGCCGAGGTCTTTGAGGTAGTCTAACTTCTCTGTAAGGCCGCGAATATCTCCCGTTCCGTCCCCGGCCCTATCATGGAAGGAGCGAACGTGAAGTTCGTAGATAATGGCGTCTTTGTACCAGAGTGGGTTGTCATCCGCTTGCTCATCCGTCTGGCGCATTAAGGACGTCCTTCTGACCATCTACGGGGTTCGAACGTCGTTCGTGGCGATGCTTTGCAGGCGAAAGATGTGAGCGGGCGAAACGTGCGGATCGAGTTCGACGTAATTGCGGGCGCCCTGCCAGGTATAGCGAGCGTCGGTAAGAAGATCGTGGAGTTGATAGGGTTGCTCACTGTCCAGGCCAAACTCTCGCAAATTCAAATCTACCCATCCGGATTGGGTGTAACCCGGATTTACATTTACCGCAACCAGAACAATATCGCTGAAGTCGTCGGTATTTTTACTATAGCAAATCAGATTTTCGTTATCTACGGGATGAAACTGTAAACTCCGGTTATTATGGAGCGCAGAGTTTTCGCGCCGGATGCGATTTACTCTCGCAATAAAATGGCTCAGGCTATCCCTGCGATCGATGTCCCAATTTCGTAGCTCATACTTCTCAGAATTCAGATACTCTTCGCTTCTTGGCTCCCTCGGCTGGCTTTCCTGTAGTTCGAACGCCGGCCCGTAAATGCCGTAGCTCGCGCCCAGCGTCGCGGCGAGAACTAGCTTAGCCATAAAAGCGGGACGTCCGCCTGTCTGGAGGTATTCTGTCAAAATATCGGGGGTGTTCGGCCAGAGGTTCGGCCGGAAGTAGTCGGCAACGTCCGTCTTCGTCAGCTCTGTGAAGTACTCCGTTAGCTCCCACTTAGCGTTCCGCCAGGCGAAATAGGTGTAGGACTGAGTGAAACCGAGCTTGGCCAGTTGGTACATGATCCTCGGCCTGGTAAACGCTTCGGCGAGGAAGATGGTGTCAGGATAAACCTGCTTCACCTCTCGGATGAGCCACTCCCAGAAGGCGAACGGTTTCGTATGCGGGTTGTCAACCCGGAAGATACTTACGCCTTGCTCGATCCAGAACATGAAGATGCTTTTAAGCTCATCCCATAAACTCTGCCAGTCATCCGTCTCGAAGTTGAGCGGGTAGATGTCTTCATACTTCTTCGGGGGGTTCTCGGCAAACTGCACTGTGCCGTTCGGACGCCAGCGGAACCACTCGGGATGCTGTTTTACATAAGGATGGTCCGGCGAGCATTGGAGGGCGATATCCAGCGCTACTTCGATGCTATGTTCTTTGGCCTTGGCGACGAGATGGCGAAAATCTTCGAGCGTACCCAGCCGGGGATCGATGGACTTGTGACCGCCTTCGCCTGAGCCGATAGCCCAGGGGCTGCCGGGGTCGCTAGACGTCGCGGAAGTAGCGTTGTTCCTGCCTTTGCGTTTGGTCTGACCGATTGGGTGGACAGGCGGCAGGTACAGCACGTCGAAGCCCATCGCAGCGATGTATGGAAGACGCGCTTCGCAGTCCTTAAACGTGCCGTGACGGCCGGATGTGCTGGTTGAGCGGGGAAACATCTCATACCAAGCGCTGTATTCCGCCCGTTTCCGATCGACATTCACCGAAAGCTGCTTTGGATACGTTGTGGCCGAGCGCATATCTGGATGTTTCGCCATCAGGCGGTTCAGTTCATCGCCGAGAGCCACGCGCAGCTTGTCCTTAGCCTCGAAGTTGCCAGCCAGATATTTCGCCAGCGACTCTATATAGTCGGCGTCGCTGCCGCCGGTGCGATGGCTGGCCTCTTCCACGAGCTTCACGCCTGCAAGCAGCTCTACACTCACGTCGAGTCCCGCCTCTACCTTCTTAGCCGTATCGCGACGCCAGGTGGCGAAATCGTCAACCCAAGCTTTGATCGTATATTGGTAACAACCGAGTTGCGCGGGTGTAAATTCCGCTCGCCAACGGTCGTTGACAAGCGGCGTCATAACGATTTCGGACCAGAGCGGTTCTCCTGCCCTGCGATAGAGCAGGACGGCCGACAGAACATCGTGGCCGTCGGCAAAGATGTTCGCCTCGACGCGGAACTTCTCGCCGACAGTGGCCTTGGCGGGATAGCGGCCACCGTCGATCTCAGGACGTACGCCTTCGATGACGACGCGCTGGGGAGCATGGTCTAAGACGACCTTGACGGCTTTCATGTCAGGCATTAGAAGGAGCCTCGAAGCTCGGTCGCCTGGACGACTCGACTCACGCCGATGAGGTAAGCGGCTTCTCGAAGGCTGACGTCCTCTTTGATCGCGGTCTGGTACGCCGCTTGCGTTGTACGTGACATAACGCGCGACAATTCCTTATTGACCCGTTCTTCTTCCCAACGGAACTGCTGCGTATTCTGCGCCCATTCGAAGTACGAAACGATAACACCGCCAGCATTGGCCAGGATATCGGGGATCACCGTTTTGCCGCTCTCCTGGAGTACTCTGTCGGCTAAGGGTGTCACCGGGTGGTTCGCGGCTTCCACGATCAGCGAAGCTTTTACCCGGTCGGCGTTGTTCGGGTTGATCACCGCTTCGATAGCGGCTGGTAGCAGAATGTCGCAGTCGAGCTGCAGTAGTTCATCATTCGTTATCTGCTCGGCGCCAGGAAAGCCCACGACCGTGTGGGATTGGCTGTGATACTTGAGCAGTTCGTTTACGTTCAGGCCGTGCCGGCTGAGGATGCCGCCTTTAACGTCGCTTACGGCGATGACAGTGCAGCCGAGATTTCCCACGAGTCGGGCTGCCCATGAGCCTACCTGGCCGAAGCCTTGGACGGCGAGCGTCTTGCCTTCGAGTGGCGTGGAGGTCAGCGACGCCCACTCGCCGAGGCAGTTGACGACGCCTCTGCCCGTGGCCGCCTCGCGACCATACGAGCCGCCAAGCTCGATCGGTTTGCCGGTAACTACGGCTGGACTGTAGCCGTAGCGCTGGCTGTAGGCGTCCATCATCCAGGCCATGGTCTGCGAATTGGTACCCATATCGGGGGCGGGTATGTCACGCGTCGGGCCGATCAGGGGCGATATCTGGAGCGTATAGCGACGGGTTAGGCGGTTCAGTTCGTCCACGCTAAGTTCCGCGGGGTTGCACTGAACGCCGCCCTTCGCACCGCCGAACGGCACATCGACTACAGCCGTCTTCCAGGTCATCAGCGCAGCAAGCGCCCGTACCTCATCAAGAGCGGCCTGAGGGTGGTAGCGTAAGCCTCCCTTGTACGGCCCACGTGCCCCGCTATGCTGGACGCGGTAGCCCTTGAAGACCTTCAGGTCGCCGCTATCGAGTCGTACGGGCACTTCTACGGCTAATTCCCGCCACGGGTTGGTAAGGAGGTTTTGCAATTCCTCCTTGATCTCTAGGCGCTTGGCTGCTTGGAAGAAGAACCAGTTTACGGCTTGTGAGGGTGTGAGATCGGCTGGCGGGTCGGAAACTTCGCTTCTCAATCATCTGCTCCGTTAAGGGTGTGCCCTCTACTTCTTATATTAGCAATTGGCACAGCCATAATGAAATGCTTTGCGTGAATTGATAGAGGGTTGTAGTGGCTGCCTTTACGTTTTCAGTCTCAGCCAGGCTTGGATTTCGCCCTTCTCGTCGAGTTCATCCGCTGGTCCAAATCCCAGGCTCCGGTAGAGCCGGCAAGCCGCGGCGTTTTCAGGCTTGTAGCACAAGCCGATAGCCTCGCAGTCCAGCGCTTCTTCACGCACACGGTGGATGACCGCCTGCATCGCGGCGCGACCGTACCCCTTTCTCTGATGGCGGCGGTCGATGATAAGGAACGGGACCCACCACTTCGACGGGTCATCGGGAAGGTAACCGAAGCTAACGAAGCCGACCAACGTCTCGCCATCGTAAATCGCGTAAGGTGCATAGCTAGGGTAGAACTGCGCCTCGGCGAGGAAGTGCAGCACGGACTCCGAATCAAGCAGTCGTCGCTGCTCGCCCGCAACTTCGAGAGCAATGACGTCTCGCCAGTTGTCCTTCGTGACTCGTTTAAGGGTGACAGACATGATGAAATTCTATCAATTATTTTATACTCTAGCGGAGAGCTAAGGTTAGACAACGGACCAGCGTAGGGATGCACGGCCGTGCACCCCCTACGCATAGAGTTTGACAGCTTTAGACATCGTGCTTAGTATTTGGTTACCTCATCCGAGGATGCTGGTACAATCTCAGGTGGTGAATCCGCATGTCTACTGCTTTTACTTATGTCCAAGTCGAACCGAACGATAACTGCCCGATGATGGCGACCCAGGTGTATAAGAACCTGTCGCAGCCGGTTCGCGTCGCCGTGGTAAGGATCTACGATGGTCTACCCAGCGGACGGCTCTGTGAAGTCATCGGCTGGTCGAGTGAAAACGATGGCAGCCCTTGCGAAGCCTTCGCTGTGCAGGTCGAAGACTCGAGCGCCGGATCGGCGTTCGTCATCTACGGCGGCGACTGGGGATTGCGGCTACGGCCGGCAGAATCGACAGCCGGCTGGGACCTCAACGACATCGATCAGTGGGGCGAGACGCACCTGGTATTAGCAGATGTCGATGATATCCATATAGCAGAATAAATCGCATAGATTCTATAGTCTCTATTGACGGCAATTGCTTAGGGAGTTAAAATAAGCAATGAAGTTTATAGACTTACTAGACTTTAGCGTCTAGCCCCTTAAGGAGGCCACTATGAGCGATAACGGCCATAATTCTAACGGCTATAAGCCCCATCCGAAAGTGCCGACTGAGATAAAGCCCGGCTTTACTCTGCCGGTCTACGACGAGGTCATCGATACTTTTGAGGAGCGGGCGAAGAAGTACCGCATTGGCGATGAGGACGAAGAAGTCTTCCGCATGTTCCGCCTCCACCACGGCGTATACGGCCAGCGTCAGGAAGACCAGCAGATGATGCGCATAAAGCTGCCGTACGGCGGCGTCACCGCCGACCAGATGGACGCGCTGGCTGAGGTCGCCGAAAAGTACTCCGGTTTCCACCGTGGCCACATCACGACCCGCGAGAACTTCCAATTCCACTTTATAAACCTGGACGATACAGATGACGTTATGCGCATCATCGGTGACGTTGGCCTGACCACCCGCGAGGCTTGCGCACACACAGTGCGTAACGTCACCGGGTGCGCCTTCTCTGGCATCTGCAAGGACGAAGTATTCGACACTACCCCTTACCTGGCGGCCTATGCTCGCAATATGCTCTTCAACCCCATCTGCCAGACGCTGCCGCGTAAGTTCAAGACCGCCTTTTCCTCCTGCGCTAGCGACTGCGCAGGAACGCCGTTCCACGACCTCGGCTTCTTGGCCAAGGTCCGCCGCGACGAAAATGGCAACGAGGTCAAGGGCTTCGATATACGTGTTGGCGGCGGCACTTCGACGATGCCTCGAGCGGCCGATACGGTCTGGGAGTTCGCCGAAGTAGATAACGGCGAGTACATCCGGGTGTCAGAGGCGATCCTTCGGGTCTACGACCGTGAAGGCGATGTGCCCGGATTGCTGCGCAAGAACATGAACAAGGCCCGCATCAAGTTCCTGCTCCACAAGATCGGCGTCGAGGAGTTCCGAGCGAAGGTAGTCGAGGAACTTAAGGGCGATTGGTCGAAAGAGCCGCTCGATATGGAAGCTCTGATGCAGCTCGCCCCCGAAGGCCCCACCGAGGGCGATCTACCTGCTGCAACCGATATACTCGACGGATATGGGCGCTGGCGCAGCACGAATGCTCAGGAACAGAAGCAGCCGGGTTATTACGCTGTAACGATAACCATACCGATAGGCAACATCGGCATCAGTCAGTTCCGTGAACTGGCCCGCATCATGCGCCTGTATTCTGGTGGGAACGGCCGCACGAACCAAAACCAGAATCTTGTCTTGCGCTGGGTTCCTGAGAATGCATTGCCACTGCTCTACAAAGAGCTAAAGGATATCAACTTTGGCGAAGCAGAGGCAGGGCTTATCGCTGACGTAGTGGCTTGCCCTGGCGCCGACAGCTGCAAGCTGGCGGTGACCGCCTCGAACCAGGCCGGTTACGCCCTGCGCGACGCGATGATCGCCTTCAACTATGAAGACTCCGAGGTAAATAACATCAGCGTCAAGATCAGCGGCTGCCCGAACGGCTGTGGCCAGCACCACCTGGCAGGCATCGGCTTACAGGGTTCGTCCTACAAAGTAAATGGCCACGAAATACCCTGCTACGATATCTTCGTTGGTGGCGGCGGCTACGTTGGCGGCGGCAAGTTCGCCACGCGCGTTAGCCGTGTCGCAGCGAAGAAGACGCCGCAGGCGATCGACCGCATCATCCAAATCTACCAACAGGAACGGCTCAGCCCTGAAGAGAGCTTCGTAGAGTACGTCGACCGAGTGGGCCCGAAGAGTCTGGAGCCGCGGTTAGAGGAGTTCAAATGGGTCGGCGCTATCCACGAAGACTTAGACATGTACCTTGACTGGGGCGCTGAGGACTTCTTCGAGGTCATCCGTGGCGAGGGCGAGTGCGCTGCGGGCGCGATTCCAATATCGCGCGTGCAGGAAGTTGCCAAGTAAAAATCACTATGTCATCAAATTTAGAAAGTAGGGCAAGTTAAGAATATGGCAGACGCAGTAATAAGGAAGACTTTTACACCTGAAGAGCTCGAAAAGATAAACGAGGGCTTTGTCGGCAAGTCGCCGGAGGAGATCTTAAAGTGGGCCGCTGATACGTTCTCTCCGACCATCGGCTTCGCGAGCAGCTTCGGCGCCGAGGACGTAGTCCTCGTCGAGATGATCGCCCGGGTAGCACCTGGCATTAAAGTGTTCACGCTCGATACCGGCCGTCTTCACGACGAAACGTATGAGGTCATGGAGAAGATACGCTACAAGTATGACATCTCCATCCAAAGCTATTTCCCTGACGCCACCAAGGTAGAAAAGCTAGAGCGCGAGAAGGGCTTTTACTCCTTCCGCGATAGCATCGAAAATCGCAAAGAGTGCTGCAATATTCGTAAGGTAGAGCCGCTCCACCGTGCTCTTGGCGAACTGAGCGCTTGGATGACCGGCCTCCGCCGCGATCAGGCGGTCACGCGTGCCAACACCCAGCCCGTTGAGATAGACGAGGCGAACGGCGGTCTCATCAAGGTCAACCCGCTGGTCGAGTGGACCAATGATCAGGTGTGGGAGTACATCAAGGCGAACCGCGTACCGTACAACGTCCTCCACGACCGCAACTTTCCGAGCATCGGCTGTGCGCCTTGCACGCGTGCTATCGAAGGTGATGAGGATATCCGCGCCGGCCGCTGGTGGTGGGAGCTCCCCGAATACAAAGAATGCGGCCTGCACCCGGTGCAGATGCTTCAACTTGAGGAGCAGCAGCGTTAACGCTGCTGCTCCTCAGCTTAGCCTTTCGTTAAGTCATTAACCGATGAACGAGGGTATTTTTGCGCTGATCCCGCCCCACGGGGGCAAGCTAGCCGAAAGACTGGCGCCACAATCCGAAGTCTCCGCGCTTGAAGAGAAGGCGAAGGGCCTACTGCGCTTGCAGCTAAACGCGCGGACTGTCTCCGATCTAGAGCTTCTCGCCAACGGCGGCTTCAGTCCGCTTGAGGGTTTTATGACCCGCAACGACTACGAGCGCGTCGTCAAGGATATGCACCTTGCGAACGGCCTGCCGTGGTCTATACCCA
>WHTN01000073.1:0-273 GCA_009377715.1 Dehalococcoidia bacterium | reverse complement strand
GTAGCGCTGGCGGATGAAAGCGGAGTGCTGTTGGCCATCCTGCGCCTGCAAGGGAAGTACGGCTACAATAAAGAGGACGAGGCGCAGCAGGTCTACCGCACCACTGAAGAAGCGCACCCCGGCGTGGCTGCCGTCTACCGGCAGGGCGATGTGCTTCTTGGCGGGCCGGTTACAGCGCTACGCCTGCCTGCGCATGACGACTTCCAGCAGTACCGCCTGACGCCTGCGCAGACCCGCGCTGCTTTCGCCGAGCGCGGATGGCGGACGGTCGTC
>WHTN01000006.1 GCA_009377715.1 Dehalococcoidia bacterium | reverse complement strand
TTTATGAGTACTGGTCGGAAATGATAAACGCCGAAAGCTGGGCCGACTTGCGCTGAAATAGACCTTAGGCTTAGCGACGAGTGCTTGATGCGAGAAAGCAACTTTGCAGGCACCCAGAGTCTGGTCCGCGTTAAGTGATCTAGCGTTCGAAACAGGGGGGCGGCTTCATGTCGAAGCCGCCCCCCTGTTTATTTGAGAAAACGTGCAGCTATCTCCTCATCCTGGCAAGCAGACGACGAATCCTTTGTGAAAATATGCTCAAGCCTATAAAAAGGATTGACAAACTCTAATCGTTCCGCTTAAAGTTAGCGCGCGAAATCAGCGCTTTAGGAGATTAAACGCTATGGACACTAACTACTGGGATCGCTTCTGGCAGAGGCGTATCACGCGACGCCACGCACTGAAGGGGGCTGTGATAGGCGGTGCGGGGCTCGCGGCGGCTGCTGTAGTCGGCTGCGATGAAGAGGAAGGGGGTGACGGCGCCGCTCCAACGGCTACCGGAGGAGCTTCTGATCAGCCGGTACGTGGGGGGACGCTTTACGAGTTTACGCAAATCAACCACGCACCAACCCTGGACATGCACATGAGCACCTTTGCGCAGCCGGGGGGTCATGGCATCTACGGCCGGCTAGCGATGCATGATCTCGATAAATATCCTGGCGAGGTGACCTTCACCGGCGATATAGCGGCGAGCTGGGAGATCGCCGAGCCGACTGTTTGGGTCTTCAAGATTAACCCGGCCGTCAAATATCATAATATTCCGCCAGTGAACGGCCGGACTGTCAAAGCAAGCGATGTCGTATACAGCTACGAGAGACAGAAGGCCAACGTGAACGCGGGAACCATCAGGGCTGTCTCAAAGGTGGAGGCGCCCGATGACCTGACCGTTCGAGTGACTCTGGCGCAGCCGGATGCAGACCTCCTCTGGTCGCTTAGTGACCTGAGGACGCCAATAATCCCACCGGAGAGCGTGGAGGCCGCGGGCGGCGAACTGAAAGAAGGACCGATCATCGGCACCGGCGCCTGGATCTGGGACCAGGCCAGCTACGTCCTAAACCAAGTATCCAAGAAGAGGCGCAATCCGGACTTCTTCCGAAAAGGAACGGATGGCCAGCCGCTCCCTTATATGGAGAATGTAGAACAGGTAGTCATTGTAGATGCCAACCTTCAGGTTTCCGCTTTTCGCACTGGGCAGGCCGACCTCATGGACACCAACGGCCAGACTACCGAGCTGCTCAAACAGACAGTGCCCGATCTCTATGTGCTGGACGCCAAACTACTAAACCAGACCGGCGACAGGCTCTGGATGGATGCGACGCAGTCGCCGTACAACGACCAGAGGGTCAGGCAAGCCCTCGGCAAGCTGTTCAACCGCGAGGAGATACAGAATAATGCCTTCTTTGGCAGCGGTTGGGTAAACCCGATGATGTTCGTCCCTTCATTAGACTGGATCTTGCCTCAGTCGGAGTTTGATAACTTGGTCGGTTACAACCCGCAGCAGGCCACGCAACTGCTCCAGGCGGCCGGCGTGGACTTGGGGTCATTCAGGCCCACAATACCCTCAGGAGCTAACTTTGCCAGGAACATTGCGATATCGGAGATCCTTGCGTCCGAGATGAAGAAGATAGGGATCACCGCCGAGCTTCAGCCCATTGTAAGCCAAGAAGTAATCGATGTCTTTGTCACGGCCAAGGCGCCGATATCGTTACTGAACGACCCGGCGCCGCGAGGCACTAACTTGCACTTGTTCAACTACTTCCACTCGAGTGGTGGCGTGGCGACGTACTGGAAGAAGCTTGGAGATACTCAGTTCGATAGGCTAATTGAGGCGCAGGCAACGATAGTGGACGAGCCAGAGCGGCGTAAGGCTGCTCTGTTAGAGGTCGTACGGCGGGGCCTCTCGGACGCTGTAGCTGTACCATCGGTTGGCCAGACGCAAGAATTCGCTATCCGGCCTCGGGTCGTGGGCTACAAGCACGACAGCCAGGAGCCGCATCGCTTCGCCTTTACTTGGTTGAAGAGTTAGGTAACAAAGATATACGAACAGGCTGGAGTAGCTCTTCGCTCGCTACTGGTGCTTCTCCAGCCACGAATCGCAGATACCAAACCCGTTCGGCTTCATGTCTAAGGACTTAGGCAAAAGGAGTATGTAATGGAAACTAACTACTGGGATCGTTTCTGGCGGAGGCGCATTACGCGGCGCCGCGCGTTGAAGGGGGTAGTACTGGGTGGCGCAGGCATCGCGGCGGCGGCCGTAATCGGTTGCGGCGAGGAAGAAGGCGATAGCGGAGCTAGTCCGGTCGCTACCGGCGGCGCCTCTGATCAGCCCGTCCGCGGCGGCACCCTCCGTGACCTTAACACTGTCGACTTTGCCCCGACTTGGGACCCGCACAAGAGCACCTTTTCCCAGCCGCAATCACATGGCAACTACGGCCGCTTGGCCCGCCACGACCTCGACAAATATCCGGATGAGGTTACTTTCATAGGGGACATAGCCGAGAACTGGGAGGTTGCCGAGCCTACGGTCTGGGTGTTCAAGATCAACCCAGCCGTTACATATCAAAATATTCCGCCGGTGGGCGGCCGGAACGTGAGAGCATCGGATGTCGTATTTAGCTACCAGAGGCAGAAGGCCGAGGTAAATGGCGGCACGCTCAGGGCTGTGACAAACGTAGAGGCGCCGGACGATTCTACAGTTCGAGTTACGCTGTCCCAGCCCGATGCCGACCTCCTTTGGGCGCTGAGCGACCTTCGTACCCCCATCGTCCCGCCAGAGAGCGTCGAGGCGGCGGGAGGCGACCTGGTGGAGGGACCGATCATCGGCTCTGGCGCCTGGATCTGGTCTCCAAACGATGCCGATACTGCATTAACCGCGTCGACGCGTAACCCGGAGTTCTATATAGATGGCAGCGATGGCCAGTCCCTTCCCTATATGGAACGGCACGAAGTTTACCGTCTCGAAGACCCCAACCTTGAGATATCTGCCTTCCGAACTGGGCAGATCGACATAATCGGCACGGTCGGCCAGACCACTGACCTGCTCAAACAGACGGTCCCGGACCTCTACGTGCTGGACGCCAGACTGCTCAATCAGACCGGCGACCGCCTTTGGATAGACCCAACGGTACCGCCTTATACCGACCAGAGGGTCAGGCAAGCTCTGGCCAAGCTCTTCAACCGCGAGCAAATTCTTGATCAGGTGTACTTTGGCAGCGGCTGGCTGCACCCAATGATGTTCGTCCCTTCCCTGGACTGGATCCTGCCGCAAAGTGAGTTTGATAACTTGGTAGGTTACAATCCTCAGCAAGCCCAGCAGCTGCTGCAGGCTGCCGGCGTCGACCCCGGCTCCCTAAACCCGGTCATACCAAACGGGGTTGCCTACCAGAGGAACGTCGGGACAGCGGAGAGCTTCCTCGCCGAGTTGGCAAGGATCGGTATCAGAGCCCAGCTCCGGCCTATTGAGAGTCAGGAAGTAATCGAAATCTTTAGGTCGGCCAAGGAGCCGATAGCGATCCTTAACGACCCAGCTCCGCGAGGCACGAACCTACATCTGTTCAACTACTTCCATTCTAATGGTGGCGTTGCAACTTACTGGAAGAAGTTTGCGGATGCCGAATTTGACCGCTTGATCGAGGCCCAATCGACGATACTGGAGCCGGAAGAACGTAAGCCGGTCTTGCTAAATGCAGTGCGCCGCGGACTAATGGACGCTGTGGCTTCGCCAACCGTGGGCCAGACCGGAGAAGTCGCGATTCAGCCGCGTGTCGCCGGCTACAAGAATGATACTCAGGAGCCGTACCGGTTCGCCTATGCTTGGTTGAAGAGTTAAAGCAAAGGAGGGCGTTTATGATCGACGTCAGCGAACTCGTTAACTCTAAGAGCGGCTTGGTCAGTCGCCGTCTCTTCGTAGACCGAGAGATATACGAACTCGAACTGGAGCGCATCTTCGCGCGCTGCTGGGGTTTCCTGGCCCACGAGTCGCAGATACCCAACCCCGGCGACTTCGTCGCTGCATACATCGGCGAAGACCCGGTGCTGGTCGTCCGCGATTCACGCGGCAAGATCAACGCCTTCCTAAATACGTGCCGCCATCGCGGCATGCGCGTCTGCCGCGCGGACGCAGGCAATGCGGCTGCTTTCACCTGTACGTACCACGGCTGGACGTACGGTAACGACGGCAAACTGGTGGGTGTGCCAGGATATAAAGAGTACTACTACGAAGAGCTAGATATAGAGCAGTGGGGCTTGGTGCCGGTTGCCCAGGTGGACTCGTACAAAGGCTTGATCTTCGGCACGTTCGACCCTGAAGCTCCGTCCTTGCGGGAGTACCTCGGCGATATTACCTTCTACCTCGACACGTTCCTCGAACGTACTCCGGGCGGTACAGAACTCGTCGGCGGAACGCAGAAGTGGGTCATGACCAGCAACTGGAAGTTCGCCGCCGACAACTTCAGCCCGGACGGCTACCACTTCAACATCACCCACATCTCTGCCCTCAAGGTCGGTCTGGGCGGGCGGAGCACCGATCGCCTCAGAACGCCTGTTCCCAGCTTCACCGTCTACACGGACTACGGCCATGGCACAAGCTTGGCATTGGAAAATCAGCCGCCGCGACTTCCCGAACTCGCTTCGTATTTGGAGGGAGTCTGGTCGCAAAGGGAAAAACAGATGGGAGAGTTAAGGGCGCAGAAGGTGTGGACGAACACAGGTACGATCTTCCCAAACTTCTCCTTCCAGGTGACCGACGCTAATCATACTATTCGCGTCTGGCACCCGCGCGGGCCCGATAAGGTCGAAGCGTGGTCGTGGTGCATCGTCGATAAGGAGGCGCCGCCGGAGATCAAGGACATCTACCGAGTGCAAAACCTGCGCGGCCAATCCGGCCCCGGCGGGATGCTGGAGCAAGACGATGGCGAGAACTGGAATATGTGCACCGAGTCCAGCAACGGGCGCGTCGCAAGAAGGTACGACTTCAACTATCAGCTACGCCTTGGCCAGGAGCGGTTCGATGAAGAATTGCCGGGCACCTTCGTCGAAGGGCCCGGCGAGGCGAACCAGCGCAACATCTACTCCTTTTGGTCAGATCTAATGGCCGGCAAGGACTGGACTGAGCTAATCAAAGCGTAACGTGTCCTTCAGCTGCAGGAAGAGGCAGACTTTCAGGTCTGCAGCTAGGTACGCATAGCGCAGTGCCGTCATTGCGGGGTCGCCAAAGGCGGCCGTAGCGATCTCCTTTCTTGCGACTGCGATCGTATTTATGGAATTGAGGTATGTATCTGCAGGGCTTTAGCCGGTGTTTAGATTCGCGTGGCCCGCGAGTTTGCTTTGCCGACTGACGCAGCAAGCTTTTGGTGCGCGGTTCGCACCTCGTCCGCGCTGGTAGACTGACCGGCTGCGTTTAAAGCCTGACCCAAGGCTGTCAAAGCTTGGTCGAATTCCTCCGTCAGAATATGGTCTCATGGTCTCCGATCCCCGATAGTATCCGTGCGATAAGCCGCTCTGCTCGCTGTTGTTGATCCGGAGCCAGCTTTGGCAGCAACAGCGTAATGGCGTGAATAACCTCCGCATAGATCTGGTGCTGCATCGACTCCGTAGAAACCACTGCCAGCGACTCCATAGTATTCATGGCTCGCGGCGGCCGGTCCGGAACGTCCGGTTGGGCGTCGCACCAGTGCGAAAGTACGCGAATAGCGTGCAGCCCTGGCGCAGGGTCCTGCTTCGACGTAGAGATCGATGTCCAGCCGATGTCCTCAAGCTGCTCCATGCCAAATGCGGGGTCGAAATCGATGTCGCGTTTACGCTCGAGTTGGACTGCCCCGCGCACGGCGTTGGCCAAGAGTTCGATATTCGATGCGTTCTCTGCGCTGACTTGCGCGATAGGTTCACCGAAGGCTATGAAAGCCCCGATCGACTTCTCGAATACGACTTCCCCCGGCGCCGTTTCCAGAGGGCGCCTTCAAGAGCGTTGATGTTGATGCGAGTGATAAACCCGTGCACCTCCGCTTTTACCGGAACCAGCATCCTACCCGGCGCCTCCGGCTGGCGTCGCGTCGCCCGCAGTATAGAGACCTGGCGTTCGCGGGCTGCGAGGATGTGGTCGTGGATGGCTTCGATGATCACCGTGGGCCGTACTCGATCGAGCGTCGTATATACCAGCGTAATGAGCAGGAGGAGCGCGAAGATTGTGAAGATCACGGCCAGCATGCCGCCGAAGACAGGGTTAAATGAAGGCTGCACAGTCGCCAAGATCAGGAGCGCGTAAGTAGCTAGCCCAACGAAGTAGCCGAAGTAGAACTGGTTGAGCCGCCGACGTAAGTACTGATCGACCACCTGGTGGGTCATTGTGGCGGCCGCTTGTTCTATAGCGATCAATAAAATTGAGAACGTGATCGACGTGACGGTAATGATGCTGGCTGCCACTATCCCCATGAGGTCGGCAGTGGCCTCTGGATCTCCGAAGATATGGTCCGTCAGGAAATCGCGTATTGGATCGAGGGGCAGCAAACTCGGCTTGGTCTAGGGAGTAAACACCTGCGGCGACTACGATAAAGAAGACGATTATTAGCAGCGGAGTGAGCAGAAATTCAGCGATCGCCTGGCGTATTTCCGAAAAAAGGATGCGGAATAGCGCTGCATCTTGGATGCTGCCGTTACGCCTCATCTATCCTCCTTAAACGCATAGAAGAGCGAGGTGAGCCTGGTGAACCCTGGGGCATTGCCTTGTGTAGCTCCCGTTGCGTTTCGTATGCTAGGATACCACCGTTGGGCGATGGAACGTGTAGCCGACGCAACGCCAAAACGTAGTTTGCCCTTAAGGTACGACCCTTTCAACGATATGGAGGTATGTAAGGATGCCAACCATTACCCCCGACCAGTTTAGAGAGCTTGTCAAGCGGACTTATAAGGCAGCCGGCTTCTCGGACCTTGAGGCCAGGGCGACTGCCGAGTCGTACCTCTGGGCTACGCTACGCGGCAACAACCACGGTTTCGGCGATTTCGCTCGTTCGGTGCGTCAGCGTATACGCCTAGGCACAGCGGAGGGCCTCAACAACGACTTCGTTCCAACCATCGTAAACGAGTCTCCGGCGCATCTCGTGGTCGACGGGCAGTGGGGCGACGGTAAAGCAGTTACGCTGTTCGCTATCGAAAAGCTTATCGAAAAAGCGAAAAGGCGTTCCTATAGTGGCTGCGAGTATATACCAGTGCAACAGCAGCAACGCACTCGGCTTCTTTGCTGAGCTTATAGCCAGGGAGGACCTGATCGGGATCGCGTTCTCCGGTTCGGACGCCGGCACGCCTCCCTGGGGTGGCAAAGAGCGCATGCTCGGCACGAACCCGATAGCCTTCGGCATACCGACGAAGGACGAATATCCGATCATTCTCGATTGGGCGACAGCGTCCACTTCCTTCGCCGGCATCCGGCCGTACGTGGGAACCGATCATATACCGCTCGGCTTTATCCTCGATGACGATGGCTTTCCCACAACAGATCCGAACCAGTTCGCCGGCCCGGGCGGCCCGCGGCCGAACGTAGAGCGGCGTGGCTCCATGGACAATATGGCCAGCAACAGTAAAGGTTACGGCATCCAACTCATGGTCGAGATGATCGGTCAGATATTGCCGTACCTAAAAACCGGCAACGACGATGACTGGCCCACGCCGCCCGGTGTCCATATTCTGCATAACCCCGCCTTCTTCATTGCCATAAACATCTCCTTCTTCCAGAACGTCGAAGCATTTAAGGAGAGGGTGGACAGCAGGATCCGCGAGTTACGAAGGTCTAAGAAGCGGCCGGATACGGACAGAATATACATGCCGGGCGAAACGCGGCTTCGAAATGGCGGAACAGCGAATGCGGAATGGCATACCTGTGCTCGATAACTTCTGGGACGAAGCGTCAGAGTTAGCGAAGGAGTTGGGCACCGACATCAGCGATCTCGTGGGGGCCTCGCGAGCGTCATGACGCAGCCAGTTCCGCGTTTAAGTATCCCGAACGGCCCTCCAGACACTATCCTTCTAAACGGCCGTCTGCTGACTCTCGATTCTTCCGGGCGCGTCGCCGAGGCCATCGCTATTCGCGAGGGTGTAATACAAGCGGTTGGTTCCAGCAGCGAGATCGCCGAAATGGCTGGCCCAAATACCCGCCGTATCGAACTCGATAGTCAGACGGTCATGCCAAGTTTCTTCGATTCCCACAATCACATGCGTGGGACCGGCCTGGGCTTGGACGCGGTCGACCTATCCCGGGCGAAAGACATCGGCGAAGTCCTAGCCGTGGTCGAGCAGCGGGCAGCCGTTGCACCCCCGGACGAATGGATAGTGTCCTCTGGCCGCTGGCACGAGGAGCAGCTCGTCGAGCAGCGGTTCCCCAATCGCGACGAATTAGACCGGGCCGCCCCCAACCACGCAGTACTGCTTCGCCGTGGGGGACATAACGTAGTGGTCAACAGTCGCGCCTTTGAAAGGGCTAGCGTGCCGGAAGAGGCTACGAACCCGCCCGGCGGCACTTTTGTGCGGGATGGCGGAGGTAGCCTTACTGGTCATGTTATAGGCGGCGCGGCCTTCCAGCGCATTTTGCGGGCCATGCCGTCGCCAATGCCCGAGCAAGAAGAGGCGGCGCTAAAGAAGGTGATGCGAGCTTATAACGCGGCTGGGATCACGAGCGTGATAGAACCCGACCTGATGGAGTCCGAGTTCACTTCCTATAGGAACCTCCGTGAGCGGAATGAGATGACCGTACGGACGACGGCGATGTTCCGCTTCGTGCCCGGATTTACGCCTGAGGAGTTGGAGAGGGCGAAGTTTCGACTCGAGAAGCGCGAGTTCTTGCCAGCGAACGATCCGTGGTTGCGTGCGGGAGGCGTAAAAATCACCGCCGACGGTGGCGTGGAGACAGGCTTCATCCGTGAGCCTTTTGCTTATACCGACGATCCGAGAGAGCCACATGGAAAGCGGTACGCTTCGGAAGAAAACCTTCAGGAGTTTTGCATAGTCGCCTCTCGCGCCGGTTGGCAGGTCGGCATCCATTGCGTTGGCGATGCCGCCATAGATTCCGTCCTCGACGCTTATGAGGCTGCGCATGCAGCAGCCCCGCTAACGGGTCGCCGTTGGGCTTTGATCCATATGATGGCTGCCCAGCCCGAGCATTTTCCTCGCGCCCGCGCCTTAGACCTAGTAATCACAGCGCAACAGCCGCTCCAATACACCTTAGCGGCTGGATTTCGTAAGTACTGGGGACCTGAGCGTGCTCAGCACATCGAGCCGTTGCGCGCCTATTTGGAAAGCGGCCTGATCGTCGGCGGTGGTTCAGACTCGCCGGTGACGCCTTACGAGCCGTTGATCGGCATCTGGAGTTCGGTTACCCGAGAAACTCATCTTGCGGGTGTCCAAGGGCCGGGTCGATCCCCGTCGAAGCGGCGCTGAAGCGGTACACGCTAGGCAGCGCGGCATGCGCCTTCGAGGAGAATGTGAAGGGGACGCTTGATCCCGGCAAGTATGCCGACATTATAGTGCTGTCGGGCGACCCGTTGACGGTTGAGACGGAAGCTCTGAAAGAGATGAAGGTTCTGATGACTATGGTCGATGGCAAAGCGGTCTGGGAAGTATCCTGAGGCCAAGATGGAATACCGCACTTTAGGACGGACGGGCATAGAGGTATCGCTGATCGGCTTCGGCTGCGGTGGTCAGGGTGGCCTTATGGTGCGCGGCGAACCTGCCGAACAGGTCCGCGCCGTCGAACGAGCCATCGAACTGGGCGTCACCTACTTCGATACAGCGCCGATGTACGGCAACGGCCTTTCGGAGACCAACCTGGGGCGCGTACTCGCTGAACTGGATGCCAACTTGGTCGCCACCATCGGCACGAAAGTGCGTCTGACGCCGGACGACATGGCCGATCCGGTTGCAGCCGTCCGGCGCTCCGTCGAAGGGAGCCTCTCGCGACTCGGGCGTGATTGGGTCGACCTGCTTCAACTTCACAACCCGGTCGCGCTCCGGAAGAATGAAGCGGAGGGCGCCATATCGATCGAGGATGCGGTAGGCCCGGTGATTGAAGGGATGCGCGCTGTGCGCAACGCGGGCCTGACGCGCTTTCTCGGCTTTACCGGTCTCGGCGATCCGGAGGCGCTGCTGGCGCTGGCGAACACCGGCCTCTTCGATACTGTCCAGGCCTATTTCAACGTCATAAACCCGAGCGCCGGCCACCCGGTAAAGAAAGGGTTCCCGGGGCAAGACTTCGGTCTACTTATCGATAGAGCGGCGGGCAAGCGCATGGGTGTTCTGGCGATCCGCATTATGGCGGCCGGCGCTGTTACCGGCAGCGATGAGCGCCATCCGATCGCCGCGACCAGTAGCGGCTACCTTACGCCCGGGACCACTTATGAAACGGACCTCGCCGATACACGTGAATTGATGCAGGTAATCGAGCGTGCGGGCTTACGGAGCACCGCCGAACTGGCTGTGCGTTTCGCTTTGAGCAAGCCAGAAGTATCTACCGTGCTTATCGGCTTTTCGGACACTAAGCAGTTGGAAGAGGGCGTACGTTGGGCGAATGATGGCCCGTTGGGCCCAGATGTCTTTCGTGCTCTTTCTGAGGTTGGGCATCTGGCTTATTCGTACCAATGATCTAAGGGTCTGCCGTCTATCGCTCCGCCTCATTTCATTAATAAAGCCAATATTGACACTAAATCTTGAGAAGTGTATAACTTGCTCACACAGCCTTGCACATAAAAGCGAGGCATAGGAACCATAGAAAGGAGCCACGTTTTCCGTGAGTAACGAAAAAACCTACTGGCAGAACTTCTGGCAAAAAGAGAGTGAGTCGTCGTCGCGTGCTGCAGGGGGCAGCGTTAGGAAGCGCGGGACTGGCGGCAGCAGCCGTTATCGGCTGTGGCGAGGAGGAGAGCGGTTCGATCTCACAGCCGACGGGTAGTGGTGGTGCGGCGAGCGATACGCCCCAACGGGGCGGAACGCACGTTTACGTAAGCCAGAGCTCGGAAGCGGCGCCTACGCTCGACATCCACAAGATCGGGCACACTACTATGTTCCGCTCAGGCGCCGTCTATAACAAGATGCTCCGGCACGACATGACCAAGTATCCGAACACGATCGATTTCGCGCCTGAACTGGCCGAGAGTCACCAGATCCCCGACGCTACTACCTACGTATTCAACCTGCGCAAGGGAGTTAAATTCCACAACATCGCGCCGGTCAACGGTCGCGAACTAAAGTCCAGCGATGTAGTCTACAGCCTTCAGCGCATGATCGACGAGAAGGTAAACGGCTCTGTGCTGGCCTCCGTAGATAGAATGGAAGCTCCTGACGACTATACCGTGAGGATCACGCTCAAGCAGCCAAACGCTGACTTCCTGTGGGCGATCCATGACCCGCGATCGGAGATAATGCCACGCGAAGCCGTGGAGGCTGCGGGCGGTGACCTTAAGGACGGGCCGCTGATCGGCACCGGCCCATGGATATTCGAAGAGTGGGTGCCAGAACAGGTTACGACGTTAAAGAGGAACCCAGAGTATGTCTTGAGTCCCATGCCCTACGCCGATGAGTGGCAGATGCTCACGATTACTGACCTTCAGACGGGCCAGGCGGCTTTCCGTACCGGCCAGGTCCTCAACAACCGCACCAACGACCAGATCACCCGTCTGCTCAGGCAGGGCGTGCCCGATATGCAGATTGTGGAAGGCAAATTAATGGGAGCGGCTAGCGGTGACAGACTCTGGATGTCGCCTGCCACCGGTCCCACACGGGATGCACGCGTGCGTCAGGCCCTCGGCAAGCTGTTCGACCGCCTAAGCCCTGATTCGCGACGTTCTTTTCGGCGCTGGTTGGGAAAGCACGGGCATCTTCCTGCCCTCCCTCGACTGGCATCTGTCACCCGACGAAATGAATAAGTACGTCAGTTACAACGTCCAGGAAGCCAGACAGCTATTCCAGGCTGCCGGATTCGACCCCGTCAGCTGGAAGCCGGTCCTGGACTCCGGTATTCCGACCGCCGACTCCACCGACCCAACCACCGAAGTGTACATATCTACTCTCAAGCAGATAGGCATCGACGCCACCGTGCACAAGGTAGACAAGGTCGAGATCACGGACAAGATCTGGCTGAACGCCACAACTGAGTTCTGCATTTGCAATAAGCCCACTTTCAGCGGTACTAACGGCGAACTGCTTATCTTCTATCACTCCTCGGGCCGCTTCGCCGCCCCATACAAGCAGCTGGCGGACACGCAGCTCGATAGCTTAATTGACAGGCAGGCTACCACTTTGGACGCCGAGGAACGCGAGGCTATTCTTGAGGATGTGCAGAGGAAGGTCTTGGAGACGGCGATCGTCGTTCCGATTTACTCCAGGACGAATACTGAAGCTATCCAGCCGAAGCTTCGTGGTTACCAGAACGATCCGAACGAGCCACATCGCTACGCGGAGGCTTGGTTCGCCGCCTGAGGAGCTTGGGCTATCGCATAAAGAAGAGCGACGAGGATATATCCTCGTCGCTCTTCTTTATGGCCTTCCTAGGCGTCATCGAGGAATACTTCTGGCAAAATGAGCAAAGAGGCATTAAAATAAGTTACCTCTAGTAAAGGAGACGGTTATGCTGGACGTTAAAGACCTAGTTAGCCGCGAGACTGGCCTGGTCAGCCGGCAAATATTCGTCGATCAGGAAGTCTACGAAATGGAGTTGGAGCGTATTTTCGCCCGCTCATGGTTGTTCTTAGCCCACGAGACCCAACTGCCCAATCCCGGCGACTTCGTCGCTGCTTACATGGGCGAAGACCCGGTGCTGGTAGTCCGCGACTCGCGTGGCAAGATCAACGCCTTCCTAAATACGTGTCGCCACCGCGGCATGCGCGTCTGCCGCGCGGACGCTGGCAACGCGGCTGCGTTCACTTGCACCTATCACGGCTGGACGTACGGTAATGACGGTAAGCTGGTAGGCGTCCCGGGTTACAAAGAGTACTACTACGAAGAGTTGGACATGGAGCAGTGGGGATTGGTGCCCGTAGCGCAGGTCGACTCATACGCCGGGATGATCTTCGGCACCTTTGACTCCAGCGCGCCGCCGCTGCTCGAATACCTCGGCGATATGGCGTACTACCTCGACTTTCTCGTCCATCGCCGGCCGGAGGGCTCTGAGGTCGTCGGCGGCGTGAACAAGTGGATCATGCCCTGCAATTGGAAGTTTGCGGCGGACAACTTCGCCGGCGACGGCTACCACGTGCCGATCACGCATATTTCCGCGACAAAGATGGGCTTCACTTCCAACCGGATCTCCGTTCAGCAACGGACGCGCGGCCTCCACGTTAGCCCGCAGGGCGGTCACGGCGTGATTACGCGTCCCGGATTTAATCCGGATGCGACCTGGCCAGTCGATGAGTGGCCGCAAATTAACGAGTATTATCACCAAACGCTGGTAGGTGAGATGGAGCAGCATCTAGGCCCGCGAACGCATCTGATCGAACCGATCGTGGGTACGTGTTTCCCGAACCTTTCGTTCGAGTTCTTCACGATGCGTGTGTGGCACCCGCGCGGCCCGCAGAAGACCGAGGTTTGGTCGTGGTGCTTCGTAGATAAGGCTGCGCCGGAACATCTTAAGCGGGAGATGCAGCTTTTTCACTCCCGCCGCTTCGGCCCGGGCGGTGCTTTCGAGCAAGACGACGGCGAAAACTGGAACCAGTGCACTTACGCCAGCAACGGCCGTATCAGTAGGCGCCAAGAGTTTAACTACTCGATGGGCCTAGGCCACGAACGGTACGACGAGAACGTACCCGGCCTCACCTGCGAAAGTCCTAGCGAGGTGAGGCAGCGGAACCTATACAGTCGCTGGGCCGAGCTAATGGCGGCCGAAAGCTGGGATGACATACGTACCTCTGGCAGTGCCGGCCGATAAGCACGAATGGAAGACCTGGACTACAGTATGGCGTCTTTTTATGCTAAGCTTTAGGCAGTAATCCTAAGTAAGGAGGCTTCCGATGATCACCGACATAAATCGTCTCGTCGATATGGAGAGAGGACTGATCGATCGCCGTGTTTACGTCGATCGCGACGTCTACGCACTGGAGTTGGAGCGCGTTTTCGCTCGCGCTTGGTGCTACTTGGCGCATGAGACGCAGATACCCAACCCCGGTGACTTCGTTTCGGCCTACATAGGCGAAGACCCGGTGCTGGTAGTGCGAGACTCGCGCGGCAAGATCGGCGCGTTCTTGAACACCTGCCGCCATCGCGGCATGCGCGTCTGCCGCGCCGACGAAGGCAACGCTGCCGCCTTCACCTGTACGTACCACGGCTGGACGTACGGCAATGACGGCAAACTCGTCGGCGTTCCGGGCTACAAAGAATACTACTATGAAGAACTCGACATGGAGCAGTGGGGCTTGGTGCCGGTGGCACAGGTCGATTCGTACCGAGGTTTGATCTTCGGCACGTTCGACCTGGAGGCGCCCTCGCTGCAAGAGTATCTCGGCGACTTCGCCTTTTACCTGGACATAGCGTTCGACCGCCGCGAGGGCGGAGTCGAGATCATCGGCGGCGTCCACAAGTGGATTATGCCGTCCAACTGGAAGTTCGCGTCAGACAACTTCGCCGGCGACGGCTACCACGTGCCGGTCACCCACATCTCCGCCGTCAAGGCGGGATTCGCCGGAGAAAATCGCCGGCTGCGTCCGCAGAACATCTCGAATGGGTTCGCAGCGGCGGCCGGCTATGGCCACGGATATGCCGTCTTCACGACTCAACTCGACGTGGAGCGCTTCGCGAACGACCCTGAATACCTGAACTATATGAAGGAGGTCAGGGGCGAGCAGGAGGAGCGGCTGGGCGAAAGCCGGACTAAGGTCGCTGTGGGTAACGGCAACATCTTCCCAAACATGTCGCTGTTCAGCGGCAGCGAAGGCAACCGCACGATAAGGGTCTGGCACCCGCGCGGTCCCGATAAGATCGAGACGTGGTCATGGGTCTTCGTAGATAAGAAGGCGCCGCAATTTATGAAAGACTTTACTCGCCTGGCCACAGAGCGCCAGCAAGCCGGCCCATCCTCTGCGTTCGAGCAGGACGACGGCGAGAACTGGGGCATGTGCACGGAGTCCAGCAAGGGCGTCATGGCCCGGAACTATCCTCTGAACTACCAGATCGGCCTGGGACGGGAGCGCGTCAGCGAGGAATATCCTGGTTCTCTTGGCCCTGCGCCTAGCGAACATAACCAGCGCGCCCTGTACAAGATGTGGGCCGATCTCATGACTGGCGATAGTTGGGACGAGATCCGCCGGCAGCGCGACGGTCACTAAACCGATCGCAAAGAGACATAGTAGACTGCTACAAAGGCACCGGATTTTTGATCCGGTGCCTTTGTGCTAAGCTCTAAACCATCATGAAATAATGTATTCGGAGGTAATATGAACCTGATCAAAAAACTTATCAAGAGCGCGAGCGGTGAGAAGGGAGAGGGCGAGGGACCGCCACAGCTTCTCAGTCTCCTCACGGGTAAGGATGGGGGTAGTGGCATTGAGAATCTTCTCTCTCAATTCACGTCCGGAGGAGCTGGAGACTGATCCAGTCTTGGATCAGTAAAGGTGAGAACCTTCCGGTCTCCGCGTCTCAAATTCAGCAAGTCATGGGGAACGAAAAAATCGCAGAGGTAGCTGGGAAGCTAGGGATCAACGCGGATCAGGCGGCAAATCAGATATCAGAATGGCTCCCCAAGATCGTCGATCAGCTAACGCCTAACGGTCGCGTAGAGCAATAAACTTAACACTTCCAGATAGCCGCGAACTAATAACGCTATATGGCGTCAGCAGAAAATATTATATGTTTATGTGTTGACACCATAGACCAAGCTGTTTACTATGATTCCGCCTAGTGAGCGGAACTCACGAAAGGAGCTAAAAACATGGCAAATCTTATCGATATAGAAGGCATCGGGCCGGCTTACGCTGGCAAGCTGGCTGACGCTGGTTTGCGAACGACCGATGCGCTACTTAAGGAAGCCGGCTCCGCTTCTGGGCGGAATAATCTAGTCGAAAAGACGGGGATCGATGCTTCACACCTTTTGGAATGGGTAAACCGCGCTGATCTAATGCGAATAAACGGTGTTGGTTCGGAATATTCCGATCTTCTGGAAGCCAGCGGAGTAGACACCGTCAAGGAACTAGGGGCACGTAACCCGGCGAACCTGTACGAAAAGATGGCTGAAGTCAATGAAGCGAAGAAGCTTGTCCGGCGTACTCCTACTGCGGCAGAAGTGGAGAAGTGGGTCACAGAAGCTAAAACCATGCCTCAAATGGTCACTCACTAAAACCTTGCAAGTCTGGACAGTTTCCTGAGGAGGTTGCATGCCGGAGGGTCTTTACTTAGGGAAAATCTTCGATCCAGCCTCTGAAGAGTTGGGGGAAGGGTTTAGGCTCGACCCCGAAGACCTGACTACCCACGGCATCGTCATAGGGATGACCGGGTCGGGAAAGACTGGCCTGTCCGTCGTCCTTATCGAAGAGGCCCTCCAGCTGGGCATCCCCGTGATCGTAATCGATCCCAAGGGCGACATGGGCAACCTAGCGCTCGCTTTCAGCGGCTTGACGGCCAACGAATTCAAGCCCTGGATCGATCCTGCAAGTGCAGGCACAGATGTGGACGAGGCCGCAACTGCGACGGCCAAGGCCTGGAGCGAAGGCCTCGCCGACTGGGGGCTTGGCGCCGCCGACGTCGCGCGCTATGCGGCCAGCCGTGGTATCCGCGTGATAACGCCGGGTTCTTTTTCCGGCATACCACTTAACCTCATCGAACGGTTAGACCCTCCCAGCCAAGAGAGCGTAGAAGATGAAGAGGAGTTCCGCGATCAGATTGACGCTGTAGTGACAGCTTTGCTGGGGCTGGTCGGAATTTCGGCGGACCCGGTTGAGAGCCACGAATATATCTTCCTGTTCACGCTCATCGAAAGGGTATGGCGTGGAGGCGACTCCCTCAGTCTTGAAAGCCTGATCGGTCACATAGCGAATCCGCCGATCGACAAACTGGGCGCTTTGCCGCTCGATGTCGTCTATCCACCAGCGGAGCGAAATCGCCTGATGCTGGCCCTCAATGGCCTTCTCGCTTCTCCTCCGATGGAGGCCTGGCGCCAGGGCGAACCGGTTGATATAGACGCCTGGCTGCGGACAGCCGATGGGCGTCCGCGAGCGAATATCGTATATACGGCGCATCTGGAAGAAGAGCAGCGGGTCTTTGTCACCGCGCTGATCCTCAACAAGATCGTCAGCTGGGTCCGCCAGCAGCCCGGGACGGGCCAGTTGCGGTGCCTTCTGTACATGGACGAGATATTCGGCTATTTTCCTCCCACCGCCAACCCGCCGACGAAGAAGCCGCTCCTCACGCTACTCAAGCAAGCGCGCGCCCACGGCCTAGGCGTGTTGCTTTCGACTCAGAATCCGGTTGATCTGGATTATCGCGGTCTCGCCAACATGGGGTTCTGGGCCATCGGCCGCCTTCAGACGACGCAAGACCAGG
The DNA here is from genome assembly GCA_009377715.1 of Dehalococcoidia bacterium. GTDB lineage: Bacteria > Chloroflexota > Dehalococcoidia > SM23-28-2 > WHTN01 > WHTN01. Next base: position 40,001 of record WHTN01000006.1, on the reverse strand, counting down.
AGCGTATTCGCACCGGCATCGAAGCGGCGCTGGCAGATAGCGCGTTCGGCAAAGATTTTGATTCTCTCATCGCCGGCGTCCGCAAGCGCGTGTTCCTGATCCACGATATCCACCGCAAGGCGCCGTCGCTTGTGCATACGCGCTGGGCGTTGTCGTACCTACGCGGCCCGATCACCCGACAAGAGATCGAACTGCTTCCTCAGGAAGAGCGCTCCGATACTAAGGCCGCGAGCCCGGCCACAGACGCAGCCACTAAGGCGAGTGGCATCTCTCCGGAGCGTGGCCCTGAACCTTCACCATCGGCCCCGCCCGTGCTTCCCCGCCTCCCTGGAGGCGCGCTACCTCAATCGCGACGGAGGACAGATCGCAGTGCCGCACGTCTACGTTAGGGCTGCCGTCCGTTATAAGATCGGCGGCTCTACCACCGATGAGTCGAGCCAAACGCTGGCGTTTAAGCTCGACGGCGATCTGGGGCCGATGGAGACCTTGGAGTCGGACATCGTCCGCATCGACGAATCGAAACTCGCAGAGGGGCCGCCTGCTAGCCTAACTTACGAAGATCTCCCAGCGTACCTAAGCGTTGACGGCCCAAAGGCCCTTGAGCGCGCCCTCAAAGAGCGACTGGACGATCGCTTAGCGATCGACGTTCTTTACGACGGCGAGACTAAGTTGGCGTCCCGCCCGGGGGAAAGCGCCGAAGATTTCGCCATCCGTGCGCAGAACGCGACTGCCATCCAGAACGCCCGTCGACGACTGGAGACAAAGATCGAGCAGAAACGGGCAGCTCTAGCTGCTAAGGAATCTGAACTGAGCTCCCACGACGTGGAGAAATGGGCTTCGATAGGCACGTCGATCCTGGACAACATAGGCATCCTCACAGGAAGGAGGCGCTCCATTCGAGGCATGGGTTCGGTCCTAAGCAGACGGCGTTCAGAATCGAAAGAGCGCGCTCGCGCTGAACAGCTCCGTAGCGAGGTCGCTGCGCTAGAGACTGAACTGTACGAGCTCGGGCGGGTCGACCCTTCTCGGTTCGAGAGCAGATCGGTGAGGCCGACGCGCGGTGACGTGTCGATCATCAAATACGGCATCGTTTGGATCTATTAGTAGCGGCTCGATTTCGATAGGAGGGGAACATGAGATTACTCGATGAGTTCAAGGAGTTCCTGATCCGCGGGAACCTGGTAGAGATAGCGGTTGGCATTGTTATTGGCATCGCCTTCGCTGCTTTGGTGACAGCGTTCGTAGAGGACCTTGTCACGCCACTGATCGCTGCTATCGGAGGCCAGCCGGACTTCTCCGCCCTTGATTTCACCATTAACGACAGCACGTTCCGATACGGTGATTTTATAAATAGCCTAATCGCCTTCATAGTGATCGCGGCGGTTATATTCTTCTTTGTCATCAAGCCTGTCAACATGCTTATCAGCCGGCAGCGAAGTGAGCCGCCGCTCGATCCTAGCGTTCGCAAATGTCCGGAGTGCCTCAGCGAGATACCGGTCGAAGCTAGGCGGTGTGCATTCTGTACCGCGGTAGTAACGCCAAGCTAACCGTTACGGCGAGGAAGCTCTGGTCTGCTGTCTAGTTCCACGAGAGCTAGGATGAGCCGATGCCCTACAATGAAACGCTAGCCGACAGAGTTCGGCAGGTGCTGAACGCCAGAGAAGGGATCAGCGAAATAAGGATGTTCGGTGGCCTGGCGTTCATGATCAACGACAATATGTTTTGCGGTATCGCTCACGATGACCTGATGGTGCGCGTCGGCCCGGATGGCCACAAGCCGGCGCTTGAAAAGCCAGGCGCGCGGCCGATGGACTTCACGGGCCGCCCGCCGAAGGGCATGGTTTTCGTCGGACCGGTGGGCTATGATGCAGATCAGGCGCTGTCAGGATGGGTGGAGGAGGGCTTCGCGTTCGCTTCTTCGCTCCCACAGAAGCAAGCGAAGGGCTGGCGCGCGTGTCGGGACGCTGGGCGGTGGTATCGGGCTGTTGGTCGTTCTTATCAGCGTCTTGCTCGGCGTCGATCCGTCTGCGATTACAGGCGGGGGGTGGGTTTACCGGCACACTGGAGGAACTCCAGGGTCAGACGACAGGCGATGGCGCCGAAGACACGAGTCTGGCCGAGGTCTGCCGCACCGGTGCGGATGCTAACGCCCGCGAGGACTGCCGCATCGTAGCGTTCGTGAACAGCATCCAGAGCTATTGGGACGAAGAGTTCAGCAGCCGCGGCTGGAACTACAACCTGGCGCGGACTCGGTTCTTCACGGGCGGCACGCAAACCGCGTGTGGCGCGGCTTCTTCTCAGGTGGGGCCTTTCTACTGCCCCGGAGACCAGCAGGTCTACATCGATCTAGAGTTCTTCAATGAGTTGCTGACACGGTTCGGAGCGAGCGGCGGCCCGTTCGCGCAAGCCTACGTAATGGCCCACGAATACGGGCATCACGTCCAGCACCAATTAGGCATCCTTGAGCAGGTAAGCGGCGACCGAGAAGGGCCGCAAGGCGCGGCCGTCCGTTCGGAGTTGCAGGCAGATTGCCTAGCCGGCGTCTGGGCGAGCAACGCAGTCGCTACAAGCTTCATCGTCACGCTGACGGATACTGATATCGCCGAGGCGTTGAGCGCGGCGGCGGCGGTCGGCGATGACCGAATTCAGGAGCAGGTGCAAGGGCGGGTGAACCCAGAGTCCTGGACGCATGGCTCCTCAGAGCAGCGTCAGCGCTGGTTCACCACCGGTTACCAGGCTGGCGATCTGGACGCGTGCGATACGTTCAGCGGGCCGATTTAAAGTGCCGCATGAACTGATATAGACTTCCATATTTACCAAACCATTTAGGCAAATAGATGGCATCTCAAGCACAGTCAGAGATGAAGTTCGAAGGGTTCCCGGAGGAAACGTTTCGGTTCCTCGACGCCTCGCCGCCAATAACTCGAAGGCCTGGTTCGAAGAACATCGAGACGAATACACATCGTTCTATCTTGAGCCGGCGTTGTCCTTCGTCGGCGAATTAGGCCCCGCGTCTCGTGGCCTGAAGTCTCCCCGCGCGTCCGTTACGAAGCTAAGTTGAACGGCTCGCTCTTCGCATCCAGCGCGATATTCGCTTCTCCAAAGACAAGACGCCATACAAGACTCACATCGACCTCTGGTTTTGGGAAGGTGAGAAACGCGGTTGGGACTTACCTGGGTTCTTTTTCCGTATGTATGCGGACTCGCTCATTCTAGGCGCGGGTATGCATGGCTTCGACCGCGACCGGCTTAACACTTACAGACAGGCGGTGATCGATCCGGATAGAGGTGCTTCCCTGGCCGAGACTGCCGCTACTGTTGAGCGCTCTGGCCCCTATAGGGTCGGTGAGGCTTCTCGTAAGGCCGTCCCGAAAGAGTTTGATCCGCAGCACGAGCGGGCGAAGTTCCTTCTCTACGAAGGGCTTACCGCCATGTTCGAAACGCCGGTCCCACCCGAGGCGCGCTCGGCCGCCTTCGTCGACTACTGCCTCGAGCACTTCAAGGCCGTCAATCCGATCAACGCTTGGCTACGCGAGGCTCTCCGTAGCGTTTGATCACGCTGTTACCTTTAAATATTTAGTCGTGTGCGTTACTATAAGTAGCAATCAAGTCCTATATAAGGAGACTTAAATGCTAACAGATACTCAGAACTTGGTAGATTTGAAGAGAGGCCTGATAAGTCGGCGTGTTTACGTAGACCAAGAGATCTACGAACAGGAGTTGGAGCAGGTCTTCGCCCGCAACTGGTGTTTCTTAGCGCACGAAGCCCAGGTACCCAACCCCGGCGATTTCGTCTCGTCGTATATCGGCGAAGACCCGGTGCTGGTAGTGCGTGACTCGCGCGGCAAGATCAACGCCTTCCTCAACACCTGCCGCCATCGCGGCATGCGCGTCTGCCGAGCAGATCATGGCAACGCTGCCGCCTTCACCTGCACGTACCACGGCTGGACGTATGGCAACGACGGCAAACTCGTAGGCGTGCCGGGCTACAAGGAGTACTACTACGAAGAGCTAGACATGGAGCAGTGGGGCCTCGTACCGGTCGCCCAAGTCGACTCCTACAAGGGCCTCATTTTCGGCACCTTCGACCCCGAAGCGCCATCGTTGCTCGATTACCTTGGCGATATGGCCTGGTATCTCGAGATACTGCTGGGTCGCAGGAAGGGCGGCAGCGTCCTGGTCGGTGGTGTGCAGAAGTGGATCATGAACACGGATTGGAAGCTGCCAGCCGATAACTTCGGATCGGATGGCTATCACGTGCCGGTCACACATATCTCGGCGCAGAAGGTAGGTTTCTTGGGCGCGGGTGGCCGCATTCGCTCGGAGCAGGAGCGACAGGCGATTAGGGGATTTAACGTCAGCGCCAACGGACATGGGTTCGGCGTGGGCCCTTTCCGTCCGGACGAGAACCCGCTCTACACTGACGTCTTCAACCCGTATCTAGAGAGCATCAAGGATGAGGTCGTGGAGCAGCTCGGGCCGGTCCGTGGACAACTCAGGATCGGCGCATCCACCCTTTTCCCGAACCTATCGATGATCGGTGGCGAAGTGCATCGCACGATCCGCATATGGCACCCGCGCGGCCCCGACAAGACCGAGGTGTGGTCGTACGCTCTCGCCGATGCCGAGGCGCCGGCGGAAGTAAAGAACGCGCACCGCCTGGGCGCTTTGACTTCAACTACCAGATCGGCCTCGGTAAAGGGCGCCACAGCGAGGAGTACCCTGGCTACATCGGGCCGTCGCCTAGCGAGCACAACCAGCGCGGTATCTACAAACGCTGGGCGGAGCTAATGGCGGCTGATAGCTGGGACGATCTAAGGCGACAATCTGAATAAGATCTGCCGATTGAAACCGGCAGCTTCAAGTAGCTGCGGGTTAAAACCCGCAGGCTAGGCGCTTTCTTCCCTGGTTAGCAACCTCGCGAGTACGTCCGACAGTTCGTTGCAGGGCACGTCTTCCAAAATCTTAGTCGCTAACTTTGCGTTCCTGTCGGAGCGCCCGCCGAGGTAAACATCCACCGCCTCTACAATCTCAGCGCCAATTCGCACGCGCTTACCCTCCAGGCCTATGTCCGCCACATGGTGGTTGCCGCAGCCGGCTGGGCAACCTGACCAGTGGATGCTCATCGGCTTTCCATTAGGAAGCACACCTTCCAAATGGGACGCAAGCCCCAGCGCCATGTCCTTAGTATCGATGAGAGCGAGATTGCAGTAATCGATGCCGGTGCAACTCACCATTCCGCGCAGGATGGGCGATGGTGATGGACTAAGCTCTGAAAGGATGGGTATTTGCAGAAGGTCTGGGATACACTCATCGGGGACGTTGGGGACGATCAAGTTCTGGCCTACCGTCAGGAGGACGTCACCGCTGCCATACTCCTCGGCCAGCCTAGCCACCGCCAAAATCTGTTCGCCCGTGATCCTGCCCACGGGCGCCAAGAGACCGACAGCGTTTAGGCCCGGCTGCTTCTGGGCCTGAACGCCGATGTGATCAGCTGCTCTGTCGGACCGCTGGTCGTCGCCTGCCGACGGCAGGCAGCGACGTAAGCGGGCTTCTAGTTCCGCGCGCAGCCAGCGCTCGCCGCGCTCCTCAAGGAGAAACGCCAAGCGAACGCGGGCGCGGGCCTCACGCAGGCCGTGGTCGCGGAAAATGAGGGCGATTGCGGCGCAAAGCTCTGCTGCTTCCTCCAGCGGCACGAACACATCCAGGGGTGTGGCGATGCGATAACCTCCCGATCCCAGCTTGCCGCCCACCAATACGTTGAAGCCGGTCGCACCGTCTTTTATTGCAGGCACCAGTGCGAGGTCTTGGGTAGCGGCGTGGGTACAGTTATCGGGACAGCCGGTGATGAGCACGTTGAACTTGCGGGGAAGGTTGCTAAACTCTTTGTTCCCCACAAACATGGCCGTAAGCTCGTTCACCGCTGGCGAGGCATCCAGTACCTCTCGGGCGTTGATGCCCGCCAGTGGACATCCCACCACATTGCGGATGTTATCCATACCGGTCTGCAGAGAGTTAAGCCCTACGTCAGTCAGCTCTTTGAAAATGGCTGGTACATCACCTAACTGGAGCCAACGCAGTTCCATTTGCTGCCGCGTTGTAATGTCGGCTTGGCCTTTGCCGTATCTGTTCACGATGCTCGCCAGTCCCTTGAATTGGCTGCTATTGACGATGCCGTTAGGGATTCGTATGCGCATCATAAAGTAACCAGGCGTGCGCCGACGGTAGAAAATGCCGTACCACTTTAGCCGTTCGAAGTCGTCTTCGGAAATGGCATCTATGCCCATCTCGGCCCACCGATAGATATCGGGGAGTATATCGAGGCCGTCTTTCTCCGCTTTAATCCGCTCTATTTTATTCATAGCTATGGGTCTCCTGCCCTTCCTTTTGCTGGGTAGATGCGCACGAAGCGCTTTAGCCAGGCTTGCCCCAAGCGGCCGGTCTTGCTTTGGCCCAGGAGCCGTTTTATGCCTACGGGATCGTGTCGGGTGGCGCGGATAGCGCCCACCCACTTCACGCTCTTGTATCCTTGCAAGAAAGGCACTACGAGCCGAAGAGGCCCCCCGTATGCGTCTGGTAGCGGCTGCCTGTTTAATGTAGTGGCTAGCAGCACCCTCGGGTCTCGCACCTCATCCGTCGAGAAACCTTCGAAGTACGTTCCGTCCCTAGAGTAGACAGCTAGGTAGCCATCTGGATGCATCTGCAGGCCGGCATGCTCTAGGAAATCAGCCAGACGTACGCCTTCCCACTCGACCTCCTCTGCCCAGTTGAAGATCTGGCAGATAAGGGGGGCTCGCAGCCTGTAACGAGGAAGCTCGGCACACTCAGGCCAGGGGATGAGACGAGGGCGGCAATCTAGGCCGCATACCATAATCTCGAGGGAGTCCAGAGATACTGGTAAGGGCATGGGATAGAGGCTCAGTACGGGTAGTGGGACAGCCTCGAAGTCGAGATTCGCGAATAAGCCTGCGAACTTCGGCGGCCGCACTCCGGGCCTGTTCTGGCGGAGCCTCTGTAAGGAAGTCTCGCTTGCGTTTCTAATCGTCGGTTCGAGTTCGATCATGTCCTGCTCCATAACGGGCCGCAACCATGGCCTTCGAGTAATCGATCATGCATTAACGAGCCATCCTTTCCGTTGAGATGGCGACGGTCTCCCAGGGGACTCCCGGCCGAAGATATAGCCGCGCTTCCGCACCGTAACGATCGCGAAGGGTTTGCTGTGGGCGAGCTCTTTGCGCAGTCGGGAGATATGAGTAGTGAGGCTGCCCCGTTTGCCTTTTTTCAAGCCGAGGCTGGCTTCAAGCTCATCCCGCGTCCAAATGCGTTCTGGCCTGCTGGCCAGCAGAGTCAATAGCTTGAACTGGATATGAGTTAGGTTGATCTCCTGACCGTCCAGATAGACCAAGTGGCGCTCCAGTTCGACGACCAAATTCCCCAACTGGATAGACATATCGAACTTAATGATAGTGGGGGAATGTTTCAGGGCTGTTATGAAATGATTACCGGTTTGTGAAATTTGTGTTAATTACGGATGAGCTTGGGAGTGGACACCAAAACGAAAAGCGCCCCTCTTTTAAGGAGGGGGCGTTGTACTTTAATACGAGTTTGGCGGAAGTTTAGCCTACCTTCGTCCTATCGTCGCGCTCTGGCGTCCAGAACCAGCCGCTGGCCAGTTCGAACAGGTCGCCGCCTAGGTCATGGCCGATGCCCTGTTCTACCGCGAGTTCATAGATACGTACCGCCGATCCGAGGTCCTGTATCGGCGTGCCCTCTGTCTTAAGCACCGTAATCTCGTCGGCATTCTCTCGGCCGCGTTTCTGTCCAGTGACCAATTCGTGGATCTCGTCTACGCTGTCCCAGGAGATCAAACCCTTCTTGACCTGGCCGCTTACGTCACCGTCACGATGTTGGAATTGCGGTTTGCTATCGATGACGATCTTCGAAGCTCTCGTGATGACCTCATCGTCCAGTTCGCCGGCGGTGGAGCCTGGACTGCTTACGCACATGCCGGGGCTGAGCCATTCGCCGCGCACAAGCGGGTCGCCGCCGCGGTTGTTGGTGCCGGTGATTACGATATCTACGCCTCGTACGGCTTGTTCAGCGCTCTCCACCGGTTCGATGTCCATGTCGAGCATCTCGCCCATCTCTTTGGCGAAGTCCTGGCTGTGTTCCTGGTTGCGACTAAATATTTTGCCGCGCTTCAGCTTAAAGACCGAGGTGTGCGCCAGCAATGCGTGGCGCGATACAGCGCCCGAGCCGATAATGCCAACGGTCTCGCTCTCCGGGCGGGCTAGATACTTCGATCCCATCGCAGCGATAACGCCGGTGCGGACATCGCGAATCGGGATAGCGTCCAGCATCGCCACATGGCTGCAATCGTTCATATCCCACAGATGGTACATATAGCGCACGGGGTCACCGGACTTGCCCGCACCATAGATTCGTAGCCCAACGATCTTCTTCGGCCTCCAGACAGAGGGCATCATCGACAGCCAAGAACCGTCGACCGTGAAGCGGAAACGCGGGACTTCTTCGGCTTCGCCCGTAGCCTGCGCGGTTAAGATCTCCTCGCAGTACTCGAAACACCTCGCATGGGTAAGCAGTTCGCCGACTTGAGCGCGGTTGAGGTACAACATGTTTTCCTCCTATTGAAACTCCGATGGTCGATAAGGTACATCCTTTGAAGGGATCGCCTGAGCGGTTCTTTTCCGCTCACCCGAGCTTGTCGAAGGGCATCCTTTTGAGTTGAAGTGCTCACAGTTTAAGCGTCAATCGCTGTCGCGTCAAAGCTTCTAAACCTGCGGCGCGGATTGCCTCCTCAGCCAGTTGAGGAGGGTCTGCATGAACCATTCCGGCTGCTCTTCGTGGACCGAGTGGCCTGCACCCGGCACCTCGATCAGTTCGCCGCGCGGTATACGCTCGGCCAGAGGCCGCACCAGCGACGTCGGAGCAAACGGATCGTTTTCGCCGGCAATGATCAGTATGGGGCATTCGATCTCCCCAGCCCTGGACCCGCTGATGTCGCCACCCGCGTCGACGATCGCTAGAGCGGCATCGGCGAAGCTCTGGGTCATAAGCCGAGCGTTGGTCTCGCCGTAGCGGGCTTTTAGGTGTTCGCTAAAGTCTTTCATGAACTCTGGCGGACTGTCTATGATGTCGTGGAACACCGGGATCATGCCGGCAATAGCGTTAGCGTCTATGCCACCGGCGGCGCCCCAGATCAGCGCCGAACGCATGGCTTTCGGCTGCTGGATGGCGAGAAGAAGCGCCACTTCGCCGCCATCGCTGAAGCCGGCGGTATGGAACGAATCGATCGTTAAATGCGCCATAAGCGCTGCGAGCGTCTCCGCGTCTTCATGGTAGCAGGTGCGAGTGTAATGCCGGGGCTGCGGCTCCGAGCGACCCGACCCCGGCAGATCGACCGCGATGACGCGATAGCTGGATGCAAGCGCATCGATCATTGGCGAGAAGTCATCGCCACTTTCTGTGAAACCCGGCAGGAACAGCAGCGGCTCGCCGTTTCCTCGCTCGTCGTACCAAATGCGTCCGTTCGTATAGTTAAACCATGCCATAGATTACCTCCATGTGCGTCTTGCGTGCACGTCTTGCGGATTATCGGTTGACAGCATAACATGCGGGTACTGATTCTTGGCGCTATCAAACTTTAGGAGGAACGCGATGTTTCGAGTAGTCTTGCCCTACCAGCGAGTGCTGCACTTTCGCTTAGGCAACTTGATCGGCGTTAAAGGCCCGGGGTTTGTCTTCCCGGTGTTCCCCATCATCGATCAGACGTCTCGCGTGGACTTGCGCGAACGGGTCCTGGATGTTGAGCCGCAGACGTGTATCACTAAGGACAACGCGCCCGTGTCCGTAGACATGCTTGTCTATCTCAGAGTGACGAATGCCGAGGATGCCGTTGTCAAAGTTGAGGACTTCGTGGCTGCTTCACGCGGCATTGCTATCACAACGTTACGTGCCGTTGTCGGCGACATGAGCCTCGACGATGTTCTGTCTAAGCGCGAGCAGATAAACCAAATAATGCGGGCGAAGCTCGACGAGGTTACAGACCGGTGGGGCATTAAGGTTAACGCTGTAGAGATCAGGGAAATCTTGCCCCCTAGAGATATTCAGGACGCTATGAGTCGCCAAATGTCGGCGGAGCGCCATCGACGGGCGACCGTTACGGACGCCGACGGACAAAGAGCGGCTGCCGTAACAATCGCGGAGGGCGATAAGCAGGCCGCCATCCTGAACGCCGAAGGAAACAGGCAGTCGGCCGTCCTAAACGCTGAGGGCGCGCGGCAATCCGCGATATTAAACGCAGAAGGTTTCGCCAACGCGCTCCAGCAGATCTACGAGAGCGCCCGCGGCGTGGACGACAAGACGATGTCGCTTCAGTACATGGATATGCTGAAGGTGATCGGCGCCAGCCCATCGACGAAGTGGATATTGCCGTTGGACCTGATCAACATGGCCAGCAGTATCAGTCAGACGCTCGGCAACGGCCAAAGCGCCAGTGACGGAGCCCAGCCGGCGCGCCAAGGTGAGCGGCCACAATAGGAGTCCCTCCAGCCCGGAACAGAACGAGCAATCCAGATGCCCCAGCCTTTAGGCTGGGGTCTCCTTGCTTAACCCGCAGCTTAACTAGATAACCGCGGTTTTAACCATCGTGAAAGAGCACCTCTAACGGACCTTGGCTTGCTCACCGCGTTTACAGTCCTGTTACAACGGTGGCCTGACACAAGTCAACTCAACGGCCACGAAATCGTCGTGGAGCAAAAGTGGGTCAACACATTAAGTAGAAGTTGATGTTGAGTCAGCTGTAGGCTCTTCAAGCTCCAGCTTGGTTCCGTCCGCAGAAATTTGAAAGTGTTTCGCGAAGAACTCGTCGAATACTTCCTTGAGCAATGGGTGCATGAAGTTTAAATCATGATCCTTTGAGTAAGTCCGCAAGAATGCGTTGAAATCCTGCATTTCTTGAGTTCGCGCTTCCTTGTTTTTCAGAAGAAGAGTCTTCATTGGGTGAGTGGAGTTCCACCCGGTCAAAACCTCTAGGTCCACCACTCCCATAAAGTGATAATCATCAAAGGGTGTTAGGCCCTTCTGCGCAAAATGTTCCCTAGCGACCTCGCGATAGTAAGACTCGACGAAAAGTTGATCATACATGACAACAATAGCCTCGCAATGAGTGACACCGGTAGCATCTATATCCATGGAACCATCCATGAAATCCGCAATCTTGCCTGGATACTTTTCCAAAGTTTCTAGAAAGATACGTCGGGTATCCTTTAAGAGGTCTTCATGATCTGCATAGATCTTTGAGTTTAGTCTGAGTCGAGAACTCCGACACTCGATTAGAATGGCGGTATCTTTGTCAATCACTATCCAGTCTGGTCCTCCGTGTTCCGGCTTGCCGTATTTAGGTTCGTGGTACACATTCTCTTCACCGAAAGCGTAATTCATCGTCCAATATAGTGTTCGAACAAATAACCGAAATAATCTAGAAATTTATTTCCCGTCGCTTCATGAAACATATCCATCAAATCAAAATAGAGGCCTTCTGTAACTCTATGGGCCAAGATCCACGGAACCGGTGCTATGAGCTCCTCGCCCAAAGCGATGAGGGGCCTTTTGTGTAGAACATTAAACTCATACTTCTTGAAGGTCACGTCAGTCACTTCGTGCTCTTTCGACAAGGCCCGAAATTCATCGTAATTGGCGGCACAAAGTGCCAAAAACTTGTCACAATCATCCCTACTAATCGCCTTGTCCATCACTCCGCTCGCCGGAAAGTATTTCACAATCAAGTTATGGGCCATAACTCCAGCAAGATAGCCGAATCCCACCATCAAGAATTTCTCTAACTCGATACCCGTTCTCGCCTTCCACTCCGCCTCGGTGTCGAAAGGCCGATTTGGAATGTCTCGATTTCCAGTGACCAAGATGAGATATGCTCGCGGGATCAATGGAAACAAATCAGATTGATAGACAAACTGTTCCCATGCAACCGTCAACAGAACCTGGTGTGGCTCCCGATCCATGCCTGATTGTGGGTGGCTTGTTCAATGAGGCTGGCATACATATAGGCGAGCCCACGAAAATCGTCTAGCGTAAATATGTGCTGCCGCATATCCGAGGGAACGGATAATCGAACTTTTCGCCAAGAACGCTACACTCCATGGAGCAAGATAAACTTGGCATGGAGCCGACACACCGTAGTCCTTGTTTGGAGGTACGGTGATTAGGGCGTCGGGTAACGACGGTCTATCATCGATCCACCTAGCAACAAGATTACACAGCATTAAGAAATCCTTAACAGGGAATCGATTGATCCTGCTGAGAAGCCTGTCATATGTCGTCGCAGAATGAGACGGAATCTTGTGAACCAGGAAGTTCTTTCCTAGGTTAACACCAAGATTGTTCTCATCGTGGTCGTTCGCTATCTCATTCACACCTGCCGCTCTAGAACATTAGTTTCAATGATATTTTAACAGTTTACTCGGCGAAAGACCACGCCCCCCGATTTTTGTATTTCGCTCGCCGACCCTATTGACAGTTGCCAATTGTCTTGCTATTATCGGCTCACAACTAAATATTGTGCCTACTGGTATCGCATGCACTATATATTGTGTAGGCGATAGAGGGAAAGCGGTGAAAGTCCGCTGCGGAGGCGCCACTGTAACCGGCGAGTCGCCCGCTGCACAAGCCACTGTTCTTCGGGATGGGAAGGCTAAGCGGGAGGACGGTGACCCGGGAGTCAGGAGACCTGCCAGGAAGGCCCAGCCGACCGCTCTTCGCTCTTGAGAGCATGCTGGAATAGCTTCGCTGTGTTATACATACGTATAACATCCGAAGACTTTAGCTAGCAGCCCTCAACCGAAAAGGTCGAGGGCTTTCTTAATGGGTGACGTTAGACCCTCTGCTCTGACACTTTCGCTGCGTCAAAATCGTGTAGGGAGGGTCGTATGGCTACCGAAGTCTCAGTGAAATCGCTACTGGCCTCAGAATCGAGCGTCGCTACCGGCATGCGTGTGCGCAAGCGCAACGGCAGCTATGAGCCGGCGGACGTCAACAAGATCGTGCGGGCCGTAGCCCGTAGCTGCCACGGCTTGGATGAAGTCGACTCGCTGCGCGTGGCGACTAAGACCATCAGCGGCCTCTACGATGGCGTGACTACCGCTGAACTCGACCGCCTCTCGATCAACGTTGCGTCGTCTCTCATCTTCGAAGAGCCGCAGTACTCGCGTCTGGCCGCCCGGCTGTTCTCGGTCTACATCGATAAAGAGGTACGCAACCAGGACATCCAGTCATTCTCGCAATCGATCAGGACCGGTTATGACCTTGGCCTGATTGCAGAGCAGACGGCCAAGCTTGTCGCCGACAACAGTCGCAAATTCGATGATGCTATGCTTGCCTCGCGCAACGATCTCTTCGAGTACTTCGGCTTGCGCACCCTATACGACCGCTATCTGTTGCACCACCCCGAGACGCGCAAAGCCATCGAGACGCCTCAGTACTTCTTCCTGCGTGTCGCCTGTGGTCTTTCGAGCAGCCCAGCGGAGGCGATAGAGTTCTACGATCTTATTTCCAGCCTCGACTATATGCCCAGTTCGCCGACCCTTTTCAACTCCGGCACCCGCTATCCGCAATTGTCGTCATGCTATCTGCTCGACTCCCCAGAGGACAGCCTGGAGGGTATCTACGACCGTTACGCCGACATCGCCAAGCTCTCCAAGTTCTCCGGCGGTATCGGCATCCCGTACCACCGCGTCCGTTCGCGCGGTTCGCTGATCAAGGGCACTAATGGCATCTCCAATGGCATCGTGCCCTGGCTCAAGACGCTCGATTCATCGGTGGCCGCCGTGAACCAGGGTGGACGGCGCAAGGGCGCTTGCTGCGTCTACTTAGAGAACTGGCACGCCGACATCGAGGAGTTCCTTGAGCTGCGCGATAACACCGGCGATAGTTCTCGTCGTACGTACAACCTGAATATAGCGCTGTGGGTCTCCGATCTGTTCATGCGGCGCGTCGAAGAAGATGGAACCTGGTCGCTGTTCGACCCCAAGGCCGTGCCGCACCTGGTAGACCTCTACGGCGAAGCCTTCGAGAGGGCATATGTTGAGGCCGAAGAGCGAGAACTCTATGCCAAGCAGTTGTCGGCGCGACAGCTTTACGCTCGTATGATGCGGACGCTCGCGGAGACGGGCAACGGCTGGCTCTGCTTCAAGGACGCCTGCAACACGAAGGCGAATCAAACCGGTGCCGAGGGCAACGTTATCCACTCCTCTAACCTTTGCACAGAGATCCTGGAGGTAACTTCGGAAGGCGAAACGGCCGTTTGCAATCTCGGCTCGATTAACCTTGGGCGGCTCGTGCAGGCCGGAGAGTTCAACTTCGACCGCCTCGGCGAGATCGTGCGGATGGCGGTGCGCTATCTGGATAGGGTTATCGACCTCAACTACTACCCCACTGGAAGCGCCGAGAGTTCGAATGCTCGCTGGCGGCCGATCGGCCTCGGCGTCATGGGTCTGCAAGATGCCTTCTTCAAACTGCGCCTGCCGTTCGGCTCGCCCGAAGCGCTGGAGCTTTCGAGTCGTATCCAAGAGGAGATTTATTACTACGCCGTCGCAACTTCTTGCGAGCTGGCGAAGGAGAGTGGCCCACATCGGTCGTTCGCCGAGACGAAGGCTGCTGCGAACGTCCTTCAGCCCGATCTCTGGAACATCGGGCCGCGTGAGAAGGAGCGCTGGGATGCACTCCGCGTGGACGTTAAGAAGTATGGCCTGCGCAATTCGTTGCTGATCGCCATCGCGCCGACGGCGACTATTGCCTCGATCTGCGGCTGCTATGAGTCGATCGAGCCGCAGGTCTCGAACTTGTTCAAGCGCGAGACACTTTCCGGCGAGTTCCTGCAGGTTAACAGGTATCTCGTAGAAGACCTCAAGGCTATCGGCCTCTGGAACGAGTCGGTCCGGGAAGAGATCAAGGCCGCCGATGGCTCGGTCCAGGACGTTAACGCGGTCCCGGACTCGCTCCGTCATCTGTACCGCACGACTTGGGAGCTTTCCATGCGTTCGCTCATCGATATGGCGGTCGGTCGCGGTCCGTTCATCGACCAGAGCCAGTCGTTGAACTTGTTTATGGCTACGCCGAATATCGGGAAGTTATCGTCGATGTATATGTACGCCTGGAAGAGCGGCCTGAAGACCACATATTACCTGCGCTCGCGTCCGGCGACGGCCATTCGCAAGACGACCGTGCGCGACGCCGCGAAGCAAGAGGCCGCGGCGGACGAGGCGAACGCTATCGCTTGTTCGTTGGAGAACCCGGAAGACTGCGAGGCGTGTCAGTAAGGGGAAGAAGAAGAGTGGCTATTCAGGAGGAATGAGAATGTTACTAAATCCCGGCCTTGAGCTTACCCTGCGGCCGATGAAGTACCCGGCTTTCTACGAGATGTTTGGCCAGGCGATAAAGAATACCTGGACGGTAGACGAAGTTGACCTGGCGAACGATATTTCAGATCTGACTTACAGGATGACGCCAGCCGAGCGCCATCTCATCAACCGCCTGGTAGCTTTTTTCGCTACCGGCGATTCCATCGTGGCGAACAACCTGGTCCTGAACCTGTACAAACATCTGAATTCGCCGGAGGCGCGGCTGTACCTCTCGCGGCAGCTCTACGAAGAAGCCGTGCACATTCAGTTTTACCTGACGCTGCTCGATACCTACATCCCGGACGTCGAAGAGCGACACCAAGCCTTCGCCGCCATCCAAAACATTCCGACGATCAAAGCTAAAGGCGACTTCGCCTTTAAGTGGCTGGACTCCGTCTTCGACCTCGATACCCTGCAGACGAAGGAAGATCGGCGTCGCTTTTTGCTCAACCTCATCTGCTATGCTGGTTGCATCGAAGGGTTGTTTTTCTACGCCGCCTTTGCCTACGTTTATTACCTGCGCTCGCGCGGCTTGCTCAACGCGCTAGCATCGGGTACGAACTGGGTCTTCCGCGACGAGAGCATGCATATGACCTTCGCGTTCGAGGCGGTACGGACTATCCGGACCGAGGAGCCAGACCTCTTCGACGCTGAATTCGAACAGCAGGTGGCCGATATGTTCGCGGAAGCGATCGAAACGGAGACACAGTTCGCCGGAGACCTTCTGGAGGAGGGCGTAGCCGGTCTTACTCTTGCCGATATGCGCCAGTACCTGGAGTACGTCGCTGACCAGCGTTTCCTCAACATGGGCATGGCGCCGCGCTACGGGGTGCGCAATCCGTTCGACTTTATGGAGCTTCAGGACGTTCAGGAGCTATCCAACTTCTTCGAGCGGCGTGTCGCCGCGTACCAGGTCGCCGTCGAGGGCAAAGTGAAGCTGGACGAAGAGTTTTAGAGCAGCCCGTTCGGGAGTTCAAGACGCCAGCAAAACCCGGGGAACCGCTCATGGAGCTTGTCGAGGGGCATCGCCTCGTCATTGCGGCCGCCGGCGGAGAAGCAATCTCTGCCCGTTCCATTACACCTCAATTGCTTGGCTGAACTCTAGGCTTATCGAGAGACTGCTTCGGTCATTTCGATGACCTCGCAGATGATACTAAGTCCGCTCACCCCGAGCCCTTCGGCAAGCTCAGGATGTAATTGTCGAGCGGCAACCGAGATGACTGAAGTCCCTTCAAGTTAACCCGCCCAAAGCCATAGATAAAGCGGTAGCAAAACGCTAGAATCTTAGCATGCTTTCCGCCCTAGCCCGCCTTCCGTTCGTGAGCAAGATGCGAGCTGGTCAGCAGGGAGGCGGCAATCGCAGGTTCGTCCTGGCCCTGCTGTGTGTCGCTTCCTTCGCATCCACTTTTAATATCTTCATCCTCGTCCCTATTCTGCCGGAGGTCGTCGACGACTTCGGCGTCGGCATAGCAGTAGGTGGCCTCCTGACGGTGGCGTTTTCGCTGGTGGCCGGCGTCGGCTCTATCGCTGTCGGGCCGACCATCGACCGCATAGGGCGCCAGCCCATAATCCTCGCTGGCCTGGTTATCTTCGCTGTCTCGAGCGTCCTTTCGGCCGTCGCCCCAAACTTCTGGGTTCTCGTTGCCACCCGCGCCTTCGCTGGCGTCGGTTCGGCGGCACTGATGGCCGCCGTTCTGGCTGCTATCGGCGATTACTTTCCCTATAACGAACGTGGCCGGGCGATGGCTTGGGTGTTCAGCGTGAACACGGCCGCCAACTTGCTGGCGCTTCCTGCAAGCGCCGTTCTCGCCGATACGGTCTCATGGCGGCTGAACTTCGTCTTCATCGCGGCGATAAGCGTAATCGCGGCTGCGTTCCTCTGGCTAATGGCTTCCTCCTCCACACGTTCCGATGACCCAAACGCAGAGAAGATAGGTTTCAGACAAGCCATCGAAATCGTTTTGCATGAGCGCCGGACAAGGATGGCTTTGCTAGCCAACTACCTCAACGATATCCATTGGGGCATCATTTTCACCTTCCTGGCGGCTTACTTCACCGATGTCCACGGGCTGCCATTGTCGTTAGCGGGTATCCCCGGTCGTCGTGATCAACGTTTCGTACGTCATCGGCAGCAACATCGGCGGTCAGCTAGGTGACCGTAACGGTAGGCGAACGCTTATAGTGGGCGGTCGATTGGTCGATGCGCTTTTCAAAGCGCTTTTGACCGTGGCGGTGAAGACGTCGGTGCTGGCGTTTCTCTTTCTCATCTTTGCCTCCATCGCTAACGGCAACCACTACACGAATGCCCAGGCGATGCTTTCCGAGATGGCGCCGCGGGCGCGGGGGACGATAATGGCGCTGACCAACGCGACGATGAATTTCGGCGTGGTGACGGGCTCGCTGATTGGCAGCCTGATCATCAACGCCAGCGACAGCTATACTCTGCTAGGCCCCGCAGCAGCGGTCGCTTCCGTGACTTCGGCAGCGGTCTTCTGGGCCTTTGTGCAAGAACACGACTCCCCGACGCAACGCGAGGCGGCTTTAGCCGTCGAATAACGTCTATCCATAAAATTTCGTGTTACGGTTCTGATACTTTCAGCAAGCTTATATTTATCCCCTCGTTATTATCATTCGCTAGGATGGATGTATACGGCTCATCTGAGCAAGTTGGAGGATGTTATGACGACAGATACGTACCGTTGCGAGCATTGCGGGACGGCCTTTCGAGACCGCCAGCATCTGGAAGAGCACTATGCCCGTGGGCACGAAGGGCAGAGTAGAACAACGCCTGGGGGGACGAATTTCGTACGCGAGTCAGAAGGAGCGACCACACCGGGCGGAACGAATTTCGTATGCGCTCAGTGTGGGGAGGGCTTTGTAACTAACGAGTTGATGGAAGTTCACATCGTCGAAATCCACCGCTAAATATAATGCAACAGCTTTTTGACAAGTTGGATCAGCAGGACTGGCTGGATAGAGTTGGCGATAGGCTCCAGCGGTCGGTCGAAGGCGTATACCGGGCGAGTGGAGGCGCCGGGCAAAAAGTTAAGAACTTTCTGCACGGCACCTGGTCAGGGCACCCGCTTCATCCCGTTTTTACGGATGTTGCGATAGGCGCCTGGACTATGGCTTACGTATTGGACTTGCTGGAGATTTTCGGCAAGGACCAGAAGAGCCGCGGGGCTGCTGATGCAGCAATTGGCCTAGGGCTTATAGCCGGCATGGGCGCCGCGCTCAGCGGACTAACAGACTGGCAGCACACCAGCGGCGGGGCGCGCCGCACCGGCGTTGCTCATGCGCTCCTAAACAGCGCCGCAATGTCGAGTTATGCCACGTCGATGATACTACGCAGCCGGCACGCCAGGCCGCTCGGTTTTGCTATGGGGTTTGTGGGCTTCAATATCGCGTTGCTTTCGGCGTATCTTGGCGGGCATATGGTTTATGGCCAGCGCATAGGCGTCAGCCGTGTGGATGGCATACATCTGCCGACCGATTTCGTACGTATATTGCGCGAATCGGAACTACAGGAGCGCGCACCGCGCGGTGTAGACGTCCAAGGCGTTCCGGTCCTGCTCGTACGGCAAGGGAGCAGCATCTACGCGCTCGTCGGGATATGTTCGCATCTCGGTGGCCCGTTACCGGAAGGCAAACTGGTTGACGAGAGCATCATCTGTCCCTGGCATGCCTCGCGCTTCGCTCTGGATGACGGCCGCGTGCTCAATGGCCCAGCTACATTTCCGCAGCCGCGCCTCGAAACTCGCATTGTGGACGGCTATGTCGAAGTTCGCGGCGCAAATTAGACTAGAGTTAAACTAAGTCTCCGCCGCCCATTAGGTGCTGCCAGTACTCATAGAAGCCGCGCTGGTTGATTTCATTCGCAGCATTGCCGACTTTGCCGGGGAATTCCTCGTCCGTACGGTGACGGTCGAGGCCTAGCGAGTAGTTGAAGCGGTAGTGCCGTGCGACCCGGCCTTTGCTGCTCGTCGTGCACTGCTCCCAGTTTTCGCCGTCGTCTGCCTCGAAAGTGGAGCCTGGGCCGGCCTGTCCCCAAAGAGTGTTGAGTCTGCTGATATCCTTGACCTCTGCGGACATCTTCTTATCGACATACACCCATGACCATATTTCGATCTTGTCAGGGCCGCGTGGGTGCCACACGCGGATCGTCCGCATTGGGTCGAGACCGAGGAATGACATGTTGGGGAATACCGTCCCGTTTACAGGCCAGACGTGCTTGGCGCGCTGTTCGCCAAGGCGCTGCTCCATCTCCGGCCAGATAGCGTCCATATACTCCGCCAGCGGCGCATCCGTCCACTCCGGCCGTTCGGTAAAGACGCCGAGGCCGTGCCCTTGGCCGGCGTAAGAGGTGATCGTGCGGACCAGCAAAGACCTCGGTGTCGTGCCGCCGAAGCCCGCCTTTACACCTGAGATATGGGTGATGGGGAAGTGGTAGTTATCGCCCTGGAAGTTGTCCGCAGCGAATTTCCAGTTAGAGGGCATGACCCACTTGTGGATTCCGCCGATCATCTCTGTTCCCCCTTCGACGCGGTCGAGCATCGTATCGAGGTAGAACTTCATATCGCCGAGATACTCAGTTAGGGATGGTGCATCGGCATCGAAGTTGCCGAAGATCAGTCCTTTATAGGAGTCAACTTGCGCCACAGGCACCAAGCCCCATTGCTCTATGTCCAACTCTTCGTAGTAGTACTCTTTGTAGCCCGGCACGCCCACGAGCTTGCCCTCGTTGCCATACGTCCAACCGTGGTACGTACAGGTGAAAGCCGCCGCGTTGCCAGCATCTGCCCGGCAGACGCGCATGCCGCGATGACGACAGGTATTGAGGAAGGCGTTGATGTTGCCGCGCGAGTCTCGAACGACCAGTACGGGGTCTTCGCCCATGTAGGCGGCAACGAAATCACCTGCGTTCGGTATCTGGGACTCATGTGCCAGGAACAGCCAGGTACGAGCGAAGATGCGTTCCAGTTCCATCTCGTAAATTTCGCGGTCTACGTAGATGCGTCTGTCCATCAAGCCCGTTTCCATGCTTACGAGGTTGCTTGTGTCGATCATGGCTGCTCCTTTCTAGCAATATTCTTAATTAAAAAGGCCCCTCAACTGCTGAGGGGCCTTTTCTTCTGTTACTTAGGCCCTTAGCCAGGTGTAAGCGAAGCGGAGTTGCTCCTCAGGGTTGTTCTTGAACCCTCCGACCTTCGGGGAGATGGCAGTCTCACCGTTGTTGTTGACCACCATAATGGCAATCGCGAGTTCCAGATTACGGCGTTGTACTTCTTGAACAGCAGCCTTGCGCTCTTCTGCATTGAGGATCGTGGACTGCTTGTCGATAAGGCTGTCGAACTGCGAGTCGCCAAGCTGCTTAAAGAGCAGGGCGCCGCGGCCGGTCGTGTGGAAGAAGGTGTAGAGGTGGGGGTTGGTGCCACGGGTTGGGGCGTTGTTGCAGATGCAGAAATCTGTCTCTCCTCGGCCGAACACGCGGTCAGTGATCTCCACCTTGTCGATAACTTGTATCCGGGCGTCGATGCCAACAGACTTCAGTTGCGCGACGTAGTATTCGGTGGTTGGCGAGTTCTGAGTGCTGGCGATGCCGGCGTCTAGCTGCGGCTTCCAGTTCGCCAAGTCCACTCCCGCGGCTTCAAGCATCTGCTTCGCCTCCGTGGGGTTATAGCCGTAGTGCCTATTCAACTCGGCCTCTGGTAGCAGCCAGTCGCTGAGGTTGGTGAAGATACCTGAGTTCTTCCAGCCGCTGCCGAAGTAGATGTCGCGGATGATGGCGTCGCGATCGAATAGCTTGCCGAGGGCCTGCCGAACGCGGACGTCCTTCGTCGGGCCGTTGAGTGGCGATACCCAAAGCCTGTCGCCGCCGCCGGCGATCAACAATTTTTGGTCCAGTACCTCAAGGTCGCGGACGCTAGATCGGAGCAGTTCGGTGATCTGCCCGTTTGTGGGCACATCATGGATCTGACCAGTGCGGAACGCGGCCTGAGCAGTGTTGGTGTCGAGGATCACCGGGCTTTCATAGCGGTCGGCGTAGGGGATCCCCGGCCGGAAATAGTCAGGGTTCTTACGCATCTTCAGGATTTGGTCTGGAATTCGCTCTTCGAAGATCCATGGCCCTGTGCCGACGATCGGACCGTTATCCAGATTGCCGTTCACTTCTACCGCCTCCGGCGCTATCACCTGAGTTCGGTTGTCGGCGATTGAAAAGAGGAAGTCGGCGTCTGCCTTCTTCAGGGTAATCCGTAAGGTGTAGTCGTCGGTCGCTTCAATTGTATTGATGGAGCCGATGATGGCGCCGTTCACGCCCTCGCTCCTCTGGCGTTCGTAGCTGTAAACGATGTCGCTGGCCTTGAGCTCACGACCACTGAGCGGAGGTATGTTCTGCCACTTGACCCCTCTATTTAGGTGGAAGACGTAAGTTGTTGGTTCGGGTATCTCGAAGCTCTCCGCCAAGTCGCCCGTGAAACTGAGCTCGTTAGGGTACTTGGTAAGGTCGTGCATCATCAACTTGCTATAGGCAACGCCGGGGCGGTGCGAAGCATTGAAAGAGATCTTGTGGATGTCCATGGGAGTGCTGTCGCTGTTGGTCTGGACGAAGGTGATCGTTCCACCCGACCGCGGTTGGTCGGAGGCGCCGCCACTCGGGGATGCCCCGGGCGACGAAGTCGAACCACCCTCCTCTTCCTCGCAGCCGATGACCGCTGCGGCCGCCAAGCCAGCGCTGCCAAGAGCTGCGCCTTGCAGCAGCCTGCGCCGGCCCACACGCTTACCCCAGAATCGCTGCCAGTAGGTGTTCTCAGTTTGCATTGCCACTAACGTCTTTCTCCTTCCGCCTTTAGCGAATTTTGTAGTAAAACCCTTATACACTCAACTAGACTTACGGTCAATAAGAGAAACTTTTATCAGCTATTTCCATAGCCGATATCACGAGCAATATAGACCGCTGGTTGATAAGCGCTAATAAAGTAGACGGGCAGTTTTTACTGCCCGTCTACTTTTATTTTTGAATCCCTTATGGACTAGTGGACCTCGACGGCAGTGGTGCCGCCGATCGGCGTCGGGCCTTCGACGACGACGTAACGAAGTGGCGTGTTGCCCTTGTTTATCGTGCCGTGGACTTCGCCGGGGAAGGCGTGGCACATCGTGCCAGGCCTCACGGGCAGCTTCGCGCCGTTGTCCATTACGAACTCGCCCTCGCCTTCCAGGAAGTAGAGGACGGTCTCTGCGTTCTGGTGGACGTGAGCATACTTGCCCTGGCCGGGCTCGATGTTGACAATCTCGACCATGTGCTTGCTGTCTTCGTGGTCTACTAGGAAGACTACGGTGTAGCCACGAAGCTCGGGGTTCGTGCGGGGAGCGCTCGGGTCCGGCGCTGGCTGGCGCAACTGAGCGGGCATGTTCTCCGGGGCGATCGGTACGAACTTCCAGGTAGCGATCACCTCTTTGGAGTCGAGAACGCGGTTGGGCCTGCTGCCGTCCAGTGGCCTGGCACCTTCCCGCATGCCTAGGGGGAGCGGGCCTTCGACTACCAAGTAGCGAAGCGGCACGTTGCCGGTGTTGCGGGCGCCGTGAACCTCGCCTGGCAGCGCCGAGCAGATGAAGCCGGGCTTAATCGGCATCGTCTTGTCCTCGTCCAGGACGTAATCACCTTCGCCTTCGAGGAAAATCGTGACGGTCTCGGCGTTCTCGTGCCAGTGGTTGTACTTGCTCATGCCAGGGTCGATGTTGACGATCTCGATGAGGTGCTGCGTCTTCGGGTCGTCGACCAGGACCTTGACCGTATATCCTGGCAACTTACTCATGTCGATCCCAGGGACTGGGCCGAAGTCACCCTTGGCAATTTCAGCGGGGATATCCCACGTCCGTGTCCTAGTTTGTACGTCTGCCATTTGCTCCTCCTACCTGATATGTAGGCATCATCCTATATGAGCCTACTTTTCGCACACTTTAGCATAATATGCCGTAGCCTGACAAGTATTTCGAAGGACGTAATGTAGAGGGCAGCCTTTAGGCTGCCAGTGGCGACCTTTAGGTCGCTTATTCTTCGATCTGTACGGTCTAGTGCACTTCAACGGGGTTAGTGCCGCCGAGCGGTAGAGGTCCTTCGATCACTACGTAACGAAGGGGCGTGTTGCCCTTGTTAACAGTGCCGTGGACTTCGCCCGGGAAAGCGTGGGTCATGGAGCCGGGCTTCACCGGCACGGTGTTGCCATCGCCTAGCACGAACTCGCCTTCGCCCTCTACGAAGTATTGGAATGTCTCAGCGTTGTCGTGATAATGGGCAAACTTGCCATGCCCAGGTTCGATGTTCACGATCTCTACCTGGTGAAGGCTGTCCGGATGGTCAACCAGGAAGACCACAGTGTAGCCCGCTAGCTCGGGCCGTTGGCCGCGGGAAGGGCCCTGCGGGCCGCGCATCTGAGCGGGCATGTTCTCCGGCGCTATCTCCACGAACTTCCAGGTATCGATTACTTCCTTAAGGTTCAGCTTGCGGTTGGGCGTGTCGCCTGGCTTTGGCCTTGCCCCTTCCTGCATCTGGAGGGGCAGTGGCCCTTCCACGACGAAGTAGCGAAGCGGACCCTTGCCGGTGTTACGAGAGCCATGAATTTGACCAGGTAGGGACATGCAGATGTCCCCCGGCTTCACGGGAACGGTCTTATCCTCATCGAGGACGTACTCGCCTTCGCCCTCTAGGATGATAGTAATGGTCTCTGCGCCGTCGTGATAATGGTTAAACTTGCTGCTCCCCGGCTCGATATTCACGATTTCGACGAGGTGCTTGGTGCGCTCCTTGTCAGGCGCCAGGTCCAAAATTGTGTAGCCGCCGAGCCTACCCGCATTCGGTCCTTGCAACGGGTGAAAACCGCCCTTGGCTATCTCATCGGGAAGGTGTAGGACTCTGGTTCTAGTTTGTACGTCTGCCATTTGTTCCTCCTTTTCCCTACTTTTGTGCTATTTTAACGCGCGTCGCTCAACTTAGCAAGGCTGCATGCCGATGCGCGTTACTCCGTTACTTACCTAGCGATTTTGCCCCATGAACGCTTCCGCGCGCTTGCCCATCTCCTCACGCGATACCTCCTCAACGCGCGTCGCCAGCCACCAGAAGTTGCCGCCCTTGTCTTTGACGCCGGCCATGCGGTCGCCCCAGAACTGGTCGGCTGGCTCCATAAGCGTTTCGCCTCCGGCTTGAAGCGCTCGCTTGTAGACCGAGTCAGTATCAGGAACGTACAAACAGAAGCTGCCGGGCATAGGGCCCCACTGCTCGCCCATCGGTTCGCCCAACATGATGATGGAGTCGCCGATCTTTACTTCGGCGTGCATGACGCCGCCGTCTGGCCGCATCATAGGCTCCTCTATCATTTCAGCGCCGAACGCCTGCTTGAGGAATTCGATCACGCCCTTTACGTTAGGGACTGCCATACCAGGCGTAACGGTGTGATAGCCCTCTGGAATCGGTTTTACTGCCATGTTCAACCTCCTTCTATTATATCCTCCTTCTCCAGGATACTCCTCTCCCTTAAAGAAGGTGTTAAGGAAGTATAAAAAAAGCGGGCGACTTTGCAGCTTTCGTGCTAGCTATTCATCAGTTCCAGCCAGCGAGCGTACAGATTTCGCTGGTTATGCTCGCTCGGCGATGGCCCGAGCGAGCCAGGATGGTCTTCGCTGGTACGCTGATGGCCCACCGCCATCGAGTAGTTGAACACCTGCTGCCGACCCATATAGCCTGAACTCGCCTGTGTGGCCGCCACCCAGTTCTCGGCGTCGTCCATTTCGAAGATGCCGCCGGGACTGAACGACCCGGTGCAATAGAATCTGTTCGCTTCCTTGATCTCGGGCGGCGCTTTCTTATCGACGATCGCCCACGACCACACTTCTATCTTGTCCGGACCGCGGGGATGCCACACCCGCAGGGTATGCGCGCCTGAGCCGCCGCCGCGCAGGAACGACATGTTCGGGAATATGTTGCCGACACCGCCCGACATGCGCGCTCGCAGGGGGCCAAGCCTCTCTTCCATCTCGGGAAAGATCTGCACGATGTAGTCGTCGAAGAGCTCCGTCGGTCCTTCGGGCGGCACGCCGTTGTGGACGCCGGTCATCACGTTGTGGCCGTTTCCCGGGCTGACGACGAATTGGGTAGACTCGGTGCCGATGCCCGTGGCTCGGCGTATCGCCTGGTCTCGCCGCGCCCCGGAAGCGAACGCAGAGATGTGCGTGATGGGGAAGTGGTAACCGTCGCCGCCGAAGTTCTCGGCGGCGAACTTCCAGTTGCAGGGCATTATCCACTTGTGCACGCCCCCTATAATCTCCGAGCCACCCTCGCGCCTATCGATGAGGATGTCCAGGTAGAAGGTCATATCGCCGAGATATTCTGGGAGCGAGGTAGCATTCGCGTCGAACGTGCCGAATATCATACCTTTGTAAGAATCAACCTGTGCCACGGGCACGAGGCCCCATTGCTCCATATCCAACTCTTCGTAGTAGTACTCCTTGTAACCCGGCACGCCCACGAGCTTGCCGTCGTTGCCATACGTCCAGCCATGGTACGTACAGGTGAACGCGGCTGCGTTCCCCTCGTCCGCCCGGCAGACGCGCATGCCGCGGTGGCGACAGGTGTTCAGGAACGCTCCTATCTTGCCGCGAGAGTCTCGTACTACCAGCACTGGGTCTTCGCCGATGTACGAGGCGACAAAATCGCCAGGGTTCGGTACTTGCGATTCGTGACCGAGGTAGCACCAACAACGGGCGAATATCTTCTCCAACTCTTGCTCGTAGATCTCGCGATCTACGTAGATGTTACGGTTGACCATGCCCGTCGCGGGATTTACAAGCTCGTTCAGGTTGACCATTGTAGGCCTCCTTTAGGATGCTTTCGATATTCGTAATATAGCACAGCGAAGACGGCGGGTGTCATTGCGAGGTCACTGCAAGTGTGCCGAAGCAATCTCTGAGTTGAGACAACGATTGCCAAATTTTGGACGCCCTTCGACAGGCTCAGGGTGAGCGGAGAAGGAACCCAAGATTAGTTATCGCGTGCGCGGATCCAACGCGTCGCGGAGGCCGTCGCCGAGGAAGGTGAAGGCCATCATCACCAGCGCTATCGCCAGTGCCGGAAACAATACCAAGGCTGGCGTAGCCAGGACAGCGGCGTACCCTTCTTGCACCATGCTTCCCCAGCTAGGCGTCGGTGGCTTAATGCCAATACCCAGGAAGCTCAAGGTGGCCTCCGCCAGAATAGCCCGCGGTATACCGAAGGTTGTTACCACTATGAGGGGCCCGACCGTGTTCGGTAGCATGTGCTGGAATACTATACGCTTCTTCGACGCGCCGAGAACTTCGGCCGCAGCTACGAACTCCCGCTCCTGCAGCGATAGCATCTGAGCGCGGATGATCCTAGCGCTATCCGGCCACGCGACAAGTCCAATGGCGAAGAATAAGCTTGTGAGGCTGCTGCCCATCACAGCGGCTAAGAGGATGATAAATAGCAGCTCGGGGAAGGCGTAAATTACGTCCGTAAAGCGCATCGCCACGGTGTCACCGAGGCGGCCGCCTATCGCTGCCAGCGCCGCTACAGCTATGGCGATGCTTAACGCGAGCGCTCCAGCGAAGACGCCGACAGCGAGCGATGTCCTCGCCCCATATATGACGCGGCTTAGCTGGTCGCGGCCCAAGGCGTCCGTCCCGAAGGGATGGCCCCAGCTCGGGCCTTGCTGAACGATGCTGTAATCCTGAAGCGTTGGGTCGTACGGAGCTATTAGAGGCGCCAGGATGGCTACAGCAGACACGGTGATAATAAACACGAGGCCGCTAACCGCGAGACGGTTTTTCAGCAAGCGTCGAAAAGCGTCGCTCCAAAGGCTACTGGAACGCGGCGGCCGCTCGATACCATCCGTATCGCGAGCCTGCGCAGCCGCCCCGCGCCTAGCGGTAGCGAATCCGCGGATCAACTGCAGCATATAGCATATCCACGATGAAGTTGGCTGTAGCCACTAAGAATGCATAGAAGAGCACTGTGCCCATGATGAGGCCGTAGTCTCGTTGGAAGACCGCTTGTACGAAGAGGCGGCCAATGCCCGGGACCGAGAAGACCGTCTCGACGATGAAAGATCCTGTTACGAGGGTTGCAGCCAGAGGGCCAGCCACGGTCAGGACTGGTATTAGAGCGTTTCGGAAGGCGTGTCTTACCATAACCGTACGTTCCGGCAAGCCTTTCGCCCAAGCGAGCCGCACGTAGTCCTGCCGAAGGACTTCGAGCATGCTCGCTCGCGTTATTCTGGCGAGATAGGCCGCAGGCAGCAGCCCGAGCGTGAACGCCGGCAGTACCGCCTCTTTGGGATCGCCCCAGCCGCCTGTCGGCAGCCAGCCCAGCTTCACAGCGAAGATTACGACGAGCAAGATGCCGACAACGAAGTTCGGCACGCTTGCGCCAATAGTGGCGAAAAGCACGCTGACGTAATCGAGAGCGCTGTTCGGCCGCATTGACGACACAACGCCAAGGGTGAGACCGACCACAAGGGCGAATACGAGCGCCAGTAAACCAAGGGCGGCAGTAGTGGGAAAGCTGTCCGATATGATCTCCGCCACCGGCCTGTCTTGGTAGATATACGAGACGCCGAGGTCGCCGCGCAGTGAGCGCGTGACATAGTCAACGAACTGTTGCCACAGCGGATCGTCTAGGCCGTAGCGTTGGTTAAGGTTAGCTACGATCGCCGGGGCGAGCGTTTTCTCGCGGTCCCACGGCCCGCCGGGTACGGCGTGCATGAGGACGAAGGTGATGAGAGCGACGAGGAACAGGACTACCCCCAGCCACAGGGTCCTGCGTACCAGATAACCAGCCATACTAAAGTTGTGCAGAAAGTGCTATGGGGCTATTTTGTCACCCTGAGCACTTCGCTTCGCTCAGCATAAAACTCCGCGAAGGGTCTTACAGTCAAATGGTCATATAGTTGCTTCGTAAGATTCTTCGCTCCCTTTCGGTCGCTCAGAATGACATTTGTGTTCAAGCTAATTATGTTCCGCTCTCACACTTGCTATCCCTTATCTACGTAAACCCTCTCCAAAAAGAAGTCGCCTACGATGCCTCCGTCCATAGCTGTCCTGGTAAGGCCTTTCAGGTGCGGCTTTATGAGCAAGCTGCGCCCGCGGTAGCGGGTGAAGATGACAGGCGCATCATCGACCAAGACTTTATGGGCCTTGGCATACAATTCGACTCTCTTCGCGGGGTCCAGTTCTCTGGCGGCTTGCCCTACAAAAGAATCGAACTGCGGATTGGCGTACCCTATATGATTGTTACCGGCGAACTGCGTGCACTCATCACCCTCGTATTTACGGCAGCCCCAGAAGTCCGGCAGCCAGTTTTCAGGGTCGGGATAGTCGGCGAGGAAGCCTAGAAGCGACATCTGGAACTCCTCGTTCCCAACCCGCTGTTGGAAGGCTCTAGGCTCAAGTGGCTCGAGTTCGATCTCAACACCGAGGTTCCGCTTGAATTGTTCCTGTGTGAATTGAGCCACCAGTGGGCTGCTGCCGCTGTTCGCGTACGTGAACGTGATCTTTGGAAGGCCGCTGCCTTCAGGATAACCCGCTTCCGATAAAAGGTTTTTGGCCTTGTTTGCGTCAAACTTCCACTGGCTGCCGAGATTTTCGTCATAACCGGGCATGCCGGGCGGCAGCCAGCTATAAGCGACCGCGTCGATGCCCTTAGTAATGACGTTGGATAAGGTCTCGCGGTCGATAGCTAGAGAGAACGCTTGCCTAACTTTGGGATCGTCGAACGGCGCTATGGTGTTATTGAATTGATGGGCAAAAGTAGCGAGGTCGGTATGAGCTACCCATTCTTTACTGAGTTGCTCGTTTCCACGCAGCGAGTCCATCTGTTCTGGAGGCACGACGACGACGTCTAGCTCGCCGGCTAAATAAGCGTTATATGCTTGAGCACGGTCTTCGATGATTTTGAAGGTAACTTTGCTTAGCTGCGGCTTATCGGCTCCCCACCAGTGAGGGTTTGGCTCTAAGACTATCTGCTCTTGGTGCGCCCATTCTTTGAGAATGAAAGGGCCATTACCCACTAAGTTGCCCGGCTCGGTCCAACTGTCACCGTGCTTCTGGACAACGTCCGCCCGCACTGGAGATACTGGCCAAAGCGCCATAAGCTGAGGGAAGGTAGGCCGGACGCTTTCAAGAGTAAAAACTAGCGTTTTTGCATCTGTCGCCTTCACTCCGAGTTCGCTGCGGAGCCGCTCTAGTACGTCGGTAGCCCCATCGGTGGCACTGTTGTACTCCTGAGCTCCCTTCACTATGTAATAAAGAGAAGCGTAATCCGAGGCGGTTGCCGGGTCCAAAAGACGCTTAAAGCTGTACTCGAAGTCGCTGGCAGTGAGCGGTTGGCCGTCGCTCCACTTCAGGTCATCCCGTAGCTTAAAGGTGTAGGTGAGGCCGTCTCTTGAGATACCCCCGTTATCAACTGAGGGCACCTCCACGGCGGCCATTGGGGCGAGTTTCAGATGCTCGTCGAACCAGAGAAGGCCGCGGAAGAGTTGCCGGACCACGCTAACCTCGACATCGAAGACGGCCCTGTTAGGGTCGATGCTCGCGGGTTCGCCCGCAAGCCACATACTCACCTCTTGAGAGCCCGATGGCTGCGATGTGCCGTTAGTGCCGTTTTCCTCTTCGCAAGCTAGAAAGGTAACCGTAAAAACTGTTAGCAGCAGAACCACAAATAGGGAAGGTCTTAACAATCTTTTCCTCCGCTGAGATCGTTAGCACGCGTCGTTAGCTATCGTCGGATACTTGGAACTTTCGAATTCGCCTCGTCCTGCGAAACACTTTCAATTCCCAGATGGTTCGCCAAGATGTCGGTGTCTATCCGCCACTGATTGCCGATTTTGACGCCCGGAAGCTGGTTTTCGCGTAGAAGTCGGTAGATCGTTGATGTATGGCATCTTAGGTACGTAGCTGCCTCCCGGACTGTCATCAACATGGCTTTCCTTCCTTATAAATGTTGATCATTGCTCAACACTGCTTGCCGTTGCTTATGATTAGAGACGCAGTGTTAGGGGGCTCCGTTACACGGGTCCTTGTTTCGTCCAATTGGTCTGCAACACATTACATTCACCCTTGTTCTATGTAGGCGGCTATGCTATACTCCCTTAACGATTACGATAAATTTCACAAATAAGTAATGCTTTCCGATTTCGGCCACGTCGGCTTTCTTCTCATAATGGGTCTTATCTTTCCTTTGGGTGGGATAGTGACCTCTTACCTCTTCGGTTGGCTGCGGTTCAGGCCCCAAAAGCCGGACGCTGTCAAAGAGGACACTTACGAATGTGGCGTCCCGACGGAAGGCACCGCCTGGGTGCAATTCCACCCGCGCTACTACCTCATCGCCCTGGTTTTTCTTGTTTTTGATGTCGAGCTTGTTTTTCTCTTCCCGTGGGCTGTGTCCTTTGGTGAGGTCGGGATCTTCGGTTTCGTCGGGGTTGTGGTCTTCCTGGCGGTACTGAGCATCGGCCTTATCTACGACTGGGCCAAGGGCGGCCTAGAATGGCAATAGGGGGGCTGCCGTGACGAAACTGTTTGGTGGCCGGGAGTTGGCAGCTAGACTTGCAGAGCAGTTTCCTGACCTCACCCTCAGTTCGGAAGAGCAATACATAGTCGTACCTCCCGCTGATATCGAGCCGATAGCCAGGTTCCTTCGCGACGATCCGCAGCTCGACTTCAAATTTCTGATAAGCGTCACGGCTGTAGACTGGCTTGAGTATTTCGAAGTCGTCTACCACCTACAATCGCTGTCGAAGAACCACACAGCAGTCGTTAAAACGCTCACCACGGACCACGATATGCCGATAGTGCCGTCGGTAGTGCCGGTCTGGCAGGGAGCGCAGCTTCAAGAACGTGAAATCTATGACCTGATGGGCATCCGCTTCGATGGACATCCGGATATGCGCCGCATCTTTTTGTGGGACGGCTTCCCTGGTCACCCACTGCGCAAAGACTTTCTCAGTCTTCCGAGCGGCCTTCAGCCCGGTCTCCAGCAGTTCCCGAGAGAATCCGTGCCGGAGCAATCGCAGTGACAATGCCTGCCGAGCCTTACATCGTTAACATTGGGCCGCAGCATCCCAGCACTCACGGCGTCTTCCGCATGCGCGTCGCGCTCGACGGTGAAAGGATTGTCGACGCCGATATGGTGATGGGCTATCTCCACCGCAGCATGGAGAAGCTGGCCGAGGAACGCACTTACACGCAAAACATCCCGTTCACCGACCGTACTGATTATCTCTCGGCGATGAACAGCAACTTGGCGTACTGCTTAGCGGTTGAAAAGCTCGCGGGCGTCGAGGTGCCGGAGCGGGCACAGGTGCTCAGAGTGATCTTCGCTGAGCTACAACGGATCGCTTCGCATAGCATGGCCCTCGGCACCTTTGTCAACGATTGTGGCGCCTGGCAAACGCCGCTCATGTACATGTTCCGCGAGCGTGAGCGTATCCTCGACCTATTTGAAATGACCTGTGGTGCCCGCCTCACAGTCAATTATATGCGCATCGGTGGGGTATCCTTCGACGTTCCTGACGAATTCATGCCGGCTGCTCTATCCATAGTGGGCGAATTGCCTCAGCGCATCGCCGAGTACGAGGAGATGTTGCTCGAAAACGAAATCATCCTGGCTCGCGCGCGCGGCATAGGGGTGTTGACCGCCGACCAGGCGATAAATGCTTCCGCGAGCGGCCCCATCCTCCGTGCTTCTGGTGTGGCCTGGGACATTCGTAAAGCCGATCCTTACGCCGCTTACAATCAATTCGAGTTCGATATACCGGTCGGTACCCATGGCGACTGTTACGATCGCTTCGCTGTAAGAATGGCCGAGGTGCGCCAGAGCGTACGCATCCTCGAACAAGCGCTCGATGTCTTGCCGGAAGGCCCGGTTAACGTAGGCCTTCCGCTTGCCATGCGGCCTGAGCCGGGCGAAGCATACGCTCGCATTGAGTCACCGCGCGGCGAGCTCGGCTTCTACTTAGTAAGCGATGGCGGCCCTGCGCCGTACCGCTTCCATATACGCTCGCCTTCCTATATAAACCTAACGGCAATGAAAGACCTCGTGGTTGGTCTGTCCGTCGCCGACTCTATCGTAATACTGGGCAGCATCGATATCGTCGTCGGTGAGGTGGACCGCTGATGCCCGACGCGTACTTTGGTCCGACCACCATGCTGAAAGTTGATCGGTCGTTCCACTATGTCATTCTGAGCGACCGAAGGGAGCGAAGAATCCGCCTTATGGGTGTCGGATTCTTCGTCGCTGCGCTCCTCAGAATGACATCTCAACCTTTTGCTTATCCCGTCTCACAGTCGCCTATGCGACAGCTTGTCAAGGGGTGCAGCTTCGACAGGCTCACCCTGAGCCTGTCGAACCATGAGCGCGGAGAACGCTTTTGAATCCGCTCACCCTGAGCCTGTCGAAGGGTACAGAATTGTTCCTGGCTGAATGGTGGGATATCCGCGATCTGGGCAACCCGGTCGCCCGATTTCTAGAGCTTGTAGACGATGCTGGCGGGCCTGACTGGCTGCCGTACGTCATTTCGGGCGTCATCGGCATTCTAGCGATAACCGGCTGGCTGGTTACGAGCCAGCTCGCCTTCGTCTGGATCGAGCGCCGCCTAATCAGCCGCATTCAGGTCCGCGTCGGCCCGAACCGCGTCGGTCCTATGGGGTTGCTCCAGCCAGTCGCAGACGCCATTAAGCTTCTGACCAAGGAGGCGATCACCGTCCAGGCCGCCGACCGCTGGGTCTTCTGGCTGGCGCCTTCGCTCGTCGTTCTGCCGGCACTTCTGGCTTTTGCAGTCGTACCGTTTGGGGAACAGATGGTCCTCGCCGACCTAAGCGTCGGTGTGCTGTTCGTCATCGCCTCGAGTTCGCTGGCGACCATTGCCGTCTTCATGGCCGGCTGGTCGTCGAACAATAAGTATTCGCTTCTCGGTGCGATGCGCAGCGTCGCGATGTTCATCAGCTACGAAGTGCCGCAAGTCATGGCGCTTCTAGCGATCACGATCTTCACCAGCACAATGAGTTTGAGCGGCATAGTGAACTGGCAAGAGGAATATCACGTCTGGTTCATCTTCCTGCAGCCGCTAGCGTTCCTCGTCTTTCTGATAGCCGGGGCCGTGGAGGTCAACCGTTCGCCCACAGACATCTCCGAAGCAGAATCTGAGATCGTCGCCGGCTATCATACGGAATACTCCGGCATAAAGTTTGGCTTCTTCTACGTCGCCGAGTACTTCGCCACTTTCGGCATCGCCGCCGTAGGCGTGACGCTTTTCCTGGGCGGCTGGACGCTATTCGGCTTGGAGGAGTGGATCCCCGGCTGGATGTTGTTCCTCGGTAAAGTGTACGGTTTCTTCTTCCTTTTCATATGGAGCCGCGGCACGCTCCCTCGCCTGCGTATTGACCAGCTAATGAGCTTCGCGTGGAAGTTCCTTCTCCCGATCTCACTGGTAAACGTATTGCTGGTCGGCCTGGAAGTCCTCCTTTGGCAGGAAAATGGACTGTCCGCAGGCCTTGTGCTACCGATCTTCGCCGTAGTCAACTTCGCAATGGCAGGGTTGCTAATCTACGCCTGGGCGAAGTTGATGCGACCCCTTTCGCAGCGCGCGCCGCGCGTGCGCCTTATGCAAGAAGTAGGGGCGATCGTCTACGGACAAGAGGCTGAGGCGTGACCGATACCGGTACGATAGTCGCTTTTTGGGCGCTAGCCGCTTTAACGCTCGGGGCAGCAGTTCTCGCGGCTACTACGCGCAACCTCCTCCATGCGGTACTGGCATTGATCCTTAGCTTCATCGGGGTGGCGGGCCTTTATATCACCCTCTCCGCCGATTTCGTAGCGGTGGCGCAGGTGTTAATCTACGCCGGAGCCATCGCCGTGCTCATCATTTTCGCCATAATGCTTACGCCTAATGCCGGGCGTCGTAACGACGAGACGTTTTTCCGTTTGCCGGCGCTTGGGATAGCCGCCGTGATGGCTTCGACGCTCGCTGCCGTCGGGGTAGCGACCGATTGGCCGCAAGCGACGCGTGGCCCCTTCACCGAAACATCTCAAGCTATCGGTGAGGCGATGCTGAATCAATATATTCTTCCCTTCGAGATCGCATCAGTATTGCTGCTGGTGGCTATGCTCGGGGCTATTGTTATCGTGCGAGAGGACTAGGAGTTATTACAAACACTGCCCTTCGACAAACTTTTGCCCAAGCGAGCAGCCTGTGGAGACAACTCATCCGCCCTCGCAGCTTTAGCGGCCGTTTCTTTTGGGCAGAGATTGCTTTGGTCACTTACAGTGACCTTGCAATGACCCCAATCCGCTCACCCCGAGCTTGTCGAGGGGCAAAGGTTTCGTGAAAAGATGGAATCGATAACGCTTGACCACTACCTAGTACTAAGCGCGCTGGTCTTTGGCGTGGGGCTATATCTAGCGCTAGCGAAGCGAAACGCGGTCGGTGTCCTGATCGGCGTGGAGTTGATGTTCAACGCGGTTAACCTGACGCTCATCGCTTTTTCGCGCTTCTCAGAGTCGGCAACCCCGATCGCCGGCCACGTCTTCGTTTTATTCGTAATTACAGTTTCTGCGGCTGAGGCTGCGGTGGCGCTAGCTCTGGCGGTGCTTATCTACCGACAACGCCGCAGCATCGATATCGATAAGCTGAATCTACTCAGATGGTAATAGGGAAGGAAGAGGGAAGTAGGAAGGGGGAAGAGACGGTGCTCTTTTCTTCCTCCTACCCTCTTCCTCCTTCCCGGTGGGGTGTGGTGGTGAGATAGCCATGTGGATTGAATTGATGGAAGTAAAGAACAAATACGTCGCAGAGATGTGGCGCGAACTCTTCGCCGCCGAGGCGTTAGCGGTGCAGGTCGTGCCGCAGTCAGGCTGGGGCAAGCAGGCGGACCTAGAGCCGTATAAGATCTATGTGCCGCGCGGGAAGCTTCACGTAGCGCAGGAGATTTTGAGGAAAGTTTAGGATGTCATTGCGAGCAAAGCGAAGCAATCTCTGCCCGTTCTATGACGCACCGCTTTCTATAGCTTTTCGCAATTCAGAGATTGCTGAGGTCATCTGCGATGACCTCGCAATGACGCTAACGCCGAGGAGTGTATGCTAGATACGATACCTGAGGCCGCAGTATGGGCAATAATCCTTGTGCCGGTTTCCTCTTTTGTCGTCCTAGGGCTGCCGACGTTAGCAAGCGCCTGGACGCCTGAAAGCCGGCGCTACGCCGGCTACATCACCATCCTCGCCGTCGCGATTACGTTCCTCCTTTCGCTTTGGGTCCTCGATAGCGTTATCCAGAACGACGGCCACAGTATCGGCTTCGCGCCGCACGAATGGCTAACCGTCGGTCCTTTGACGATCCGCCTCGGAGTGACGGTCGATGGGCTGACTGCGATGATGCTCGTCGTCGTCAGCGGCATATCGTTGGGCGTACAGATATACTCCCAGGCTTACATGTCCGGCGACCCCGGTTACGCTCGCTACTACGCCTACACGTCGCTCTTCACCAGCTCGATGCTTGGGCTGGTGCTCTCAGAGAGCATCTTGATGTTGTTCGCCTTCTGGGAGCTGGTCGGTCTCTGCTCGTTCTTACTTATCGGCTTCTGGTTCGAGCGACCGACCGCTCGCGCGGCGGCGCTGAAAGCGTTCCTGGTCACCCGCATGGGCGATCTGGGCTTTCTCTGCGCGATCTTGCTGATCTGGAACCAGACGGGCACGCTCAGCATCCCCGAAATCCAACAGCTCGCCGTCACCGGAGCCATCGGTGACATCATCATCACCTGGTTCGCGGTCGGCGTTTTCGCCGGAGCGGTGGGCAAATCGGCGCAGTTCCCCCTACACGTATGGCTGCCCGACGCGATGGAAGGCCCCACGCCAGTCTCGGCGCTGATCCACGCGGCGACGATGGTCGCGGCGGGCGTGTATTTGGTCGCTCGCCTTTTTCCTGTGTTCGAAGCTCCGAGGTGGCGATCAACACCGTCGCCGCGATAGGCGGCATCACGGCCATCTTTGCGGCGACGATCGCCATCGTCGTAACCGACATCAAGCGCGTCGTCGCCTATTCGACGATCAGCCAGCTTGGCTACATGATATTCGCGCTCGGAGTGGGCGGGTACGTCGCGGCTATCTTCCACCTCTTCAATCACGCCTTCTTCAAGGCTCTGCTCTTCCTTGGCTCCGGCAGCGTAAACCACGCGACCGGCACCTTCGATATGCGCAGAATGGGTGGCCTGGCCCGCTATATGCCGGTGACATTCACTACGTTCGTAATCGCCTCGCTCAGTCTCGGCGGTATCTTCCCGCTGTCCGGCTTCTGGAGCAAAGACGAGATCATTCTCGACGCTTGGAACGAAAAGCGCATTCTAGCCTACGTGGGGCTGGTTGCGGCGTT
This sequence comes from Dehalococcoidia bacterium, assembly GCA_009377715.1. Classification (GTDB taxonomy): domain Bacteria; phylum Chloroflexota; class Dehalococcoidia; order SM23-28-2; family WHTN01; genus WHTN01. The sequence continues at coordinate 3,141 of WHTN01000006.1, read as the reverse complement.
TATGACATCGCTCTACATCGGCCGCGTCGTGTTTATGACTTTTACCGGCGAATACAAGGGCGGCGAGCCTTCGTCGCATGCGACGGAGGAAGCTGCCAGCCACGGCGGCCACTCCCGCCAGCCGCACGAATCGCCGGTTGCGATGCTCCTGCCGATGGTCATCCTCGCGGGCGCTTCAATCTTCACAGGCTTCGCCAATATCTCCGATGGCGTCACGCATTTCCTGAACAACTCGCTGCCCGCCGAACTAGCCGAGGAAGCGCACCACTTTGACTTCAACCTTGGCATCGCTGTCGTTTCCACCGGTTTAGGCGTCTCCGGCTTCGTCGTTGCCTGGGCGATCTACGGCGCCCGGTTGCTCAGCGCCGATCGGTTACGACAAGCGTTTGGGCCTGTGCATACGCTCGTCGAGAATAAGTACTATATGGACCATTTGTACGAGGACCTAATCTTACGACGGCTGATTTTAGGCAACGTCGCTCGCGGCCTGGCCTTCTTCGACCGCTACGTCGTGGATGGCGCTGTAAACGGCTTAGCCATGGCGACGCGCGCGGGATCGTCAGGTATGCGCTACGTCCAGAGCGGCCAAGTTCAGCTTTACGGCGCGGCGATATTTGTAGGCGTGATTTTCATCGCGTTGGGCATAATGCTGGTGAACCCGCCGTAGGAGGAGTTATTACCGCAGATTGGCACTGATTTAGCTATGTCATTCTGAGAAGATCGCAGTGACGACCGACGAAGAATCCGAGCACCTGAGCTTACGGATTCTTCGCTTCGCTCAGAATGACAGGAGTCGCTCATGGTTCGTCTGGCTCACCACGAGCGGAACAAAGCTTTGGAACCCGCTCACCCTGAGCTTGTCGAAGGGTGAGCACAAGAGAGTTAACAAGAAAAACAATGCTTTCGTTTATGGTCTTCTTTCCGCTCGCCGGGGCGGCGCTTATAGCGCTGCTGCCATCTCGCTATGAGCGAAATTCCCGCGTTATAGCGACGGCGACGTCCGCGATCGTCCTCGGCTGCGCCATCGGGCTGTTCATCGCCTTCGATAAGGATCAGGGCGGCTTCCAATTCATCCAGCGCAAGCCCTGGATCGAAGCCGATATAGCCAGCTTCGAGCTACAGTACCTGCTGGCAGTCGATGGGCTAGGGCTGGCAATGGTGGGACTGACGGCGCTTCTGAGCCTCGTCGCTATTCTTGTCTCATGGAACGTGACGCTTCGCCCAAAGGAGTACTTTGCCTGGTTGCTGGTCTTGGAGACGAGCCTGTTAGGCGTATTCACGTCGCTGGACTTCATCTTCTTCTTCCTGTTCTGGGAACTCGAACTGGTGCCAATGTACTTCCTTATCTCTATCTGGGGCACCGGACGCAAAGTCTATTCCGCCTGGAAGTACCTTCTATATACGATTTTCGGCTCCAGCCTCATGCTCGTGGGCATCCTGGTACTGTCGTTCTCGGCCGGCACTTTTGACATGATCGAACTGTCGCAAGCGCAAATACAGGACGCTATATGGCCGCTGCCGATCGTCTTCTTCTTTCTCTTCTTCGGCTTCGCCGTGAAGCTGCCGATGTTCCCTTTCCATACCTGGCTGCCCGACGCCCATACCGACGCGCCGACGGCGGTGAGCGTGATGCTTGCCGGCGTGCTGTTGAAGATGGCCGGCTACGGTATGCTTCGCGTCTCGCTGTCCATGCTGCCGGAGCAGGCGATAGATGCTTCGGTGTGGCTAGCGGCGTTCGGGGCGGTGAACGTCATCTACGGGGCGATTATCACGCTCGTGCAGACCGACCTCAAGCGGCTCGTGGCCTATAGTAGCGTCAGCCATATGGGCTACGTGCTGATCGGCATCTCTGCGCTCGGCGAAGTGGGCTTAACCGGCGCTGCGCTGCAGATGTTCACGCACGGGGCCATCACAGGGCTGCTTTTCGTCGTCGTTGGCATGGTCTACGACCGCGCTCACACACGGGAGATACGAGAGCTGTCGGGGCTCGTCCACAACATGCCGGTGATAGCCGTCGTCATGGTCATCGCCGGACTGGCGGCGCTCGGCTTGCCGAGTATGGCCGGTTTTGCCGCGGAGGTGATGGTGTTCTTAGGCGCTTTCGGGAAGTACGGTCTGCCGACAGTCATCGGCGTTATCGGCGTGCTGATATCCGCTGGCTACATCCTTTGGATGATAATGCGGGTCTTCCTCGGCGAGCGCTCAGCGCGCTGGCAGGAACTCGGCGACGCGACTACCTGGTGGGAGCGAACGGCATTGGCGGGCATGGTGGCCGTTATCATGCTCATCGGCATCTTCCCATCTGTGCTCGTAGATTTCTTGGAGGTCGGCGTAGCGCCTATAGCGGCGCGAGTGTCTTAGTATAGAACGACCACAGATTGACACAGATAAACACTGATAGAAAATCTGAATCTGTGATCTGTTTGTGTCAATCTGTGGTTATTATGAAGAGCGTATATGGAAAACGTTAACCGATTAGGCCCCGAACTCATTCTTCTTGCTATCGCTGGCATCATGCTCCTCGCGGACATAGTGGTGCCGCGTAGGGGGCTACTGACGCTGACAGCCCTGGGGGCTACGCTGGCGTCCATCCTCTGGACGGGGCTGCTCATCGCGACCGACCAGCAGGGCGAGGCCTTCTCCGGCATCCTCGTCGTCGACGAGTTCAGCATCTTCTTTAATTTTCTCTTCGCAGGCATCGCTTTCGTAGTGATACTGGCCTCGCAGGACTATGGCGAGCGCTTCCGCGGCCGCGAAACGGAATATCAGGCGCTGGTGCTGATTACTGCCGCTTCGATGATGCTTATGGCCAGCAGTCGCGACCTTATCGCCATCTTCCTTGCGCTTGAGCTGACGAGCATATCTTTTTACATAATGGCCGCCTTCCTTAAAGACTCGACGTCCGCCGAAGCGGCGCTTAAGTACCTTCTCCTCGGCGCCATAAGCTCTGCGGTTACTCTATACGGCATGGCCTTTCTGTTCGGCCTGGCGGGCACGACAAACCTTGAAGGCATCGCCGTGGCTGTAAGCGAGGCGGCCGATGACAACAGGGTGGCACTGGTGATGGCGGTTGTACTGCTCACCGCCGGCTTCGGGTTTAAGATGGCGCTTGTCCCCTTCCAGATGTGGGTGCCCGATGTC
>WHTN01000072.1 GCA_009377715.1 Dehalococcoidia bacterium | reverse complement strand
GCGCCCGATTCGATGCGGATATCATTCAGTCCGGCTTCTGCCAGCCGCTCGCGGAGCCTCTCAGGGTCCGAGACTTGAAATGGCAGCGGTGGAGGATCATCCGGAAGGCCGTGAAAGCCGGGCACGACAGCCTGCATAGCGCTGAGAAAAAAGTTTAGGAAATCCAGCATCGGCGGTGGGGCATACGAGATCATCAGAATGTGCCCTCTGGGCTTCGTAACCCGTGCCATCTCGCTTAAAGCGAGCGGGAGGTCTGGAAAGAGCATAACGCCGAATTGCGAGGCCGCGATATCGAAAGTGCTATCTTCGAACTCCAAGGCGTGGCCGTCCATGACTCGGCCTTCCAGGCTACTCAGCCCATCACGCCGGGCACGTTCCTTCAGCCGCTCGATCATGTTAGGGGAGAGGTCGATGGCTGTGACATTCGCGCCGAGGCGCGCCGCGGGGATGCTGAGCGCGCCCGTGCCGGAGGCGACATCCAGGACCCGCGTCCCGGGTCGCAGTCCGGCGCGGCGAAGGGCGTCCTCCGCCACGGCGAAGTGGGACGTTGTGACGTAATTGTCATAACCTGAGGCGATGCTGTCCCATGCATCACGCGCTTGCTGCTTTTCTTTAGTCATGATCTGCGCTCCTTTCTTATATAGCGGACTGTGATGAATTAGATCTGCGCCATGAGGCCGGTTTTATTGGCGCCGGCTGAACGCGTTTGTGAGGCGATGGCCTTGGCGATGTATTTCGCGTCCCTCCCTACTCCCGGCAGCACGTCTGAGCTTTCAGCGTACTGAAAGATCAGACCCATAAAGTACAGGCCCGGTTCTCTTGTGACGACCCCACGTTGGTGCAAAGGCCGCCTCTCTTCGTCGAAGATGGGGAGATCGATCCAAGAGAACGCCTCCTTGAAGCCGGTGCACCAGATGACGTTCGCGACGTTGAGGATGCGGTCATTCTCAAGCACAGGCTGGCCATCCTTCACACCGATAGTCCTTGCTACCTGTTCGACCCCGGCGGCCGCGAGATCCTTAAGTTTGATGCGGATGAGGGGCGCAGCCTGGGTCGCCAACTTCGGGCCGACTTTTCGCCCTATCGGTGTGCCCTTCGTCAGTACGTGATGGCCTAGGAATCGTACAAATGGCAAAACGAATCGTGCAGCTGTGGGTCCGTGACGGACGGGTAGTTGGGCCGAGGGCTTGCCCGACAGCCACGTGCGATGCTTGCGGCAGATTTCGTAGGCGATCTCTGCTCCGGAGTTGCCAACACCTACGATCAACACGTCTCCTTCCCGTAATTGGGAAGGGTTGCGGTACTGGCTGGAGTGCAGCTGCACGATCTCTGGGTCGAGTTCGCCTGCGAAATGTGGGACTTTGGCTATGTGATGTGCCCCTGACGATATGACGACTTGTTTCGCTTCGAACTGAGAATCAAGCGCCGTTAGAACGAACCTATCGCCGTGTCTCGTCAGCCTCTCGACCTTCACACCGGTTCGAACCGGCAGTCCGAAACGAGCTGCGTACGACTCGAGGTAGTCTGCCATCTCGTCCTTGGATGGGAAGGTGTTTGCGCCGGCTGGAAAAGGCATACCGTCCAGCCCGTCATACTTGGCCGGCGTGAATAGGCGGAGCGAGTCCCACCGCTTCCGCCAGGCGTCGCCGACCCTTTCGTTCGCATCGAGGATTACGAATGGCAGGCCGTGTTTGGCGAGGTGATATCCGGTTGAGAGGCCCGCCTGCCCGCCGCCGATTATGACCGTCTCAATAGACTCCGAGACGCCCTTATCAGACCCTGCCGCGATCCCGTCCTGTAAAGTCCCCATTCCCGAAGTTTCCATAGTTTTCCTCCTTTTGCCTACCTTTTGGAAATCTCTAATCCAGGGCTGCGATGGCTTTGTTGTTCTTCTCTCAGCCGGTCCGATCAGCTGCAGGGATGGCACCTAGCTGCTGGAGCGTGCCCAGATCGTCCGACTTCGTCCAGCATTCGACAAGCTTGCCGTCGGCGATACGGTCGATGTCGATGCCTGTCATCACGATCCGATTGCCAGTCGGTGGAATGCCCGCGAACTCGCCTTCGTGCGTGCCGAGCGCAGTCCAACGCGTGACTACCTTGCCCCCTTCAGCGATCTGGTCCTCGACGATTATTTGCAGGTCCGGAAACGCGCGGCGTAAAGCGACGAAGAACTGTTTGTGGCCCTCTCTACTGTTGGTCTCCGGGTAAGATGAGTGTCCAACGTAGTTGGCGGCGACAAACTCATCGATCAGGGCGAAGTTGCCGTGGCCGATCACCTCCTCTACTAAACGGCGCACCATAGCTTTGTTTTGTTCCGACATCGTGTCCCTCCTCTAGTCTGGATGAACCTTATTTTGTCGGCTGGAGAGAAAGGACGCATCGGGCTAAATGCCCAATTTGTGGAAGCGGGGGCGTGGGTAATTTTATGTAGCGCTATAGGAGGTCGTGTTCGTAGGCGTACGCTGTTGCGGCTGATCGGGACGAGAGTCCAAGTTTCGTGAAGATGTTGCTCACGTGGCGCGCGACCGTCTTTTCGCTGATGAACAGATCGCCTGCGATGGCACGGTTGGCCTTGCCGGCCGCCAAGAGGCGTAAGACTTCAAGTTCGCGCGTCGTCAGCCCGCTTGCGATCTGCGCGGATGCCTTTTGTGACAACTTCTCTACCCGGGCAACGTCTGGCGCGGCACCGAGTTGTTGGAAGACCCAGCGAGCGGCGTCAAACTCCATCTCCGCCGAGTCCTCATCCCCGAGAGCGCGACAGCCGCGTCCAATAAGGACGCGGACGCGCGCGGCCTCGTAAGGCGCCTCCAGTTCTTGCCATAACGTCCACGCGCGGCGCAGCGCCCTGAGAGCATCACGCGGGGCGTCTTCGCTGAGAAGCACGGCCCCCAGAGCTTGGGCGGACATGGCTTGTAGAAGCGGCGCATCAAGTTCGGTGGCCATCACGGCCAACTCCTCGATAGCTGTGAGTGCCGCTTGGATATCTCCTGTGGCAAGCGTGATCTCGACATACGCCGCGAGCAGCTTGGATCGCGGCACGCGGTCCTGAGCCTCGTCTACGACACGGCGGATCGCGGCTTCTGCTGCGTCGACTTGCCCTTGAGCTAACCGCAATAGCGCTAGGCCAGGCTGCGGCGTTCGTCCCGCTTGGCTGGCTTGGCGGTATGCTTGCTCCGACTTCGAAAACTCGCCGAGCAGCCGATAAAGTTCGGCCAACTGATAGAAGGCCATCCCGATTGCTGGTTGTACGAGTGGCTGGGAAAAGCGTTCGCGTGCTAGTTGCGCCTCGTCCATGGCGTCCTGCCACGCGCCGTGTAATTGCATAATTTCGGCGCGGTGCACGAGGCACTGGCCGCGGTAGGGGACTAGGTCGGGTTGCGATGCGCACCAGCGGCTCAGCGCGGCCGTCCACTCCTGTGCCCGGCGCAGATCGAAGATATCCTGGCATGCCTCGATGACGGCACAATAGACGAGTCCCACGACGATCGGCGACACCTCGCCGCTTGTAACGGCGACCATCACCTCGTCAAATAGCTCCACTCCTCTATGAGTCTCTCCCATGTGCGTTAAGGATACGCCCTGGCCGAGCCGAGAGAGAGTCATCAGGTCGGCGTCCTGAAATCTTCCAGCGAGCTCGCCAGCTTGGCTGAATGTAGCGTGTGCTGTCGTACTGTCTCCCTGATCGAGACACTGCAGTGCTATAGGCAGAAGAAGATACCCACTTTCCACGCAGTCCAGATGGCCTTCATCAAGCAACCGCTGCGCTCTTGTGAGCCAACCGCCGGCACGCGCAAATTCACGCTTATCGATAAGGGCCATCGTCAGGTAAAAGGCGCATCGTATAGCGCGCGCTGTGTCGCCGTGGCTAAGCAGCTCGTTATGGGCACGCGTCCAAACGTCAACGCTTTCATCGTCCCGGCCCACTAGGTAGGCGGCTATTGCTAGCCGCTCGAGGTCCTGAGGTTCGAACTGGGATTCGCTATCCGCGAGCGAAAGCTGGGCGTACGCATCGCCCCAAGCCTGCCGTTCGAAGGAGTCCCTTCCCCGGTGAAGCGCGTCGGCCGTGGTCATAGCGCGTCCCACGATGGGGAGCCGTGGATAACCACTTCCCGGATTAATCTGGGATCTGCAAACGGGATTTCCATGTCGTTGTCAGGAGAATTGGTAGCGCCTTCTCATGGCATTGTACATCTCATGTCAAGTTTGTTGGCTTTGCGAAGAAATTTTACTCTGAGCGACCCATGGGAGCAAAGACTTCACGTTTAGGGACATTTTTACGCAAGACTCTTCACTTCGCTCAGAATGACATTGAGTTCAGCACTTTTGTGCAAAAGCCAAGCTTGTTTGGCTTAAGGAGGAAAGACTTATAGGGGCAACTTCAACCTGGATAGACAATACTTTCGCCGTCGACTTTGGCGAAGGACGTGAGTTCGTGGGACTGCGCTTTATCGACGCCCATCAGGTGCTGTACCTGGATGCCGCGTATGAGTAGGGCGTCCGCGATCAACGATCGATGACAGCGCCAGGGAACGGCCTCTGCGCACATGATCGCCGCCCTTTGCTCGCGCGCGATTTGTATGAGGTCGTTTAGCGCCTGCGTGAAAGCGTCCGTTAGCATGTAGTCCGCGAAGCCGCGAAAGCCCTTGTTGCGCCAGCCGGTATTCGGAGACGCTTCGCCGATGCTCTGGCGGAAGCCGCCCAGTTCGGGCAGATGGCGGTACTCTATGCCCATGGCAGGCAGCTGCCTTTGCAGCCGGTCTTTGTTGAATTGTGGCGTATGCCGGGAGCGCGGCACAGTCCGGACGTCGACCAGAAGCCCGACATTTGCCGACTTCAATATCTCGACCATTTCCTCGAGCGACCTGGTGGAATGGCCGATAGTGTACAGTTCGAGTTTGTTTTGTGCCATTACCTTAATGATAGCAGCAGAATTTGCATCTCAGCACAGCGCGAGGCGGTAATGTCACCCTGAGCGAAGCGAAGGGTCTAGTTTAGAAGTAGATTCTTCGCTTTGCTCAGAATGACATAGTACCCGTCCGGCAGTTGACATCTCATCGGACGAGTAGTAATTTCAGCACGCGGTACATATTAAGTATCAAGGAGGGGAACATTATGTTATCGGCGAGCGATATCAGGGGAGTCGATGCTATGGCGCCGACGCCCTGCAAAGAGGGCGCTGATGGTTGGGACGTAGATGACTCCGTAGATTTGGAAGAGACGCAGCGAATGGTCGAGAACCTCATCCGCGATGGGGTGAGCAGCATCTCGCTGTGCGGGACGACCGGCGAAGGCGCGGCGCTGTTGTGGGAAGAGAAGCGCGACTTTATCGACACCGTCGTCCAGACCGCGCGCAAGCGCATTCCGGTCTTCGCCGGCTGCACCGCCCTGGGCACGAAAGAGGTGCTGAGGCAGATGCGAGCGATGAAGGATATCGGCGCTGATGGCGCTTTCATCGGATTGCCGCTGTGGCAGACGCCGACTATCGAGAACTCGGTGCAGTTCTTCGCTGAGTTAGGGCAGGCGCTGCCTGACATGCCGATCAAGATATACGCGAACCGGCGCTTCTTCAAGTCCGAGTTCCCGACGGAGTTCTGGGCCGGCGTAGGCCAGAAGGCGCCGACGGTAATCGCCTGCAAAATATCGTACGGGATGGACCACCTGACGGAAGACTTGGAAGTAGCCGGCCACCAGATCAACTTCATCCCTGGCTCCGGCGCCCAGGGTTATCACGCCTACAAGAAGGCGGGACGTAAGATGACCGCTATGTGGGCCACCGGCGCCACTATGGGCCCCGAGCCGCTGGTCGCCTTGATGGACGCTATCCTTAACGAAGACGAAAAGCGCATCGCCGAGATCGACACGGATCTACGCTCGCTGCCACCGTCTATCCCAGAAGGAGAGCGCCCCGGCTTCGATAACTACAACACCGAAGCCGAGAAGCGTCGCTCGAACGCGGCTAGCTACGCCAAGGTCGGCCCGCCGAGGACACCGTACCGCACGATGCCCGAGCACTGGAAGAGGCAGGCCGACGAGCATGGCAAGGCTTGGGCGGAGCTTCGCAAGAAGTACATGAAAGTTCCACAGTCTTAAAGTCTTGCTGTTAAGAACGGCAGAGTCGCCTTGTGTCTCAGACGCAAGGCGACTCTTTATAACAGGTATTAGTAATATTGGGTTGTACGAAAGCGCCATGTTAGAATGGGAGCGGATCGGTAGCCGTAAGCTGACATAACGATAGGTATGCTAACTTTATGATCGAGGTTAAACAACCAGCCCCTTGTTCTTTATATGATTCAGAAATTTAAGGCCCGCCATTGCGGGACTTTTTACTTCTATGGACAATAGCGGAGGCACATGAACACGGTAATGAAGAAGATACTTGTCGTCGATGATGAGCAAACGCTTCTAGCGACCCTGCGGTACAACCTTGAACGCGAGGGGTATGAGGTGTTTACAGCAGGGGATGGCGCCGATGGTCTGGATGTGGCCCGGGAAAGGCATCCAGACCTCGTCGTGCTCGACCTCATGCTGCCCGGCCTGAGCGGGCTGGAAGTATGCCGGGTCCTCCGGCGCGAGACAAATGTGCCCATCCTCATGCTGACCGCTAAGGACAGCGAACTCGATAAGGTCGTCGGGCTGGAGTTGGGTGCAGACGATTACGTAACCAAGCCTTTCAGCGTTCGTGAGCTGATGGCTCGCGTCCATGCCCTTCTACGGCGGGCGGAATTGCCGCCCATCGAAGAAGTAGACGTTCTGGAGGCGGGCGATGTTCAAGTGGATATGCATCGGCGAGAGGTCACTAAAGCCGGAGAAGTGCTCGCATTTAGGCCAAAGGAATTCGAGTTGCTGGTGTTCTTCCTTCGCAACAAAGGGCGTACTTTTACGCGCGAGCAACTGCTCAATCAGATCTGGGGCTACGATTTCGCCGGCGATACGCGCACGGTAGATGTGCATGTTAGCTGGCTGAGACAGAAATTAGAAGACGAACCTGCAAGACCCACACGTCTGATAACCGTTAGGGGGGTCGGGTATAGGTTCGAAGGCTAGGAAATGCTTGCGAGTTTACGTTTCCAGATAACGATCGCTCTTCTACTGCTGGTACTGGCGCTCGTGTTCGCTTTAGGCGTTTATGATTCGAACTCCTTCTGGTCTGTTTTTATCGTCATCGCTATCGCAGCTATCGCGGCTGCAGCTTTTGGCTTCATGGTCACTATTTCTATAGTGCGACCGCTTTCGCGGCTGACTACCGCGATGCGAAACGTAGCTGCTGGAGACCTGGCTGAGCGCCTGGCCCCTCTGCCAGTTGGCGAGGTGACTGAATCGGCGAGTACGTTCAACCGCATGGCGCAGAGTATACAAGACCTGGTTGCGGCTGCCTCACAAGAACGCAACCGGCTGGTGGCGGCTATCAACAGCAGCACGGACGCCGTGCTTGCTGTTGATAGCGAAAGTCACATAACCTTCGCCAATGTGGCGGCCGAACGCTTATTCGTTCGCACCCAAAACGGCCTCGTCGGGCAGCCGTTCGTTTGGATAATACCTAACGATGAGGTGTTACAGGCGCTAAAGCTTAGTCGAGACGATGGTCGCCGTACTACACTTATAATCGAGCATCACAGTCAGCAGTCCCTCCAGGTGATAGCGACGCCAATTGTAGCCGGCGGAGACTGGGTCGCTCTCGTCGTTTTCCATGACTTAACCGAGATCAGGCGAACGGAGCAGATAAGGCGCGATTTCGTCGCTAACGTCTCGCATGAATTACGCACGCCCCTCGCTTCGATAAAGTCGGTTATCGAGACGTTGCAGGAAGGAGCGCTAGAGGAAAAGGAGATCGCCCGTGATTTCCTGAGGCGCGCCGAAGGGGAGGTCGACCGCCTAGTGCAACTCGTCGAGGAGCTTTTAGAGTTATCTAGGATCGAGTCAGGAGAAGTGCCCCTGGTTAAGAAGCCGGTAAACATCGAAGCAGTTATCACCGCGGCGGTGGACAGGCTGAAGCCACAAGCGGAACGTCAGGCCATCGACCTCAGCGTCGATCTTGCGTCGAATTTACCGCCGATTACCGGCGATGCCGAGCGCTTGGAACGGGTCGTGATCAATCTAGTGCACAACGCTCTCAAGTTTACGCCCACGGGTGGCGCTATTAGGATAAAAGCTTTCGCCGCGGGGAACTCTTTAACTGTAAGCGTTGAGGATACGGGCGCTGGCATCGACCCTTCCGACCTGCCTCGCATATTCGAGCGCTTCTATAAGGCAGACCGCTCTCGCGGTGGTGGTGGCACCGGCCTGGGCCTAGCAGTTGTAAAACATACCATAGAGGCCCATGGCGGCGAGATAGGCGTCCAAAGCCAACTCGGGGCCGGTTCCACGTTTACTTTTTCGATCCTATCTCGGCATAAGAAGTCATTGCCGAGTGACCACTTTTTCTTCTCGATTTTACATTCCCTTAACGTGCCTTAACGCGCATTAACAAAAAAGGCTCTATCGTGAAGCTGTCACAGTACGCATGAATGCAAGAAGAAGGAGGAGAAGCAGGCTTATATGCAATTAAGGGGATTCAACCTTCTCACGGGTGTGAAGAGACGCGCTTGGTTGCTTCGATTGGCCGTACTCGCAGTTATGGCAGTAGCGCTTTTCTTGGCTGCATGCGAGGACGATGATGAGGAGACGACATCTTCGCCGACCGGGACGGGGACAGCATCATCGCCCGTAGCTACCGACGATCCGAATGTGGTCGCGGGCTATCCTAGGTGCGCTCCCGGCGGTTCTAACTCGCTCGCAGGCGCTGGAGCGACGTTCCCGAACCCTCTGTACACAAAGTGGATTGACGAATACAAGCGGGCTTGCAACGTGGAGGTTAACTACCAATCGATCGGTTCCGGCGGCGGCATCCGGCAGATCACTGAGAAGACGGTTAACTTCGGCGCTAGCGATGGTGTCTTGACCGATGCGCAGGAGCAGGCAGCGGTTGCCGCCGGCGGCTCGATTATGCACATAGCTATGACGAGCGGCGCAGTCGCCGTTATTTACAACCTCCAGGGCGTCCAGAGTGGTCAGCTCAAGCTGGACGGCCCCACCCTCGCCGACATTTACCTCGGCAACATCACCAAATGGAACGATGCCAAGATAGTAGCGCTGAACCCGGGAGTCTCTCTGCCGAACGCGGATATAGCAGTCGTCCACCGCTCCGACGGCTCGGGGACGACCTTCATCTTTGCGAACTACTTGTCAAAGGTAAGCCCCGCTTGGCAAAGTGGTCCAGGCTTCGCCACATCAGTCCAGTGGCCAACCGGCTTAGGCGCAGCAGGCAATGAGGGCGTTGCTGGTCAGGTGCGGCAGCTCCCCGGGTCGATCGGCTATGCGGAGCTGGCTTACGCTCACCAAAACAATCTGGCCTTCGCGCAGATGAAGAACAAGTCTGGTGCTTATGTCACGCCTACGCTAGAGGCGACTACCGCCGCTGCCGCAGGTGTTACCATTCCCGCACACATGAAGATCCTAATCACCGACTCGAGCAACGCTGCGGCATACCCCATTTCTGGATTCACGTGGATTCTGGCCTACCAGAATCAGGAGGATGCGTCGAAGGGTAAAGCTCTGGCTCATTACCTGTGGTGGGCTATCCACAACGGACAGTCCTTCGCTACGGATTTGGACTACGCGCCGCTCGCGCCGGATGCTGCGAAGGCCGCCGAAAACCAGATCCTGAAGCTTCAGTGTGGCGGAGCGGCCTGCCTGACCAAATAGTCAATCGAGGATCGCCGTGCTGAATTTCAAGCTCGTATCCGGTAGAACAGCGGCCGGAAGAACCAATCGCCTAGCAATGGGGGATTGGTTCTTCCGAAGTGCAATGTACGCGTGTGGTTTAGCGCTGCTGGCGGTAACGGCCCTTCTGGTCGTAGAGCTCGCGCGTGGGGCACGCCCGTCGATCGTTGAGTTCGGATTCGGATTCCTCGGCGGGACGACGTGGGACCCCGTTCGAGAAATCTTCGGTGCCTTGCCTCTGGTTTACGGAACGATCTTGGCCTCGCTCGTCGGGCTACTGATCGCTGTGCCCGTTAGCATAGGCACAGCGATCTTCCTGGCGGAGCTCTCGCCCCAGTGGCTTCGCCGCCCAGCTTCCGCCCTTATCGAGGTCATCGCCGCCATACCCAGCGTGATTCTCGGCCTTTGGGGTCTGTTCGTGTTGGTGCCCATCGTTAGGGAAGTGGTTCAGCCAGTTCTCGGCGACAACTTGGGCTTTATACCGTTGTTCGATGGGCCGCGATTCGGAGTTGGCGTTTTGAGCGCGGGACTGATTCTGGCAATTATGATAGTGCCCATTGTAACCGCGGTGATCAGGGATGTCTTGCTTGCGGTGCCGAACAGCCAACGCGAGGCGATGCTGGCGCTAGGAGCGACGCGCTGGGAGGTAATATCCGAGGCAGTTATCCCCTACGCTCGTTCCGGTATGGTGGGAGCGATTATTCTTGGGCTCGGCCGCGCGATGGGAGAGACGATGGCGGTAACTATGGTCATCGGCAACGGGTTCCAGATTACACCTTCTCTATTTGAACCGACACATACGATCGCGAGCGCTATAGCGAGCGAGTTTGCAGAGGCTACGACCGAACTTTATATTGCCGCGTTGATCGAGGCGGCCCTTATTCTGATGGTCATTTCTTTGTTAGTAAATATCATCGCGCGGTTGCTCGTGGGCACGCTGGTGCGGATTCCATCCACGGTGCGCGAATGATTCGGTCTTACGATTTTCGACGCGCCTGGAGCCAGACCTTTGTCGTGCTCGCAGCACTGAGCGCCGCTTTGTGCGTGGCCATTCTTTTCTACATGGTGTCTTATGTCTTCGTTCAGGGAATCAGTTACATAAACCTGGACTTCTTCACTAAGTCGCCAGCGCCCTTAGGTGAATCTGGTGGCGGTGCCGTCCCGTCGTTGATCGGTAGCCTGCTGATGCTTGGCCTGGCGACGGTGTTAGGTGTGCCAGTGGGCCTAGGAGTGGGCATACTGGTAGCGGAGTACGCTAGTCCTCGGCTTGGAGCCGCGATTCGGTTCGTCGCTGATGTTCTCGCCGGCGTCCCCTCGATTGTCATCGGGATTTTCGTGTTCGAGCTCATCGTCGTCAGGCAGGGCCACTTCTCAGGCTGGGCCGGGTCTGTGGCTCTTGCTATAATCATGCTTCCCATAGTGGCGCGAGCAAGTGAGGAGATGCTGAAGCTGGTTCCCATCAGTCAGCGTGAGGCCGCATTGGCATTAGGCATTACTCGTTGGCGATCTATCACCAATGTAGTCCTACCGGCCGCAATGGGTGGCTTGATGACCGCGGCATTGCTTGCTACGGCTCGCGCGGCCGGAGAGACCGCGCCGTTGTTGTTCACATCGCTGGGAAACCGGTTTACGACCACCAACATTAATGAGCCGATGGATTCACTTCCAGTCCATATATACCGTTACGCTATTGGTCCATACGATCAGTGGCACCAAGAGGCCTGGGCCTCGGCTTTCTTCTTGATCATGATTGTGCTGTTAATCAACGTGCTTGCGCGCTGGGCAGCAGGTCGACAACGAGGAGGCACGAGGTGATATGATAGAGGCGCAAGGCGGTACGCAAGGTGGTATGATAGAATCGAACGGGATTAGGGTAATTGGCGTGACAACGTCTTGGCAAGAAGCGCCTACGAAAGTCGCTCGCGAAGGAGCTTCGATGGCGGTCGAAGACCTTAGCGCGTGGTACGGGAAAACGCGAGCTATCCGCGATATCTCTCTGAACGTGGAATCGAACAGGGTTACGGCCATTATCGGGCCTTCCGGTTGTGGCAAATCAACCTTCATCCGGTGCTTAAACCGCATGCATGAAGTGATTCCCGGGACCCGTGTAGAAGGGAGAATTATCCTCGCAGGCGAGAATATACTAGCTGGCAGGGCGGATCCGGTGCACCTCCGTCGCCGTGTTGGTATGGTTTTCCAAAAACCCAATCCCTTCCCGACGATGTCAATTTTCAGCAATGTGGCAGCGGGATTGCGCCTGAACCGGATGTTCTCGCGGAAGAAAGACTTTTACGAGAGCGTGGAAAAAAGCTTACGACGGGCCGCTCTGTGGGACGAAGTCAAGGATAAGCTAGATGAACCGGCTACTAACCTTTCGGGAGGGCAGCAGCAACGCCTCTGCATCGCCCGTGCGCTGGCGGTCGAGCCGGAGGTGGTTCTCATGGACGAGCCGTGCAGCGCACTAGACCCCATAGCTACGCTTCGCATCGAGGAACTGATGAGAGACTTAGTGAACAGTTACACGATAGTCATAGTCACTCATAATATGCAGCAAGCCGCGCGGGTTTCGGACTACACAGCCTTCTTGATGATAGACGACGAACGTACGGGCGTGCTAGCGGAATATGGGGTAACACGAGAGGTATTCACTAATCCCAAGGATAAGCGCACAGAGGACTACATTACAGGCAGGTTTGGTTAGGCGGTGCGCAATAATATGAGTCGTACCACGTTCGATCGGCAACTGAGCGAAATTCAGGAAGACATGCTCGTGATGGCGAGCATGGTGGAGACTGCCATCGAACGATCGATCGTGGCTTTGAAGGAGCGAGATGTCGCACTGGCGCGCCAGATCGTCGCCGACGATATAAGGATCAACGACAGGCGATACGACATCGAGGAGAAGTGCATCGAATTGATCGCCATGCAACAGCCGATGGCGAGCGATCTGCGCATCATCGTTGCTGTTCTGCACATAATCGTCGACCTGGAGCGGATGGGTGACCATGCCGAAGGTACGGCCAAGATAGCCATCATGCTGGCTGACGAGCCGCCGCTGAAGCCGTACATCGACATCCCACGCATGGCGACCATCGCCACTGAGATGCTAATAGCCAGCCTGGAAGCGTTTAAGCTTCGCGACACCGCTCTGGCGCGCTCTATTTGCGACCGCGACGATGAGGTCGACGCGCTTTACGACCAGGTTTACAGGGAGCTTATCACCTTTATGATCCATGACCTGAAGACAATAGAGCGGGCCACTCACCTTACCTGGGTCGCTCACAATCTGGAGCGAATCGCCGACCGCGTGACGAATATCTGCGAACGCGTCGTTTACCTCGTAGAAGGCAAGATCGAAGAGCTGAACGTTTCGAAGTATTAAGAGCAAGATAGATATATAAAAAAGAGGGCGTGTGAAAT